>DATBAZ010000069.1:0-17969 GCA_036271255.1 Alphaproteobacteria bacterium
GCCTTCGGCTGCGGCGGCGACCGCGATCCGGGCAAGCGCCCGATCATGGGAGAGATCGCGACCCGCCTGGCCGACCGCGTCATCGTCACCGACGACAATCCGCGCACCGAGGACCCGGCGGCGATCCGCGCCGCCGTGATGGCCGCCGCGCCCGGCGCCGTCGAGATCGGCGATCGCGCCGAGGCCATCGCCGCCGGTATCCGCGAGCTGAAGGCCGGCGACATCCTCGTCGTCGCCGGCAAGGGGCATGAGCAGGGACAGATCGTCGGCAAGACCGTGCGCCCGTTCGATGACGCCGAGGTCGTCCGCGCCGCCGTGGCCGAGGTCATGCCATGACCGCGATCTGGACAGCGGCCGAGGCCGCTGACGCCACCGGCGCCAAGCCGGCCCCAGGTGCAGGCTGGGCAGCGTCCGGCGTATCGATCGACACCCGCGCGGTCGCCGCCAACGATCTGTTCGTCGCCCTGAAAGGCCCGCGCTTCGACGGGCACGATTTCGTGGCCGCCGCCCTGTCGAGCGGCGCGGCCGCCGCGATGGTCGACCGGCCGATTTCCGGCGCCGACCCCGCCCGCCTGCTGGCGGTGCCGGACACGATGGCGGGCCTGGAAGCACTGGCCATCGCCGCGAGGGCGCGGAGCCAAGCCAGGATCGTCGCCGTCACCGGCTCGGTCGGCAAGACCGGGACCAAGGAGGCGCTGGCAACATTGCTGGGCGCGCAAGGGCGCACCCATGCCAGCACCGGTAACCTGAACAATCAGATCGGCATGCCGCTGTCGCTGGCGCGCATGCCGGCGACCGCCGAGTTCGGCGTGTTCGAGATCGGCATGAACCATGCCGGCGAGATCGCGCCGTTATCGGCAATGCTGCGTCCGCATGTGGCGATCATCACCAATGTCGAGGCAGTGCACCTGGAATATTTCGCCAATGTCGAAGGTATCGCCGACGCCAAGGCGGAGATCTTCACCGGCCTGGATGCTGACGGCACCGCGATCCTGAACCACGACAACCCGCATTTCGGCCGCTTGACCCAAGCCGCCGAGGCGCGCGGCATCGGCAATATCTGGAGCTTCGGCGAGTCCGCTGGGGCCGAGGGCCGTCTCATTTCCGTCGATCTGGAGCCGTCGGGCTCGGTCGTCCGCGCCACGATCCTCGGCCGTGAGATCGGCTTCCGCCTGCCGCTGCCGGGGCGCCACCAGGTGCAGAACGCGCTGGCCGTGCTGCTGGCCGTTGCTGCGATGGGCGGCGATATCGGCGCCGCGGTCGCGACGCTGGAGACGCTCACGCCGGTCAAGGGCCGCGGCGTCGCCATCGATGTCGCCCTTGCCGGCGGTAGCTTCCGCATCGTCGACGAGACTTATAATGCGAGCCCCGCCGCGACCCGCGCCGCGCTGGCGGTGTTGGGCATGACCGAGGCCGGCGGCCGCCGGCTGGTGGCGCTGGGCGACATGCTGGAGCTGGGCGCGAACGGTCCGGCCGAGCATGTCGGGCTGGCAGATGCGCTGATCGCCGCCAAGGTCGCGCAGGTCTTCACCGCCGGCCCGCTGACCAGGCACCTTCACGATGCGCTGCCCGCCCACATGCGCGGCGCCCATGCCGAGACTTCCGCCGCCCTGGCGCCGCTGGTCGCGCGCGCGGCGCGCGCAAACGACATCGTGCTGGTGAAGGGCTCCGCCGGTTCGCAGATGGGTACGGTGGTGGCCGCGCTGCGGGCCCGGGATAATAAGAAACCATCGGAGAACCGCCGTGCTGTATGACCTCGCCCGGCCTTTCGCCGACAAATTCATCCTCGCGAATCTGTTCCGCTATCAGACCTTCCGCACCGGCGGCGCGGTTATGACGGCGCTGCTGTTCTGCTTCATCTTCGGCCCGTCGATCATCCGCTGGCTGAAATCCAAGCAGGGCGCCGGCCAGCCGATCCGCACGGACGGGCCCGAGACACACCTGAAGAAGCAGGGCACGCCGACCATGGGCGGGGTAATGATCCTGCTGGCGGTGATCCTGTCGACCCTGCTGTGGGTCGACCTGCACAATGCCTATACCTGGATCGTGTTGCTGGTCACGGTCGGCTTCGGCGCCGTCGGCTTCGGCGACGACTATCTGAAGCTGACCAAGCGCAACACCAAGGGCCTGCCTGGAAAAGTGAAGCTGGCCGGGCAGATCGTAGTTGCCGCCATCGCCGCGGTGCTGATCGCCTATGTGACGCGCGAGCCGCTGTCGACCCAGCTGGCACTACCGTTCTTCAAGGACGCGCTGATCAATCTGGGCTGGTTTTTCCCGATCTTCTCGATTTTCGTCATCGTCGGCGCGTCGAACGCGGTCAATCTGACCGACGGGCTGGACGGACTCGCCATCGTGCCGGTGATGATTGCCGTCGCCTGCTTCGGGCTGATCGCCTATCTGGTCGGCAACGTCATCTTCTCGAACTATCTGCAGCTCCACCATGTCGCCGGCGCCGGCGAACTGCTGGTGTTCTGCGGCGCGCTCGTCGGCGCGAGCCTGGGCTTCCTGTGGTTCAATGCTCCGCCGGCGATGGTGTTCATGGGCGATACCGGCTCACTGTCGGTCGGGGCGGCGCTGGGCTCGGTCGCGGTCGTGACCAAGCATGAGATCGTGCTCGCCATCATCGGCGGCCTGTTCGTGCTGGAGACGGTGTCGGTCATCGTCCAGGTCGTTTCCTTCAAGACCACCGGCAAGCGCGTCTTCCGCATGGCGCCGCTGCACCATCACTTCGAAAAGAAGGGCTGGGCCGAACCCACCGTCGTCATCCGCTTCTGGATCATTGCCGCCATCCTGGCGCTGGTCGGCCTGTCGAGCCTGAAACTCAGATGACCGCACAGGCCGCCCACCTCGATTTCAGTTTCCTCGCCGACGGCCCGCCCGTCGCGGTGCTGGGGCTCGGCAAATCGGGACTGGCGACGGTCGACGCGCTGAAAGCCTGCAAGGTCGAAGTCGCCGCCTGGGACGACAGCGCCGCCACCCGCGACACCGCGGCGGCCAACGGTATCCCGCTGGTCGATCTCACCCAGGCCGACCTCGGCGCGATGCAGTTCCTGGTCCAGGCCCCCGGCATCCCGCTCCATTTCCCCGAGCCGCACCCGGTGACCATGCGCGCACGAGAGGCCGGCTGCCCGATCGTCGGCGATATCGAGCTGCTGTACCGGGCCGAGCCCGAGGCCCGCTATATCGGCATCACCGGCACCAACGGCAAATCGACCACCACCTCGCTGATCGGCCATATTCTGAACGAGGCGGGCCTGCCCATCGCGGTCGGCGGCAATCTCGGCACCCCGGTTCTGACCTTCCCGTCGCTGGGCGCCGACGGCGGCTATGTGCTGGAGATGTCGAGCTATCAGCTCGACCTGCTCGACGAGACCGTATTCGACGCCGCCGTGCTGCTCAACATCACGCCCGACCATCTGGACCGGCACGGCTCGATGGAGGGCTATATCGCGGCCAAGGAGCGGATCTTCGCCGGCCAGTCCGGGCCGCAGGCCGCGATCATCGGCATCGATACCGACCCGACCCGGGACATGGCGGAGCGTCTGGTTGCACAGGGCCATCCCTGCCTGATCCCGATCTCGGTCGGCGTCGAGACGGCAGGTGGGGTGTCGGTCGTCGGCGGCTGGCTGATCGACGATCTGGACGACCAAGCCTCCCGCGAGATCGACTTGCGCACGATCCAGCGCCTGCCCGGCGCCCATAACTGGCAGAACGCCGCCGCCGCCTGGGCCGTCGCCCGCGTCTGCGGCGTGGAAAAGCCGGTGATCGTCGCAGCACTGAAGAGCTTCCCGGGCCTGGCGCACCGCCAGCAGCTGGTCCGCACCATCGGCAAGGTCACCTTCGTCGACGACAGCAAGGCGACCAATGTCGACGCCGCCGAAAAGGCGCTGTCGAGCTATGGCCGCATCTATTGGATCGCCGGCGGCAGGGCCAAGGAGGGCGGGCTGACCGGCCTTGAGCCTTTCATGTCGCGTGTCGTCCATACCTTCCTGGTCGGTGAGGCTGCGAATGATTTCGCCGAGTGGCTCAAGGGCAAGACGCCCACTACCATCGCCGGCACGATCGACAGGGCGGTCCAGGCCGCCGCTGCGATGGCCCAGGCCGACGGCAAGGGCGGCGTGGTGCTGCTGTCACCCGCCTGCGCCTCGTTCGACCAGTTCCCGAATTTCGAAGTCCGCGGCCGCTTCTTCGTCGCCGCGGTCCAAGCCTTACCAGAGGTGACGGCATGAGCATGGCCTTCGCCCGCACCGACCATTCGATCCTCGGCCGCTGGTGGTGGACCGTCGACCGCTGGACCCTGGTCGCGCTCGCCGTGCTGATCGGCGTCGGCGCGCTGCTGGTCACGGCGGCGAGCCCGTCGGTGGCCGACCGCATCCATGCGCCGACTTTCTATTTCGTGATCCACCAGGGGATCATGCTGGTCCCGACCCTGATCCTGCTGATCGGCGTCTCGCTGCTGTCCCCGCGCAGCGTGCGGCGCCTTTCCTTCGTCACCTTCGCGGTCTTTTATGCGCTGACCGCGCTGACGCTAGTCATGGGCAGCGAGATCAAGGGCGCCACGCGCTGGATCGGTTTCGGCGCGTTCTCGCTGCAGCCGTCCGAGTTCCTGAAGCCGGCCTTCGCGGTGGTCAGCGCCTGGCTGTTCGCCCGCCAGCATGCCGCCCGCGCCGACGGCGTCTTCTTCCCCGGCTATTTCCTGGCCATCGCGGCCTATGTGGCGGTGGTGGGCGTGCTGATGCTGCAGCCCGATTTCGGCATGACCTTCATCTGCACCGCGATCTGGTTCGCCGAATTCTTCCTGGCCGGCCTGCCGATCGTCTTCGTGCTGGCGCTGGCGGTGATCGGCGTGGGCGCGCTGGTCGGCGCCTACTACATGTTCCCCCATATCGCCAGCCGCGTGGACCGGTTCCTGGACCCTGCATCGGGCGACACCTATCAGGTCGACCGCTCACTGGAGGCCTTCATCCATGGCGGGCTGACGGGCACCGGGCCAGGCCAGGGCACGGTCAAGCTGTCGCTGCCCGATGCCCATGCCGACTTCATCTTCGCCGTCGCCGGCGAGGAGCTGGGCCTTGCCGCCACTTTGTTCATCGTCGCTCTGTTCGGCTTCATCGTGCTGCGCGGCTTCTCCCGCGCGCTGAAGGACAACGACCTGTTCGTCGTGCTGGCGGTGGGCGGCCTGTTCACCCAATTCGGGCTGCAGGCGCTGGTCCATATGGGCTCGTCGCTGCACCTGCTGCCGGCCAAGGGCATGACCTTGCCCTTCATCTCCTATGGCGGCTCGTCGCTGCTGGCGCTGGGGCTGGGCACCGGCATGGCGCTGGCGCTGACCCGCGTTCGCTACCCGGGGAGCGACGTCAGATGACGGCGCCCCTTGTCGTCCTCGCCGCCGGCGGCACCGGCGGCCACATGTTCCCGGCCGAGGCTCTGGCCAAGGCGCTGCTCGCGCGCGGCATCCGCGTCGCACTACTGACCGACGAGCGCGGCAGGGTGTTCGGGGAGACCCTGGCCGGCGTCGAGGTCCACCGCATCCGGTCCAGCCGCCTGCCGCGCTATGCGCTCGACCGGCTGCGCGCGGTGTGGGAGATGGGGTTGGGCGCCCTGGAGGCACGCAAGCTGCTGAAGAGCCTCCGCCCCTCGGTCGCCGTCGGCTTCGGCGGCTATCCCTCGATTCCGACCATCTTCGCCGCCTCGCTGACCAGAATCCCGATCGTGCTGCACGAGCAGAACGCGCTGCTGGGCCGCGCCAACCGGCGCATGGCCTCGCGCGCCCAGGCGATCGCGACCTCCTTCGCCAAGGTCAAATACATGCCGGCCGCGGCGCACACTGTGCTGACCGGCAACCCGGTCCGACCCGGCATCCTGGCGGTACGCGACGTGCCCTATGCCGAGCCGGCTGCGACCGGCCCGTTTCAGATCCTGGTCACCGGCGGCAGCCAGGGCGCCCGGATCTTCAGCGAGATCGTGCCCCCGGCGATGGCGCTGCTGCCGCCCGAGCTCAAGGGCCGTCTCAGGATCGTCCAGCAATGCCGGCCCGAGGACCTCGACACGGTGACGGCGGAATACCAGGCCGCGGGCATCGCGGCCGAGCTGTCGACCTTCTTCGACGATGTGCCGGCGCGGCTTTCGGCCTGCCATCTCGCCATCGCCCGCTCAGGCGCCTCAACCGTCGCCGAGCTGGGTGTCGCCGGGCGGCCGGCGATCCTGGTGCCCTACCCGTTCGCCATGGACGATCATCAGACCACCAACGCCGAGGCCTATGCCCAGAGCGGCGGCGCCTGGGTGGTCGGCCAGCGCATCCTGACGCCGAAGCTGCTGGCCGAGCGCATCGCCGGCCTCGCCGCCCATCCGGATTCGCTGTCGCGCGCCGCCGAGGCAGCCAAACAGGAAGGCCGCCCGGCCGCGGCGGACAGCTTCGCCGAACTCGTCATTTCGCAAATCGGCGCCCGCGTCGGGCAGCCGGCAGTCAGTACGTCGCTCAAGGATATCGCGGTATGAGGGCCCTCCCACTCTCCATCGGGACGATTCACTTCGTCGGCATCGGTGGCATCGGCATGAGCGGGATCGCCGAGGTGCTGCACAATCTCGGCTATTCGGTTCAGGGCTCGGACGTAGCGGACAGCGCCAATGTGAAGCGGCTGCGCGCGCTCGGCATTCCCGTCGCCATCGGCCATGCGGGAGAGAATCTCGGCGAGGCCGCCGTGGTCGTCGTCTCGTCGGCGATCAAGGCGGACAATCCCGAGCTCACCGCCGCCCGCGCCATGATGCTGCCGGTCGTACGCCGGGCGGAGATGCTGGGCGAGCTGATGCGGCTGAAATGGTCGGTCGCCGTCGCCGGCACCCATGGCAAGACAACCACCACCTCGCTGGTCGCGGCGGTGCTGGAAGGCGCCGCCTATGACCCTACCGTCATCAATGGCGGCATCATCAACGCCTATGGCACCAACACCCGGCTGGGCGCCGGCGACTGGATGGTCGTGGAGGCGGACGAGAGCGACGGCACCTTCGTGAAGCTGCCGGCCACGATCGGCATCGTCACCAATATCGACCCCGAGCATCTGGATCATTTCGGCACGTTCGACGGGGTGAAGGCGGCGTTCGACAGCTTCGTCCAGAACATCCCCTTCTACGGCTTCGCCGCGCTCTGCATCGACCATCCAGAGGTTCAGGCGATGATTCCGCGTGTCGCCGACCGGCGCATCATCACCTACGGCTTCTCGCCCCAGGCCGATATCCGCGCCGTCAATGTCGAGACCGGGCCCGACGGCTCGACCTTCGACATCGAGGTCAATGCGCGGCTGGGCGAATCGCGCACCATCCCGCGCATTCACCTGTCGATGCTGGGGCGGCACAACGTGCAGAACGCCTGCGCCGCCATCGCCGTGGCCCACGAGATGCGGATCGAGGACGACGCCATCCGGGGCGCGTTGGCCCGCTTCCAGGGCGTCAAGCGCCGCTTCACCAAGACCGGCGTCTCGGGCGGCGTCACCGTGATCGACGATTACGGCCACCACCCGGTCGAGATCGGCGCCGTGCTGCGGGCCGCGCGGCTGGCGCTCGCCAACACGCCGGGCGCCAAGGTGATCGCCGTGGTGCAGCCCCACCGCTACACCCGCCTCGCCAGCCTGTTCGAGGATTTCTGCACCTGCTTCAACGACGCCGACCAGGTGATCGTTGCCGACGTCTACGCGGCCGGCGAGCAGCCGATCCCCGGCGTCGACCGCGACGCGCTGGTCGCTGGGCTCCAGGGCCATGGACACCGCAATGTCGCGCCCCTGCCCGATCCGTCGGCGCTGGCCGGCATGGTCGCCCAGACCGCCACGCAAGGCGACTTCGTCGTCTGCCTCGGCGCCGGCAACATCACCAATTGGGCAGCGGCGCTGCCGGGTGAGCTCGACGCGCTGAAAGCGGGGGCCAAGCGATGATGGCTGCCCGCAAGCCGCCCCTATCCAACGCGGCCGACCTGACCGACCGCATGCCCCAGGTGCGGGGCCGCGTGCGCAGCGGTGTCGCTCTGGCGCCGCTGACCTGGTTCCGCGTCGGCGGACCGGCGGAGGTGATGTTCCGTCCCGCCGACATGGAGGATCTGGCGCACTTCATGGCCGCCTGCCCGGCCGACATCCCGGTGACGGTGCTGGGCGTCGCCTCCAACCTGCTGATCCGCGACGGCGGTCTTCAGGGCGTCGTCGTGCGATTGGGCGGTGAGTTCGCCCGCGTGCGCATCGACGGCGACAAGGTCATCGCCGGAGCCGGAGCGCTGGACCTGACGGTGGCCGAGGAAGCCTGCGCCGCCGGGCTGGCGGGGCTGGAGTTCTTCTCCGGCATCCCCGGCACGGTCGGCGGCGCGGTGAAGATGAATGCCGGCGCCTATGGCAACGAGATCGTCGACATCATCGAATCCGCCGTGCTGGTGACCCGCGCCGGCAAGGTCATGACCGTGCCCGGCGAGAAGCTCGGCCTCACCTATCGCCACAGCGAGCTGCCCGAGGGCGCCATCGTCGTCGAGGCGACCTTGCGCGGCCGTCCCGACCACGCGGACGCCGTCGCCGAACGGATGCGGGAGGTCCAGAGCCGCCGCGCCGAGACCCAGCCGATCCGCGCCCGCACCGGCGGCTCGACCTTCGCAAATCCTCCCGGCGCCAAGGCCTGGGAGCTGATCGACCGCGCCGGCTGCCGCGGGCTGACCATGGGCGGCGCCCAGGTGTCCGAGCAGCATTGCAACTTCCTGATCAATACCGGCGCCGCCACCGCCGCCGACCTGGAATCGCTCGGCGAGGAGGTCCGCCGCCGCGTCCATGCCGATTCGGGCGTCGAGCTGCGCTGGGAAATCATGCGGATCGGAGCGTTCGCATGAGGGGGCGCAAAAAGGTCACAGTGCTCACAGGCGGCTGGTCGGCCGAACGCGAGGTGTCGCTGGTGAGCGGCAAGGGCGTGGTCGAGGCCCTGGCGTCCAAAGGGTATGACGTCACGCCGTTCGATCCCCCGCAGGATCTGACGGCCATCGCCGCCGGCCTGACGCCGCGCCCCGACGCGGTGTTCAACGCGCTGCACGGCACCGGCGGCGAGGATGGGACGATCCAGGCGATCCTGGATGTGATGGGCATCCCCTATACCCATTCGGGCATGCGCGCATCGGCCGTCGCCATGGACAAGCCGCTGGCCAAGCGTGTCGTCGCAACCGCCGGAGTGCCTAGCCCGGCGGGGAAAATCGTCGTCGCCGGCGATCTGTCCAAAGGCCACCCGATCCCGGCGCCCTATGTGGTGAAGCCGATCGCGGAAGGCTCCAGCGTCGGCGTCGTCATCGTGCGCGAAGGCGCCAATGCGCGGCCCTCGGCGCCCGGCTGGGCGGAGGACGAAGAGCTGCTGGTCGAGCCCTATATCCGGGGCCGCGAGCTGACCGTCGGGGTGATGAGCCGCCCCGGCGAGGCTGCCCGCGCGCTCGCCGTGACCGAAATACAGTACGCGACGGAGTTCTTCGACTACACGGTCAAATATTCTGAAGGTTACGCGACGCATATTTTACCCGCGAAAATCCCCGAATCAGTTTATAGCGCAGCTATGGAATATGCCCGATTGGCCCATGAGGCGATCGGTTGCACCGGAGTCACCCGCAGCGATTTTCGCTGGGACGATTCCACACAAGACACTCAAGGACTGTATTTTCTGGAGATCAACACGCAACCTGGAATGACTCCCATTTCATTAGTCCCCGAGCAGGCCCAGCTGACGGGCCTTTCCTATGCCGATCTGGTCGAATGGATCGTGGAGGGCGCGACATGCCGGCACTGAACGCTCCTCCGCCGCGTACCGCGCGGCGGCAACCGAACAGGCATGCGGGCGTGGTCAAATGGGCCAAGCGCGGGGCGAAACTCGCCCTGGTGGCGGCGGTTGCCTGGGGCGCCCTCATGGGCTGGCGCTCGGGCCGGCTGACGGTGATGGCCGAGGACGTGTCGAGCCGCTTCATCGCACTGTCGGTCGCGGGCGGCTTCAAGATCGAGAATGTCGAGGTCATCGGCCGCGAGCAGACCGACCCGAAGGCGCTGCTCAAGGCGGCCGGCCTGAGCCGTGGCGACCCGATCCTGGCCGTGAGCCCCGACGTGGTGCGCCGGCGGATCGAGGCCATGTCGTGGGTCGCCTCCGCCGCCGTCGAGCGCCGGTTCCCGGACACGGTGACGATCACCATTGTCGAGCGGAAGCCGATCGCGCTGTGGCAGCACAACGACAAGTTCGCGCTGATCGACGCCAGGGGCGACAATCTGGGCCCGGTACCCGACGCCTCGGCCTCTACCTTGCCGCTGATCGTCGGCGGGGATGCGCCCCCGCATGCCTCCGCCCTGCTCTCCGCATTGGCGACCCACCCGGATCTTGCCAAGCGCGTCCAAGCGTCGAGCTGGATCGGCAGCCGGCGCTGGGATCTGAAGATGGACAATGGGGTCGAAGTGAAGCTGCCCGAAGACGGCGTCGCCGAAGCGCTGCAGCAGCTGGCCGACGCGGAAACGTCGTCACGGATCCTGGAACGGGATGTCGCGGTGATCGACCTGCGGCTGGACGGAAAGATGATCGTGCGCCTGGCGCACGATCTGCCCGCACCGCCGGCGAAGCCCAAGACGCAGCAAGGAATCTGAGCGTGCCCACCTCGCGCATACCCCCCAGAATCACGACCAACCCGAGCGGAGCCGCCTCATGGCCATGAACGGCACGCGGCGCATACGCCACCGGCCGCGCGGCAGCCTGGTTTCCGTCGTCGATGTCGGCACGACCAAGATCGTGTGCTTCATCGCCCGGGTCGAAGATGCGGATGAGCTGCGCATTGTCGGCGTCGGCCATCAGCACTCGCTAGGGCTGAAGGCCGGCACCATCGTCGACATGGCGAGCGCCACCAACGCCATCGGCCAGGCGGTCAACGCCGCCGAGCAGATGTGCGGCGAGACCATCCAGGAGGTGCTGGTCAACCTGTCGGCCGGCCATATCGAATCGCACGGCGTCACCATCGAGGTGACCATCGCCGGCCATCAGGTCGGCGACCTCGACCTGCGCCGGGCACTGGCCCATGCCCGCACCATGGAGCGGGCGGGAGAGACCGAGCTGCTGCATGCGATCCCGACCGGCTATGCCATCGACGGCAACAAGGGAATCGAGGACCCGCGCGGCATGTTCGGCCAGGCGCTGGGCGTCAACCTGCATGCCGTCACCGCCAGCGTCGCGGCGATGAAGAACCTGACCACCTGCATCGCCGACACCCATCTGGCGGTCGATCGCTGCTGCGTCTCGTCCTATGCGTCCGGCCTGTCGGTTCTGGTCGACGACGAAAAGGAGCTGGGGGCGACCGTTGTCGATATGGGCGGCGGCACAACCGAGATCGGCGTGTTCCTGGACGGCGTGCTGGTCCATGCCGACTGCATCCCGGTGGGTGGCGTCCATGTCACCAGCGACCTGGCGCGTGGGCTGACTACGCCGGTCGCCCATGCCGAGCGGATCAAGACGCTCTATGGCAGCTGCGTTGCCACCTCGACCGATGACCGCGAGCTGATCGACGTGCCGCAGGTCGGCGAATACGGGGATGACGAGCCGGTCCAGGCCAACCACCTGCCCCGCTCGCTGCTGGTCGGCATCATCCAGCCCCGGCTGGAGGAGACGTTCGAGCTGGTGCGCCAACATCTGGAGATTTCCGGCTTCTATCAGGTCGCCGGCCGCCGCGTCGTGCTGACCGGCGGCGGCAGCCAGCTGGCCGGCGTGCGTGAGCTGGCGCAACTCGTCCTGGACAAGCAGGTGCGCATCGGCAAGCCGAAGCGCCTGCTGGGCCAGCCCGAGGCCGTGTCCGGCCCGGCCTTCGCGACCGCCGTCGGGCTGCTCGCCTTCGCCCAGCATCCTGTCGAGGACCTGTCCGGTTTGACTGCCGTTTCCCAACCCGCGCCCGGCTTGTTCGGCCGGGTCGGCACCTGGCTCAGGGAAAATCTATGACCGCCTCACCTTTCGCACCAATTCACCCTTTCACCCCAACGCGCCCGCCGGCAGCCCAGCCCGGCCAATCCCCGCAACAAAATTACTGACGAGGAGCCCTCACAATGATCAACATCCGCATGCCCGAGGCCGACGCGCCGCTCCACCCCCGGATCACCGTGATCGGTGTCGGCGGCGCCGGCGGCAACGCCGTCAACAACATGATCCGATCCAACCTGGAAGGGGTCGAGTTTCTCGTCTGCAATACCGACGCCCAGGCGCTGAACTTCTCGGCCGCCGATCGTCGCATCCAGCTCGGCCTCAACATCACACGGGGCCTCGGCGCCGGCTCTCGTCCCGACGTCGGGCGGGCCGCGGCTGAGGAAGCGCTCGAGGAGCTGTTCAGCTATCTCGAAGGCTCCAACATGGTGTTCATCACCGCCGGCATGGGCGGCGGCACCGGCACCGGCGCGGCGCCGGTCATCGCCCGCGCGGCCCGGGAGCACAATATCCTGACCGTCGGCGTGGTGACCAAGCCGTTCCAGTTCGAAGGCGCCCACCGGATGAAGACCGCCGAGGCCGGCATCCAGGAGCTGCAGCAGTATGTCGATACGCTGATCGTCATCCCGAACCAGAACCTGTTCCGCATCGCCAATGAGAAGACGACCTTCGCCGACGCCTTCAAGATGGCCGACGAGGTCCTGCATTCCGGCGTGCGCGGCGTCACCGACCTGATGGTGATGCCGGGCCTGATCAATCTCGACTTCGCCGACATCCGCACGGTGATGAGCGAGATGGGCAAGGCGATGATGGGCACCGGCGAGGCAGAAGGCGCGCGCCGCGCCATCGATGCCGCCGAGGCCGCGATCTCCAACCCGCTGCTGGACGAGGTTTCGCTGAAGGGCGCGCGGGCAATGCTGATCAACATCACCGCCGGCATGGACATCGCGCTGTTCGAGGTGGATGAGGCGGTCAACCGCGTGCGCAGCGAAGTCGACCCCGACGCCAACGTCATCTTCGGCTCGACCTTCGATCCGACGATGGAGGGGCGCCTGCGCGTCTCGGTCGTCGCCACCGGTATCGATGCCGCGGCGGTCGTCCAGCCGCAGCCCGTTCGTCAGCCGACCCTGGATGTGATCCGCGGCGGCGCGGCGAGCCCGGTCCGCAAGCCCCAGTTCGGAGCCTCCGCCGGCGGTTTTGCCGGCATGAGCACCCCGGCCCCGGTCTGGCCGGCCGCCGCCCCCGCGGCGGTTGCCCAGCCGGTGACGATGACGGCGACGGCTGAAAAGCTCGAGCCCCTCGCCTACGAAGCCCCGCTCATGGCCGAACCGGCGCCCGAGCCCATGCCGGAACCGATCATGGAAGCGTTGCCGGAAACGGCGGACCTTGCCTATGAGATGCCGGCAGAGATCGCTCCGGCGCCCGAGCCGGTGGCAACGGCGCCCGCTTTCCAGCCGGAGATTGAGCCCGCCGGCGAGAGCTTCCCGACGCGCCCCGTCGACAATCTGCAGCGCCCGACGCTTCAGGTTCAGGCTCCGATCTATCCGCCGGCCATGCAGCAGCCTGTGGCACCTGCACCGGCGCAGCCCGAGAAGCGGCGGGCCTTCAGCCTGTTCGAGCGGGTTACCGGCGCCGTCCGGCGGGCGGAACCTGCCCCTCAGCCGCCGCCGGCCCCGGTGCAGCGGATGATCCCGACCTTCGGCACCACGGCGCCCGCGCGGCCATCGATGACCGAATCGAACATCGCCCCGGCCGGCGGCCAGCCGCGCCTCGGTATCGACGCGCCGGCACGGCCGAAAGTCTCGACGCCTGAAGACGATCTTCTGGAAATCCCAGCGTTCCTGCGCCGCCAGGCAAACTAAGGGAAAGCCGGCCGGACCAACGGAAAGGGCGCCTTCGGGCGCCCTTTCTGTTGGAATGCCCCTTTCCCAAAGTCACGTAAAATCAATGAGATACAATATAGTGTACGCATGAAATCTGAGCTGTTCGTAACAATCGGTAATAAGAAGTGATTTGCCGTTGGAGCGCGGTTTCCTTATCTCCGGCGTTACATGGGCGACATCAACGCGCCCGCAAGAAATTTATGTGACCTTCATGAATGACATGACCATCCCGGCAGCACGTCAGAAGACGCTGAGAAGCCGCATCAATTGCAGCGGTGTCGGGCTGCATTCCGGCCGCCGCGTGATGCTGACCATCGGGCCGGCGGCGGTAAACAGCGGCATTCAATTCAAGCGCACCGATGCAGCCGGCAACGGCGCCGTGATTCCGGCGCGCTGGGACCGGGTCGTCGACACCAGGCTGTGCACCGTCATAGGCAATGCCGATGGCGTGGTGGTGAGCACGGTCGAGCATCTGATGGCCGCCTTCGCCGGCCTTGGTATCGACAATGCGACTGTCGAGATCGACGGCCCGGAAGTCCCAATCATGGACGGCAGCGCCGATGCGTTCGTCTTCCTGATCGAATGCGCCGGCCTCGTCGAACAGTCGGCGCCGCGCAAGCGCGTGCGCATCCTGAAGTCCGTCACCGTCGGTGACGAGAAGGCCAGCGCCGCCCTGGCGCCTGCCCCGTCCGCATCGCTCTACTTCGCGCTCGATTTCGCCAATCCGGCCATCGGCAAGCAGGAAAAATCGGTCCGCGTGACCGAGGATGCCTTCAAGCGCGAGTTGTCCCGCGCCCGCACCTTCGGCTTTGCCGAGGAGGTCGAACTGTTGCAGAAAGCCGGCCTCGCCCGCGGCGGCTCGCTGGACAATGCCATCGTTATCGGCGCCGACCGGGTGCTGAACCGCGAAGGCCTGCGCTATGGCGACGAGTTCGTGCGCCACAAGCTGCTCGACGCGATGGGCGATCTCTATCTCGCCGGCACTCTGATCGAAGGGCGTTTTCATGGCACGCGTTCCGGCCATGCTCTGAACAACCAGCTTCTGAGGGCGCTGTTTGCCGACCCCGGGGCCTGGATGCTTGTCGACGATATCCCGACCGCAACCGACTGGAGCGAAGCGGAGATTTTCCAGGCGACAGCCTGATCCCGCCTCCACTTCATTGATTGCATCATACCATTGCCGTCATGGTGCATCCCCGTGCTATAGAACCCGAATGGACCGTTCTTCCCGACCGTTCGCGTCATTCGGATTCGCCATGACAGTCTGTTCCCGTCTTTTCCGCGCCACCCGTCTCGGCGCTCCCCTTACCGTGCTTGCTGTGATGGCGATGCTGTCGCTGTCAGGCTGCGGCGACAAAGAAAACCCTCTGCAGGGCGATCATACGGTCGCGCAATTGTGGAAGGCGGGGCTGGATGAGCTGAACGATGAGAATTACGGCACCGCGGCCAAGGTCTTCGACGCGGTCGAGCAGCAGCATCCTTATTCGGTCTGGGCGACTCGGGCACAGCTGATGGCGGCCTATTCCGACTATGAGGGCCTGCGCTATGACGATGCGATCGACGCGCTGACCCGCTTCATCGAGCTGCATCCCGGCAACCCGCATGTCGACTATGCCTATTACATGCGCGCGATCTGCTATTACGAGCAGATCGCCGACATTCGCCGCGACCAGCGCGCCAGCCAGCAGGCCTATGAAGGCTTCAACGAAGTCATCCGCCGTTTCCCTGAGACCGCCTATGCCCGCGACGCCAGCTTCAAGCTGGACCTGACCCGCGACCACCTGGCGGCCAAGGAGATGGATATCGGCCGGTATTACGAGCGCGAGGGCAACTACATCGCCGCCGTCAATCGCTTCAAGACCGTGGTCGACCGCTTCCAGACCACCAGCCACGTGCCAGAGGCGCTGGAGCGCCTGGTTGAGTGCTATCTGGAGCTGGGGCTGAAGGACGAGGCGCAGAAGTCCGCCGCGGTGCTCGGCTTCAACTATCCCAATTCCAGCTACTACAAGCAGGCCTTCGGCCTGATGACCCCCGGAGCCGAAATCGCCCAACCGGAAGACAAGGGTATTATCACCCGCGTCTGGGACTCGCTCTTCTAGGAAGTACGGCCTGGAGATGCTCGCCGGTCTTTCGATCCGCGATATCGTCCTGATCGAGCGCCTGTCGCTCAACTTCTCGTCCGGTCTGACGGTGCTGACCGGAGAGACGGGGGCCGGCAAGTCCATCCTGCTCGACGCGCTGGCGCTCGCCATGGGCGACCGCGCCGACTCCGGCCTTATACGGCATGGTGCGCAACAGGCCTCCGTCACCGCCGAATTCGACCTGCCCGGCAGCCACCCGGCCTTCGCCATATTGTCGGAGCAGGATATGGATGCTGAGGGCCAACTGGTCATTCGCCGCACGGTCGGCACGGACGGGCGCAGCCGGGGCTTCGTCAACGACCAGCCGGTTTCGGCCGGGCTGCTGCGCCGGCTGGCGGAGACGCTGATAGAGATCCACGGCCAATTCGAAACGCATGGGCTGTTCGACCAGAACACCCATCGCCTGCTGCTCGACGCCTATGGCGGCCTGTCCGGCGACGCGGTGCGCCGAGCCTGGCAGGCGTGGTCGGCTGCCGAGGCCGAGTTGAAGCGGCTGGTAGCCGAGGCCGATTCGGCCGCCGCCGAGGAGGAATATCTCAAGGAAGCCGTCGCCGAGCTGGAACAGCTGAAACCCAAGCCGGGCGAGGAAGCGACCCTGGCCGAGCTGCGGCAACGGCTGCAGCACCGCGAGAAGCTTATCGACGCACTGACAACCGCCCAGCGCGAACTGGCCGGGGACCGGGGCGCCGAGCTGTCCCTGTCGCAGGCACGGCGCGCGCTGGAGAGGGTCGCGGACGCCGCGGGCGAGCTGTTCGGGCCGATCATCGCGGCGCTGGACCGTGCCCAGATCGAGATCACCGAAGGCGTTGCCGCTGTCGAATCCGCCGCCGCCGAGTTCGAGAGCGAGGATCACGACCTGGGCACGGTCGACGACCGGCTTTTCGAGCTGCGCCGGGTGGCGCGCCGCCACAGCGTGCCGGTCGATGAGCTGGCCGATCTGCATGAGAAACTTTCCGAACGGCTGGCTGGGGTGGACGACCGCGACAGCCGGGTTGCCGCTGCCGTTCGCACAGCGGGCGAACAGCGCGCGGCTTACGTGACGGCCGCCGAGGCGCTGTCCGCTGCCCGTCGCAAGACGGCGGAGAAGCTGGACGCGGCGGTAATGCGGGAGCTGAAACCGCTGAAGCTGGAACGCGCGAAGTTCGAGACCGGTATCGCCGCGCTGGATGAAAGCGCCTGGGGCGAGACCGGCACCGACAGGATCGCCTTCGCCGTCGCCACCAACCCCGGCCTACCGCCGGGCCCCTTGAACAAGATCGCCTCCGGCGGCGAGTTGGCGCGCTTCATGCTGGCGCTGAAAGTTGTGTTGGCGCGCGCCTCGGCGGTGCCGGTGCTGGTGTTCGACGAAGTCGATAGCGGCATCGGCGGCGCGACCGCCGATGCCGTCGGTGAGCGCCTGGCGCGGCTGGCCGAGACCCAGCAGGTGCTGGTGGTGACGCACAGCCCGCAGGTCGCCGCGCGCGGCAACCATCACTGGCAGGTCCGCAAGGGCCTGAAAGCGGGAGCGATGACGACCGAGGTCGTGACCCTGGACCGCGCCGGCCGCGGCGAGGAGATCGCCCGCATGCTGTCCGGCGCCGAAGTCACGGCCGAGGCCCGCGCCGCCGCCGCCAAACTGATCGACCGTCCTCCCCCAGGAAACGCGCCCACAGGGAGCCTGCTATGACTTCGCGTGATGACGCCGCCGCTGCCGCCGACAAGCTGAGCCTGGTCGAAGCCGAGGCCGAGATCGCCAAGCTGACCACCCGGATGCGTGAGGCGGACGCCGCCTATTACCAGAACGACGCGCCGATCATCAGCGACGGCGAATACGACACGCTCCGCCTCAAGGTCGAGGCGATCGTCGCGCGTTTTCCCGAATTGGAGACCGCCGACAGCCCGACCAAGACGGTCGGCGCCGCACCGACCCAGGGTTTCCGCAAGGTGCGTCATGCCGTGCCGATGCTGTCGCTGGGCAACGCCTTCGACGCTGAGGACGTGACCGACTTCGCCGACCGTATCCGCC
>DATBAZ010000070.1:0-4255 GCA_036271255.1 Alphaproteobacteria bacterium
CTCGGGGGAGAGGTCGGAACGCGACAGCGTTTCGGGTGAGGGGGGCTGCCGCCGCGTCGCGGCTGTCGCCTATCGAGCCGGTGGAGAGAGCCCCCCTCACCCGGACCTGCGGTCCGACCTCTCCCCCGAGGGGCGAGGTCATGAAACGAATATCGCTGATTGTTCCCAGCCCGCAAACCATTGCGAACATAATCGGAACTCAATACGTTAACGGGATCATCGACTCCGATCGGCCGGTACCCGCATGGAACTGAAAGACAAGCTCGCCATCCTCGCCGACGCGGCCAAGTACGATGCGTCCTGCGCGTCGAGCGGGGCCGACAAGCGCAATTCCCTCGGCGGCAAGGGGATAGGCTCGACCGAGGGGATGGGCATCTGCCACAGCTACACGCCGGACGGGCGGTGCGTCTCGCTGCTCAAGATCCTGCTGACCAACGCCTGCATCTATGACTGCCTCTATTGCATCAACCGCTCGTCCAGCAACGTGCGGCGGGCGCGCTTTTCCGTGGATGAGGTCGTCCGCCTGACGCTGAGCTTCTATAAGCGGAATTATATCGAGGGGCTGTTCCTGTCGTCGGGCATCATCAAGAGCCCGGACTACACGATGGAGGCCTTGGTCGCCGTTGTGCGCACGCTGCGGGAGGTCCATGACTTCCGCGGCTATATCCATCTGAAGACCATTCCCAACGCCGACGAACGGCTGCTGGCCCTGGCCGGGCAATATGCCGACCGGGTCAGCGTGAATGTCGAGCTGCCGACGACCGAGAGCCTGAACCAGCTGGCGCCGCGCAAGGACATCCGTGAGATTCGCCGCGCCATGGGCCAGATGCGCGGCCGGATCGATGAGGCGAAGGCTGAGAAGAAGGCGCCCCGCTTTGCCCCGGCCGGGCAGTCGACCCAGCTGATCGTCGGGGCGGATGCCGCCAACGACGGTGCGATCCTGGGAACCAGCGTCAACCTCTACAGCGCCTACCGGCTCCGGCGGGTCTATTACTCCGCCTTCAGCCCGATCCCGGACGCCAGCGCCTTCCTGCCGCTGAAACCGGCCCCGCTGACGCGCGAGAACCGGCTCTATCAGGCCGACTGGCTGCTGCGCTATTATGGCTTCGGGCTGGACGAGATCGTCGCCGGGGGCGAGCAGGGGATGCTCGATCTGGAAATCGATCCCAAGCTCGCCTGGGCGCTGAAGCACCGGGAGCGTTTTCCGCTCGACATCAACCTTGCCAGCCGGGAGGAATTGCTGCGGGTGCCCGGGCTGGGCGTGCGGAATGTCGACCGCATCCTGGCGTCGCGGCGGGTGCGGCAGTTGCGGCTGGACGATCTTGCCAGGCTCAGGGTGCCGCTGAAGAAGGCCAAGCCCTTTATCGTCCTGCCCGACCATCGCCCCACCCACCTGCTGGAGCTGGCCGATCTGCGCAGCCTCGTCCGGCCCAAGCCGGCGCAGCAGCTGACCCTTGGCTTTGCCTGATATCGTCCTAGATGGGCCGGCCGATTTCGCCGGCTGGCGCAACGCGGCCCGTGCATTGGCGGCGAAGGGCGTGCCGCCATCCGATGTCGTCTGGCGCACCGATGCCGCGACGGCCGACCTGTTCGAAAGCCCGTTTATCGCCGCTGACGCAAAGGACGCCGTCCTTGCCGTGCCGCGCAGCTTCGTCGAGCTGGCGGGGCAGGCGGCGCTGCATCGGGACGAGGATCGTTTCGTGCTGCTCTATCGCCTGCTCTGGCGGCTCAGAGCCGAGCGGCGCTTGATGGAGATGGCCTCCGACCCCGACGTCTCGCGCATGGGGCTGCTCGCGCGGGCGGTGCGGCGCGATATCCACAAGATGCACGCCTTCGTCCGCTTCCGCGCGGTGACCCAGGGCGAGGACGAGCATTACGCGGCCTGGTATGAGCCCGACAATCATATCGTCGAAGCCGCCACGCCCTTCTTCATGCGCCGCTTCGCCACCATGCGCTGGACCATCCTGACCCCGGAACGGTCGGCCGACTGGGACCGTTCAAATCTTGTCTTCGGCCCCGGCGCCTCGATCCATGACGCGCCGGCCGAGGACATGATGGAGGAACTGTGGCGCGAATATTACGCCAGCATCTTCAACCCGGCGCGCCTCAACCCGGAGCAGATGCGGGCCGAGATGCCCAAGCGCTTCTGGAAGAACCTGCCCGAGGCGCAGCTGATCCGGCCGCTGATGGCGGAGGCGGTCGCGCGGGCGCAGGACATGGTCGCCGCGCCGCCGACGGAGCCGGTCGTGCGTAAGGGCGCCGCCGCGCCCGCCCACAAGCCCACGCCTGCCGCCGAGGGGCTGGAAGGCGTCCGCGCCGCGGCGATGGTCTGCCGCGATTGCCCTCTCTGGGCGCCGGCAACCCAGACCGTGTTCGGCGAGGGCCCGGACAAGGCGCGGATCATGCTGGTGGGCGAGCAGCCGGGCGATGTCGAGGACATCAAGGGCCGGCCTTTCGTCGGGCCTGCCGGCCAACTGCTGGACCGGGCGCTGGCAGAGGCCGGGCTGGACCGGACCCAGGCTTATGTCACCAATGCGGTCAAGCATTTCAAGTTCGTCCCGCGCGGCAAGCGCCGCATCCATCAGAAGCCGAACAGCACGGAAATCCGCGCCTGCAACCAGTGGCTGGAGCAGGAGCTGGCGCTGGTCGATCCGCCGCTGATCGTCGCCATGGGCGCGACCGCGGCTCAGGGCATATTCGGCAAGGCGATGCCGATCGGGAAGAATCGCGGGCAGGTGCTGGAGCATGAAGGGCGCAGGGTGATCATCACCGTCCATCCGTCCTATCTGCTGCGCCTTCCCGACGAGGAAGCGAAGCATCGCGAATATGCCGCTTTCGTTGAGGATCTGCGGCTGGCGCGCGCAAAGCTGCGCTGATATTCCGGCAGCCCATAGGTGATGCGCCCCCACGGTCTGGACGCGGCCGGTTTTATAATTCTATAAGCACCGCACAAATGTTTCAAAACGTGCCGGACGCCCAAATCCGGCGCCTTTAGCCGAATGGGACCCGCGTATGGCCGAAGCCGCGCCGCCTCGTCGCCCGAGACCGCTCTCACCTTTCCTCTTCCCGCCGACCGGCACCTATCGCTGGCAGATGACGTCGAGCATGTCGATCCTGCACCGCGCGTCGGGTGTCGCGCTGGGCGTCGGCACGCTGCTGTTCACCTGGTGGCTGCTCGCGCTGCTGGGTGAGCCGTCCGACTTCGAAGCAGTGCAGGATTTCATCGGCTCGCCGATCGGCCTCATCCTGATGGTGGGCTGGACCTGGGCGCTGTTCTTCCATCTCGGCAACGGCATCCGGCACCTGGTCTGGGATACCGGCCACGCCCTCACCCTCCCGAACGTCTATCGCGGCGGTTGGACGGTCATCATCTTCTCGATCGTTTTGACGGCGGCCACCTGGGTCGCCGCCTTTTCGTTCTAAGGAACGCAAGAATGGCATCTCAATCGGATAAGAGGCTGGTCGGCCCGCTGGGCCGCGCCCGCGGCCTCGGTTCGGCCAAGCAGGGCCTCAATCATTGGTGGGCGCAGCGCGTGTCGTCGGTGGCGCTGGTGCCGCTGACCCTGTGGTTCGTCGTTTCCGCCGTCCATTTCCACGGCGCCGACCAGGCGACCGTCCATGATTGGCTGCGCCGTCCGGCCTCGGCGGTCATGATGTCGCTGCTGATCGTCGCCACCTTTTATCACCTGGCGCTGGGCGTGCAGGTGGTGATCGAGGATTACGTCCATCGCGAGGGGGTGAAGCTCACCTCCTTGCTGCTCGCCAAAGGTCTGATCGTGCTGCTCGCCGCTGCCGCCCTGTTCACCGTTCTGCGCGTCGCGGTTGGAGGCTGATCACAATGTCCGCTTATCCGATCATCGAACACGAATATGATGTCGTCATCGTCGGCGCCGGCGGCGCCGGTCTCCGCGCCGCCGTCGGCATGGTCGAGGCCGGGCTGAAGACGGCCGTCATCACAAAGGTCTTCCCGACCCGCAGCCACACCGTCGCGGCCCAGGGCGGCGTCTCCGCCTCGCTCGGCAATATGGGCGAGGATAACTGGCGCTGGCACATGTACGACACCGTGAAGGGGTCGGACTGGCTGGGCGACCAGGACGCCATCGAGTACATGGTCCGCGAGGCGGTGCCCGCGATCATCGAGCTTGAGCATTACGGCCTGCCCTTCTCGCGCACCGAGGACGGCAAGATCTATCAGCGCGCCTTCGGCGGCATGACCACCCGCTTCGGCGAGGGCCAGGCCCAGCGCACCTGCGCC
>DATBAZ010000071.1:0-14943 GCA_036271255.1 Alphaproteobacteria bacterium
AGAAGAAGGGCATCGCGTCCTCCGAGATCGAGATCGTCGCCAAGGGCAAGCGTGACCTGCTGGTCCCGACCGCCGATGGCGTCCGCGAGCCGCAGAACCGCCGTGTTCAGATCGTCTATTCCGGCGGTCCGACCTCGTAACGATAAGAATGATGAAGCAGGCGCCGGTTCGCCGGCGCCTGCGATCATCGCAAGAAACTGAGGGTCGGCGGGTGAGCAATCATCCGCCGATTCTATTTGGAGAAGGCGGCGCGGAGCGATCTGGGAGCCGCGAGCGAAATTCGGGAGTGTGTCGTTGGCTGGGCGCCGTCAGCTATCGCCGCTGAGTTTTCAGGATGCGATGTCAGTGCATGTGCTGCGCGCGCACGGCTATCTTTTCAGCGAGCTGACCCAGATTTTTCGCGCCAACCCGGCCCGCTTCCACGAGATTTTGCACGGACGCCTGCATCCTGACAGTTGGGAGAAGGCGCTGCAAAGCCTCGCCATCGAAGATGTCTGGAATGAAGCCGTAAAGGATCTGGTCGATCGCTTCGGCTTGATAAACGTGATCGAGAAGACCCAGTCGGCCGATCCTCGCAAACGCCAGTTCGCCCAACGCCTGAAGCGCGCCCGGAAATTCGCTCCGGTCGTGACCCTGTCCCGCCCGACACGATAGTCCGGCCTCCCACTACTCCACCCGTCCAGGGCGCTTTCACGGTCCGGTTACGATTTTTCTCACTCAGGTGAGAAAAAACCGCATTACGCGTTTCTGCATAAGCTGGCGGTGCAATCGAATTGCGTCGCGGGGGAGATGCGAGGAACGAACTTCTCAGAATAAAATACAATAAAATCATACTATTATGAGATTTCGATCCGCACTTGCAGCGGATCGGCGTGAATTGGCACGGTGCATGCAAATCCCAAAACCACCGGCAAGTACCGGATGGCAAATCAAGGGAGTTTTCAAATGTACCGTGCTGTTTTCGTGTTGTTTTCAGCGGTCGTCGTCGCGGGCCTCGGCAACGTGGCGGTCGCCGACACGCCTGCCAATGCGCTTGTGGCGCAGGATGCGGCGAAACCGCTGACGATCTCCGCCGCGAAGCAACAGGTCGATGCATGGCTCGGCTCCACCGGCCACAGCGCCTTGCACGCCCAGCGCGCCGAGTTCGACAATGACGGCAACGTCAAGGTCGAAGTGGTCGACGGCAGCGGCATTCCCTACACCCACGTCCTGGTCCACGCCGCGGACGGAAAGATCACGAATGCCCGCGCCGGTGGCAGCTCCAACAAAGGCTGAGCCGCCGTCCGCCAATGAAGGGCAGTCCGCAAGACGGTTCGGACTGCCCTTCACCGGATGAGAACCTGGCCTCGATGCGTCAGCGGTCTCAGCCGGTCACGCGCACTGACACGATGCGTGGCTGGTCCATTTTGTCGGTGATGAAACCCATCTGACCGTGGCCTGGGGCGAGCTTGTCGAGCACCTCCATGCCGCTGACGACCCGTCCGAAGACCGTATACTTGCCGTTGAGATGCGGCCGATCGGCGAGGCAGATATAGAACTGGCTGTCGGCTGAATCCGGGTCTTCGTCCCGCGCCATGCCGACCGCGCCGCGGACGTGAAGCAGGTCGCTGAATTCCGCCTTGATTGTCTGCCCCGACCCGCCCGTGCCGTCGAACTTCGGATCGCCCGCCTGCACGACATGGCCGGGCGCCACCCGCACCACGGTCAGGCCATCGTAAAAGCCCGAATTCGCCAGTTCGCGCATGCGTGCAACGGTGAGCGGGGCCTTGTCCGGTCTCAGCTCGATGACGACCTTCCCGACATCTAGCTCGACCACCATCTGCGGCCGCTGCGCCTCCTGGCCGGCGGCGGAGCCGGGCAGGGTGAGCGCCAGAGGCAGAAGCATCACGGCCCGCAGGAATGCGGCTCTGGCTAACATAGGCTGGGTCATTTTCATTACTCCAAATCCATAGCAACTGAGCCGAGCAGGAATGCCTCCAGCCCGGCGATGCAGACGTCGTCGTGATACAGCCGGTGCTTGTTTTCCGATATCCGTCTTCGGATATCGGCCCGCAACCCGCTGTCGCGCCCCAGCGCGGCGGCGAGCGCGACATAGGCGTCGATGTCAGCGGCGACGGTGTCCATGCCCATCCGTGACAGGATCGCCGCGCCGTGGCGGCCGCGTATGAGGGGTCCCGGCAGGGTCACGATCGGGAGGTCGTAGGCCAGGCCGTCCAGCAGCGAATTGCAGCCGGACCAGCCGATGCTGTCCAGAACGATGTCGCTTTGGCCCATTGCGGCGCGGAAGCGGTCGGGCGCCAGCCGGGGCAGGACCGTGCAATACCGGTCGGCGTCGAGGCCGCTGCCGGAAAAGGCGCGGCGCAGCCGGCTTCGGAATTGCGCGGTCAGTTGCGGGCTGCCCGGGAATTCGATGAAGACGAACTGGCAGTCGCCGACCTGCTGGGCGATCCGGGGGAACACCGAATCGAATTCCGGCAGGTATTTGTAGAGCGACTGGCCGCACCAATAGACCGGCACGCCTTCCCGAAAACCGATTTCAGCGCGGGTCACTGCGATGCCGGCCGGTCCCGCGGGCTCGATATAGACCGACAGGTTCGGCAGGCGCACCAGCCGCTCGGTATAGTGATCCTGCGCCCCCGGCGGCTCCATCAGGTCGCTGCCGAGATAATAGTCGACAGTCGGGAGGCCGCTCGTGTCGGGGTGGCCCCAGCTCACGCATTGGACCCGCGCCAGGCGCTGCGCGGCGAGCTGAACCGCCATAGGGTCCATGCCGATCTCGGGATAGATCAATACATGCGGCCTGTCGGCCAGGATGGCCTCGCGCCAGGCGGCCGCCGATTTCCTGCCCATGACGAAGCGGGCGCATAGGGCCGACGCCTCATCCGTCGCATCGTCGCGGACCCTGCCGGTGTAATAGCCGAAGAGTTCGAACTTTTCGCGGTCGAGCTGCGTCAGCCAGCCTTTGATCGGGATGTTCCAGTTGGCGTGGCGGTGGAAATAGCCGCTGACCATGCCGACACGCAGCCTTTCCCCGCGCGCCGGCGGATCCGGCAGAGGGGCAGGGGGATAGCGCTTTTCCATCGCCCGGCAGACCAGCTCGCCATAGAGCCCCTGCAATTCGCGGTCGTTGCGGCCCTGATAGGCGAGGTAGAACGACTGGCTCGCGCCGACGCCGTTCGCGAGGTCGCCGGGATCGTCTGCGAGGGCCTTGAGTTCGGCGTGATAGGCTGCGCGCCGTGTGTCGATTTCGGCATCGCTGTCATAGAGCGGCGGCAGCTGCGCCATGCACAGTGCGAACTTGGCCGCGGCGAATTTCGGTTTCAGCGACAAGACGCGGCGGTAGGCATCGACCGCCTCATCCAGCCGCCCCAAGTCCTTGAGGACGCCGCCCAGATTGTAATGAGCCTCGGCAAAATCCGGCTGGGCCGCGACCGCCTGGCCGAAGCACGCGGCCGCATCATCCAGCCTGTCTTTCTCCTTCAGGATAATGCCCATCGTGTTAAGCGCGGCGGCATAGCGGGGATCGATCTCGAGCGCCCGCCGGCAGCATGCGGCGGCATCGTCCAGCCTGCCGAGTTCCTTCAGCACGATGGCAAGGTTGTGGTGCGTCAGGGCGACATCCGGGCGAAGCTCGACCGCGCGGCGGCAATGGGTTTCGGCCTCGTCGGGTAAACCCTGGTCGGTCAGGAGGACGCCCAGATTGCTGTGAGCGGCCGCGTCATCCGGCCGAAGATCGAGGGCGCGGCGATAGCATGAAGCCGCCTCGGCCGCCTGTCCCTGCGCCTTGAGCACGAGCCCCAGATTGTAGTGCGCCTCGGCGAAATCCGGATCGACGGCGAGCGCCCGGCGGTACTGCGCAGCCGCCTCGTCCAGCTTGCCCTGATCCTTGAGAACCGCGCCGAGATTCAGGTGCGCGTCGATCAGATCGGGCCTGAGCGCCAGGACCCGGCGATAGTGCCGGGCCGCCTCATCCGGCTGTCCAGCGCGCTGGTGCGCGAGCGCGGCGTGGAAGAGGCTCCGCAACTCGGAATCGTCGCCACTCAAGGAAACGGTTCTTTGCGGACATTGAAGGCGATCGAGATCCTCGGCCGGTCGCTCCCATGCGGCGTCACGCCGTGCTGCAGATAACTTGGGAACAGCACCATCAATCCGGGAGCCGGCCGGATCATGACGTTCGATGCCAGCAGTTGCGGAAAGAAGATGTTTGTCCGTGCGGGCGCCGGGTCGGACAGGTAGAGCGGCGTGCCCTCGCTTTCGCTGTCGCCGCCATCCCCGGTATCGACGTAATAGACCCCCGACCAGGTCGCGCCCGGATGGGTGTGCATCTTGTTGTAATCGCCCGTCCGGTTGACGTTCGCCCAGGCGCTCAACGTCCAGCTTACGTGTTCCGTAGGGTGGGCATACTGGTCGAACAGCCGGCGCGTCGCCTCCTCGGTCATATCCTGCATATGCTGAACCAGGCGCGCACCCGCCGCGCCGCAGAATTCCAGGCGGCCGGACTTGGAGTGCCAGCCGCCGACATTGCTGAACTCCGCGCTGGGATGGGCCTGCTGATTGGCCAGGATGGCATCGCGCAGAGGGCCGTTAAGCTCAGCTGCGTCGGACCAGACATGGGCCAGCATCGGCGTAGTGAAGAGATTCGCAGACCTGGCTTTGTCCAATTCCCCCAAAAACTGATCCTCCCGTACGCGCCATAAGATTAAGATTTGCTCATAAAAATATGATCTGAAATATTTTTCTTCTATCGACCTGAGGAGGTGCGCCCTCCGGATCGTCATATTGACAACGCGATATTTGATAGCGCTCGGCAAGAACACTCCAAAGGGGATTTAACCTTGGTCAGCAATAATTCTCTGCGCACCGTCGATAACCCGGCACCCCGGGCCACGCGGCGTCGCACGCTCCTTTCCAGCTCCGCTATCGGAACGGCGTTATTCCTCGCGACCGCCGCTTCGGCGCAGCAGGCGACCGCCCCGATCACGCTGCCGACTTTGCCGGTCGAAGGCAATGGGGCGGCGGACTACAAAGTCGACCAGCCCGCGCTGACCAAGCTGACCGAGCCGCTGCTCGACACGCCGCAATCGATCACCACGGTGTCGAAGGCGCTGATGCAGGATCGCGGCGAAACCACCCTGAGCGACGCGCTGCGCAACGTTCCGGGCATCAGCCTGGGCGCCGGCGAGTTCAGCTGGCAGGGCACCAACGTGACGATCCGCGGCTTCAATGCCCGCAACGACATGTACCTCGACGGGATGCGCGATTTCGGCAGCTATTACCGCGACCCGTTCAATCTGGATGAGGTCCAGGTGCTGGAAGGCCCGTCGGCGATGCTGTTCGGCCGCGGATCGGCCGGTGGCGTGATCAACCAGGTCAGCAAGACGCCGACCCTGCAGCCCATGTATTCCGGAACCCTGTCCGCCGGAACCGACGAAACCCGCCGCTTGACCGCCGACATCGATCAGCCCTTGCCTGAGCTGGGCGAAGGCGTGGCCGCGCGGTTGAACCTGATGGGGCACGATTCGATGGTCGCGGGCCGCGATGTCGGGGAATATCAGCGTTATGGCGTGGCGCCGTCGCTCGCCCTCGGGCTGGGCACGCCGACCCGCCTGATCTTCAGCTATTTCCACCAGACCGAGTCCGACACGCCCGATTACGGCATTCCCTGGTATCAGGGATCGCCGGCCCCGGTGCCCCGGAACAACTTCTACGGCTTCAAGAGCGACTACCTGAACACCAACGCGGATATCGTGACCGGCAGGATCGAGCATGATTTCGCTGACACCATTACCGTCAGCAGCCAGCTTCGCTACGCCGACTATTTCCGTGATTTCCGGATTTCGGAGCCGGTCGTGCCGTCGACCACGCCGATCGGCACACCGCCGAGCGCCGTTTCGATCAGCCGGAACGAATGGAGCGGCTACAGCCGCGAAACCTTCCTGCAGGACCAGACCGACGCCACGGTGAAATTCGAGACCGGCGGCATCCAGCATACGCTGGTCACCGGGATCGAGGTCGGGCAGGAGACGTCCGGGCCGGAGTTCGACAACGGCATGAACGTGCCGACCAACAGCCTGCTCAATCCCAACGAGAACCAGGCCTATACCGGCACCAACTTCCCGCGTCTGAAGGCCGACACCATCGCCTTTACCCTGGGCATCTATGCGATCGACACGGTCAAGATCACCGATCAATTGGAAGTCACCGGCGGCGTGCGGTGGGACCGGTTCAACGCGGATTATCACGCGGCGACTTATTCGCAGCCGCCGCTGCCGACCGGCACCATCGTCAGCCACAACGATTTCGAAGAGCTCGACCAGCTGCCGAGCTGGCGCTTCGGCATCGTCTATAAGCCGCTGCCGATCGGCAGCCTCTATTTCGACTATTCGAGCTCATACAACCCGTCGGCCGAGGGCCTGTCCCAGATCACCAGCGGCCGCGCGCTCGGCGTCGGCAATGAAGGGCTGGCGCCGGAAAAGAACCGCAATTTCGAGGTCGGCACCAAATGGGACTTCATGGACGGCAAGATCGGCGCCCGCGCCGCTTTGTTCCGTGAGGAGAAATACAACGCCCGTGTGGCCAATGCGGCGATACCCGGCTTTAGCGTGCTGGGCGGCGACCAGCTGGTCAACGGCTTCGACTTGGAAGTGACCGGGCACATAACGCCCGAATGGCAGGTGAATGCCGGCTACACCTACCTGCACAGCGAGGTCACGAGAGCTGCGCCGGGCGCGGCTGTCGGTTCGCCGCTGTTCGACGCACCCAAGCACAGCGCCACGCTGTGGACGGAATATGCACTGCCGATCGGCGGCGAGATCGGCGGCGGCCTGAATTACGTCTCCAGCCGGTATGGGCAGACCTCGGCGCCGATCGAACTCGCGCCCAGCTACATAACCTTCGATGCGATGGCCAAGTATCCGGTCACCGACAATATCGGGGTGCAGGTCAACATCTATAACATCACCGACAAGTATTATTACGACCAGATCCACGGCTTCCACATCTCACCCGGCGCCGGCCGTTCGGCGCTGTTCTCACTCAACGTGAAATATTAGGAAGCCTGACCCTCTGCCCGGTTGCGGCGCCGTTTGACCTTCGGGTCGGCGGCGTTGCAGCTTAGCGCCTTGTGGACACTATTTCGTGGATCGGCGTGGACGGCTTGGACAATCCCGGCGAGTGGACGAGGCGCCGGGTGGCGGCCTGGGGTGTGGCCGCGTTGGTCCATATCGTCGCCCTGGCTGTTTTCTTCCTCTACGTCCCGCCGGAGCAGCCGGTCGAGATCGCCGACGTGCCGGTCGACATGGTGGCGCCGCCGGTCCCGCCTGAGCCGCCGGAGACCAGGAACGAGCCGGTCCAGCAGATCAAGCCGGTGACCCTGCGGCAGCCGCCCTTGCGGCCGCTGGTGCGGTTCAAGGATCTGGCGCCCAGCCCCGCCGCAAACGCGCCGATGGTGCTGCCGTCGCTGCCGCCGTCGCCGCCAGAGCCCCAGCCGCCGCCCCCGGCGTCGCAGGCTGCGCCGCCGCCGACCTATGTCGCCAAGCTGTTCAATCACCTGGCGCGCTACAAACGCTATCCGCGCGCGGCGCAGAGTGCGCGGGAGCAAGGCGTGGCCGGGCTGCGCTTCACCATGAACCGGGAAGGGCGGGTGCTGGCCTACCGGATCGAGCGAAGCTCCGGCCATGCCGACCTCGATGCCGAGGTGCTGTCGATGATCCAGCGCGCGCAGCCGCTGCCCGAACTGCCGGCGGACATGCCCGACACGGTCGAGATCGTCATCCCGATCTCGTTCTCCCTGCGCTAGAGCCCACGGCCGCAGGAATGCCGCGATCTGCGGCGCGGACCTCAAATGATGCACCCGCTTGGATGTGGGCGCACCGGCGACCAACTGCCGGTAGCGCGGCGTCAGCAGGCGGTGACAGCGCCAGACGATACGATAGCTCGTCACGCTGCTTGCCCACACCGGGCAATCCTCAGGCCAGCCCGGCGGCGTGCGGAACAGGCCGGCCGCGAGCCGCTTGGTGACCCAGCCGTAATGCACGAGCAGTGGCAGGTCGATATAGACCAGCGTGTCCGCCGCGGCGAGCCGTGCCCAGGTCAATGCGAAGGTATCGAATCCATCGATGACCCAGGCATCCCGTTCCAGTATGCCGGCATGGACCCGCGCATATTCGTCGGCCGGAAGCCTGCCGCCGTCCGCTTCCTCCCGCTGGTATCGTTTCTCGCGGAACTGGACCTTATCGAGGCAGTAGAGCGGCAATCCCGCAGCCTCGGCGAGCTGGCGCGAAAGCCGCGATTTCCCGCCGCCGGCATTGCCGAATACGGCGACCCTGCGCATAGGCGGCAGGTCGGGCGGTGTGTGTTTCATAGCGGTCTCCCTTGGTTGGATGGCCGAAGGAGACAGGCAACAAAAAACCCGCCTCCAGGGCGGGTTTGCACGAAAATAACGCGCGCTTACCCCGCCATCAAGCTAATGGCGGTAATAATGAGGGCAGTGCGCGGGCGAGAGGGGGTCAAAAAATCGGCGCTTTCATTTCGTTACCAGGGATTCACTAACAAACCCGGCGCACCTTGTCACGACACGAAGCGGCGGCCCCGCTCTAGGTCGACCGCGACCGGAACATCATCATGGTCACCGTGCCGGCGACGAAGCCGACGGCGGCTGCGATCAGGGCGAATTTCAGCACGATCCCCACGATCTCCAGGATCACGAACAGGACCACGGCAACGATCAGCCCGACGACAATTTCCAATGCGCGCATAGAGGTGTGCCTCCGATACTACTGTTAAGCATCTGTTAAGCATCGGGAAAACCACGCGGCGGGCGGATCGTTCCGTAAGACCGTTATCCGCGCCGCTTCAGCAGGAATACCGCCTGTTCGCCGAACAGGTTGGCCGAGGGGGCAGGGCGCTTGCTTCTGACCACCCGGCCGCCCAGGCCCAGCACCACCGACTCCTCGATCTCGATATCCAACGCCTCGGTGAGCAGCAGGAAATCGGCGATCGTGCAGGGGTGGATGTTGGAGGTTTCCCACCAGTGCTGCGGCCGGTCGCGGTCGATGGGGGAACGGCCGCGCAGCATCAGCGAGGCGCGGGTGCGCCAGTGGCCGTAATTCTCGAACGACACGACGGCATGGCGGCCGATGCGGACCAGATGCTCCAGCACCGCGCGCGGATCGGTCATCGCCTGCAGCGTCTTGGACAGGATCACATAGTCGAAGGCGTTGTCGGCATATTCTGCCAGGTCGGTGTTGGCGTCCCCCTGGATCACCGACAGGCCGTGCGCCAGCGACTGATGCACGCCGTCGGGATCGAGCTCCAGCCCATGCCCGTCGACACCCTTCTCATGAACCAGATGGTCCAGCAGCTCGCCGTCGCCCGAGCCGACATCCAGCGCGCTGGTGTCCGGCCGGATCATGTCGGCGATCAGCTTCAGGTCTTCACGGATGCCGCGGCGGGGCTGCACCGGCTTGCGCTCCGCCGGCTTGCGGGGTGTCAGGCCATGGCGCTCGGCGCAGCCTTCGAGGAAGCCCTGGACGATGCGGATCAGCTCCGGCTCGTCCAGCAGGAAGGCATCGTGGCCCTTGTCGGTCTCGATCTCGACGAAGGAGACGGAGGCCGACCCCGCCGCCAGCGCCTTGACGATGGCGCGCGATTCCGGCGTCGGGAACAGCCAGTCGCTGGTGAACGAAATCAGCAGGAAGCGCACCGGCGAGGAGGCGAAGGCATTCGCCAGCTGCCCGCCATGCTCCGCCGCCAGGTCGAAATAATCCATCGCCCTGGTGATGTAGAGGTACGAGTTGGCGTCGAACCGGTCGACGAACGTCGAGCCCTGGTGACGCAGATAGCTTTCCACCTGGAAATCGGCGTCGAAGCCATAGGTGATGGCGATGCGGTCCTGCAGGTTGCGGCCGAACTTCCGGTGCAGCGCGCTTTCCGACAGATAGGTGATGTGCGCCGCCATGCGCGCGACCGCCAGCCCGCGCGACGGGTTGCGCTCGGCCGCCAGATAGGCGCCGCTCGACCATTCCGGGTCGGCCATGATCGCCTGGCGGCCGACCTCGTGGAAGGCGATGTTCTGCGATGAGTGCCGTGCCGCGGTGGCGATCGGGAGCGCCGCGAAGACGCGGTCCGGATAGGCGGAGGCGAAGGCCAGCGCCTGCATCCCGCCCATCGATCCGCCCATCACGGCGAACAGTTTCCCGATGCCAAGCGCATCCAGCAGCAGCGCCTGGGCGCGGACCATGTCGCCGATGGTGATGACCGGGAATTTGAGGCCCCAGACCTCGCCGGTCGCCGGGTCGGTCTCGCGCGGGCCCGAGCTGCCCATGCAGCCGCCGATCACGTTCGGGCAGATGACGAAATAGCGGTCGGTATCGACCGGCCTGCCGGGGCCGATCATCGTCGTCCACCAGCCGGCGCGGCCGGTCACAGGATTGATTCCGGCGGCGTACTGGTCGCCGGTCAGCGCATGGCAGACCAGGATCGCGTTCGACTTGGCTTCGTTCAGCGTGCCGTACGTCTCATAGGCCACGGTGAACGGCCCCAGCGCCGCGCCGCTGTCGAGCCGCATCGGCTGATCGGCGGCCAAGGTCATGACCTTGCTGGCCACCGGCCTGGACCGAATGGCCCCTGGCTTGCCATCGATGGGGGAATTTGCAGCGAGCGATACCGGCTTCATCGAACAACCATAGTTTTGCCTTTGCGTCCCGCGAGGGCGGCGGCTACACACATGCAGCCTATATTGCCCCTGCGGCGCTCAAGTACAGATCACCTAATGTCTTCCCCCGACCCACGTCTCGACCTTTTGCGCCAGGATATCGATTCGATCGACGCCTCTATTCACGATCTGATCGTGAAACGCGGCACAATCGTCGAGGACATCCGCAAGATCAAGAAGCGCAGCGGCCCCGCCCTGCGCCCGGGCAGGGAGGCGACGATATTACGCCGTCTCGCGGCAAAACATCAGGGGGCCTTTCCACTTCCAGCCCTGGTGTGTCTTTGGCGTGAGATGATGGGCGGCTTCACCCACATGCAGCAGCCGTTTTCGGCGGCTGTCCACGCGCCCGAGGGCGACGGCCGGTCGGGCCGCATCGCGCGGGATCATTACGGCAGCATGACCCCGCTGAGCGCGATGTCCAGCGCCTCGGCCTGCATCCGCGCGGTCGCCGAAGGCACGGCCGACATCGCCGTCTTGGCCGTCCCGGCCGAGGGTGAGGCGGAGCCGTGGTGGCAACTGCTGATGTCCAACGACCAGAAGACGCCACAGGTCGTCTCCCGCCTGCCGTTCATCCAGCAGAAGAACGGCGAGCAGGCGCTGGTCGTGGCGGCCTGGGGCAGGGACTTTTCCGAGTCGGAGGCCAGCCTGGTCGCGCTGAGGCTGGGCGAGCGCACCAGCCGCAGCCGGGTGATGGAGACCATGACCGAGGCCGGCTTTGCCGATGCGGTGTCGCTGTCGACGATGGAAACCGATCCCGAGAACTGTTTCCATATCGTCGAGGTTTCGGGCGGCGTCCTGCAGGGCGACGCGGCGATGGGTTCATTGCCGTCGCGGTTCGGCCCGGCGCTGATCGACGCGCATGTAATCGGCGGCTATGCCCGCCCCCTGGTGATTTCGCGCAAGACCGGCAAGAATTAAGCCGGAACTCTGAGAGATGAAGATGGCAGGCCCAACCCCCCAGCCGGGGATACTCGGCATTTCCCCCTATGTCGGCGGCGAATCGAAGGTTCCCGGCTTCGACAAGCCCGCGCGGATGGCGTCGAACGAAAACCCGCTGGGCCCGAGCCCCAAGGCGATGGAGGCCTATGCCCGCGCCGCCGCCGAACTGCACCGCTATCCCGACGGCGGCGCCGCGGCGATCCGCAACGCCATCGGCGCGCATCACGGGCTGGATCCCGCGCGTATCGTCTGCGGCACGGGCTCGGACGAGATCTTCGCGCTGCTGACCCAATGCTATGCCGGGCCGGGGGATGAGGTGCTCTATTCCGAGCACGGGTTCCTGGCCTATCCGATCGTCGCCCGCAGCGCCGGCGCCACGCCGGTGACCGCGCCGGAAACCGACCTGACCACCGACGTCGACGCGTTGCTGGCCAAGGTCGGGCCGAAGACGAAGATGATTTTCCTCGCCAACCCGAACAACCCGACCGGGTCCTACATCCCCAAGGGCGAGATCGAGCGGTTGCTCGCCGGCCTGCCGGAGACCGTGCTGCTGGTGCTGGACGCGGCCTATGCCGAATATGTCGGCCGCGACGACTACAGCGCCGGCCACGAATTCGTGGATGACAGGCCGAACGTCGTGGTGACGCATACATTCTCCAAGATCTACGCCCTGGGCAGCGCGCGGCTGGGCTGGGCATACTGCCCGCCGGCCATCGCCGATGTGCTGAACCGGGTGCGCCAGCCCTTCAACGTCAACGCGCCGGTGATGGAGGCGGGAATCGCCGCGCTTGCCGACACCGAGCATTTCGAGAAATCGAAGGCGCACAACGATCATTGGCGACCCTGGCTGGCCGAGCGGCTGACGAAGCTCGGTTTCAAGGTTCACCCGTCCGTCGGCAACTTCCTGCTGGTCTCGTTCAAGCCGCACGATGCCGAGCAGGTACGCCTGTTCGTGAAGTCGCGCGGCGTGCTGATCCGCCAAATGGGCAGCTATGGCCTGCCGGACTGCCTGCGTATCACCGTCGGCACCGAGGACGAGATCAGGCAGCTGGTTGCAGCGATCGAGGCCTTCCTGTTCCAGAACGAGCCGAAGCAATGACAGGTCCGATCTTCGACCGCGTCGTCATCATCGGCTTCGGCCTGATCGGCTCCTCGCTGGCCCGGGCGATCCGGGCGCACGACCTGGCGCACACGATCGTCGCCTGCGACAACGGCGAGGAGGCGCGCGCGACGATCAACCGGTTGGCGCTCGCCAACGAGGTGACCGACGATCCGGCGACTGCCGTCCGTGACGCCGATCTTGTCGTGATCGCGGCGCCGCTGGGCGCCTATGCCGAGATCGTCAAGCGCATGGCGCCGGCGCTGAAGATCGGGGCGATCGTGTCCGATGTCGGCTCGGTGAAGGGCCCGGTGGTGCGCGATCTGCCGGGCCTGCTGCCCAAGACCGTGCATCTGGTGCCCGGCCACCCGATCGCCGGCACCGAGAATTCCGGTCCGGGCTCGGGCTTCGAGACGCTGTTCGAGGGCCGCTGGTTCATCATGACCCCACCGCCCGGTACCGACGAAGAGGCGGTGCGCAAGGTCGGTGCGCTATGGGCCGCCTGCGGGTCCCAAATCGAGGTCATGGACGCGCCTCATCACGATAAGGTGCTGGGCATCACCTCCCACCTGCCGCACCTGATCGCCTATACGATCGTCGGCACCGCGGCGAACCTCGAAGAGGATGCCCAGGCCGAGGTGATCAAGTTCTCCGCCTCCGGCTTCCGCGACTTCACCCGCATCGCCGCCTCCGACCCGACCATGTGGCGCGACGTGTTCCTGAACAACCGCGAAGCGGTGCTGGAAATGCTCCAGCGCTTCACCGAAGACCTGACCGCGCTCCAGCGCGCCATCCGCTTCGCCGAGGGCGACACGCTGTTCGACCTCTTCACCCGCACCCGCGAAATCCGCCGCCGCATCATCGACGCGCACCAGGCTTAAGGGTTTTGCCTTGCGGACAATGCATTCTTCGATGGATTGTCGAGCGAATCGTGATGGAGGCGCATATGCCGTTTCTTGGTTCGTCATTCCCGCGAAGGCGGGAATCCATTACCGGCCTCCGTGCTGGCGGATCGATGGATTGCCGCCTTCGCGGGAATGACGAACAGAGGGAGCGGTTAAACCGCAGGCGATGGTTTGCGCCATCTGCGATTGCACTCGTCGTCTTGCTCGGCGCCGCCTCGGCCCACGCCGCCGATGCCTCCGCATTCCAGAAGCTCGTCTCCGACTGGTACCAGGAGGATTTCCGGGTTCATCCGATGACGGCCGGCTATGCCGGGGTCCATCGGTATGACGGCAAGATGGAGGAGGTCAGCGCGGCCAGCCATGAGGCCGAGCGCAAGCGCCTGCATGGCTGGCTCGACAAGTTCGGCGCGGTCGATCCGAAATCGCTGCCCCAGAAGGATGCGGACGACCGCGAGGTTCTGATCGGCAAGGTCCAGGCGCGGCTGCTGGAGGAAGAAGACATCCAGATGTGGCGCCACGATCCGGGCGCCTATTCCGGACTGGTGACCGAAGCCGTCTTCCAGACCATCAAGCGGGACTATGCGCCGCTGCCCGAGCGGATGCGCTACGCCATCGAGCGGGAGCAGCGGATCCCGGAATTGCTCGCCACCGCCAAGACCGTGATCGACAAGCCGCCGCGGGTCTATGTCGATGTGGCGCTGGAGAATATCGACGGCGCGGTCGGCTTCTTTGAATCGAGCGTGCCGGAGGCATTTAAGCCGGTGGCCGATAAGGCGCTGCAAAAGCAGCTCGCCGATGTGAACGCCAAGGCCTTGACCGCGCTCAAGGATTATCGCGACTGGCTGAAATCGATCCAGCCCGCCGCCAACGGCAGCTACGCCCTGGGGGCTGAGAAATACAGCCGCAAGCTCGCCTATGAGGAAATGGTCGACATGCCGCTCGACCAGGTTCTGGCAGTGGGGGAGGCCCAGCTCAAGAAGGACCAGGCGGCATTCGTGGCGGCCGCGCAGAAGATCGATCCGTCGAAGTCCCCCGACCAGGTCGCAGCGGAGCTGATCAAGGATCATCCGACCGCCGAGACCCTGATCCCCATGGCGCGGGATCAGCTGGTGGCGATGCGCAAGTTCATCGTCGACCGCAACCTCGTGCCGCTGCCGCCGGAGCATGCGCCGACCGTGATGCCGACGCCGACCTTCGAACGGGCATTGATCGAGGCGGAGGAGGATTCGCCCGGCCCCTACGACAAGGTCGCCAAGGAAGCGTTCTACTTCATCACCCCGCCCGAT
>DATBAZ010000072.1:0-2745 GCA_036271255.1 Alphaproteobacteria bacterium
ATCGGCGTCAGCGCCAAGCCGGGCTGCACCTTGCCCAACGCCCTGTTCGCGCTGACCGGCAGCTATGCCGATCCGTGGGTCCATAGCCGCCAGTGCCCGTTCGGCGGCCAGATCGTGATCCAGGGCGCACCCACCGTCGGCAGCAAGTACCGCGTCTGGGTGCAGAAGGGCGGCACGCCGGGCCAGACCCTGCTGTCCGACCCGATCTTCACCACCGACTGGCTGGGCAACGGCACCTGGCGCAACCCGGATGCCAACGGCTTCTTCACCTATCTGGATTCCAGCCAGAACATCGATGATGTGCTGGCCTATTGGTATTCCTCGGGTGACGACCAGTGGCATGTCTGGCTGGAGATCGCGGACACGGCCGGCAACGTGTTCGGATCGACCCCGCCCTACCTGATCCAGCTGGACAACAGCGCGCCCACCGCCGAGATCCATATCGACAGCGGCGGCGACTGCAAGCAGTTCGGCCTGGGCACCACGATCGACGGGCATTTCGTGGCGCGGGACATCCATTTCGGCGCCTTCAGCCTGACCACCACCCCGGCCTCGCTGATCCCCCCGCCGAACGAGCCCGTCACAGCGACGCCGTCGACCGTGCAGACGGCCACGGCGCCCGGCGACGCATGGACCTTGAGCAACGCCGGCATGGTCCCCTGCGGCTATGTCGTCGAGCTGTGGGTCTATGACAATACGATCGTGGGCAGCGGCCCGGGATCGCACAACGCGGCCTACGCCGATGTCGGCTTCTGCCTGATCGACAAGGCCTGATCCGAAGGCCTGACCCAGGGTCCGGGCCGGGGTGCGAAACCACCTCGGTCCGGCTCCGGCCCATTTTCCATGACCGTGACCGCCATGTCTCCAACCGAATTCTCGATCAATTTTGCGCTCGCCGCGCTCGCCGTATGGCGTGTAGCCCACATGCTGGTGCATGAGGACGGGCCGAAGCGCCTGATCGCCCAGCTGCGCACGCTCGCCGCCGGAACCGAGATCGGCCGGGCGCTGGACTGCGTCGGCTGCATGAGCCTGTGGCTCGCGCTGCCTGCATCCATCTGGGTGTCGCGGCGCCTTTCCGAATTCATCCCCACCTGGCTCGCCCTATCCGGCGCGGCCTTCCTGCTTGAACGCATCGGCGGCGCACCGTTGATCGTCGAGCGTTTCATCGAGCCTGAAGGAGCATCGAACGATGAGCTGCTGCGGACAGAGAACGACGATCCCGGCCGGGACGGTCCGAACGGTGCATGACGGCCGGCGCCCGAAAACACCGGGCACGCGGTCGGTCAGTGTGCGCTATCGCGGAATCGAAGCGGTCGTCGTGCAAGGCACGGCAACGGGCCGCCGCTACGGCTTTTCCAGCGGCAGCCCGGTGCAGATGGTGGATGCGCGCGACGCCGCGGCGCTGCTGCGCAGCGGCCTGTTTCGCTGAGTTATTTCGCCTGGGGGCGGGGAGCCTGCCTGGCGGGCTTCTCATCCAGGACCGCGGAGACTTCGCCGAACGACTTGGTCAGCAAGTCGCCAACGCCCTGGGCGAACTTGACCTTCACCTTGCCGACCTTGGCCGCCTGGTCGGGCGTCAGATTGTCCTCGACGCCATGGGGCAGAGGCAGGTCGAACTGGTTCGGCGGGCAATCGGCGGCAACGATCAGTGGCGAGGTGTGTTTAGACATGATTTCCCTCCGGACTAATTCCCGTGACGCAATTTGAAATATAACAAAAATACGCCGAGTTGGGGGATTGGATCATAACAAATGAGAAATGACGGTCAATTATTTCGAATTGTGACAGGAGTTCCCTAGAATAATCAGATTTTAGGAAATATATTTCCATTCTCGGATGATTACAGGCTTGTTTCGAGCGAGCCCGATCAAGGGTCCCGTCGATCATCCGCTTTCAATCCGGCTGCCGCCCAGGCTTCCTCGCCACCGCGATACCAGGACACGTTGCTGAAGCCGAGGGAAAGGACAGCCAGCGTAGCGTTATAGCCGTTCCAGTCGAACACGCTGTTTCCCATCACCACAATCCGGCGGGCGCGATCGCCATTGGACAGGCGCAGGATTTCCTTTTCCAGATCCGTTTGGCCATCGGCCGAAGGGAAAGTGTCGTTGATCCACGACGCGCCCGGAATCACCGCCGCGCCCGAGCCGACATCGATCACGATCGGCGGCGCCCCCTTGCGCAGCGCATCGGAGAGCGCGCCTGTCACTATCGTCTGCGCCCCCGGCGCCGCAATGGCGGTCGTCTCGAAATCGCCGGCCGGCTTTGGTTCGGCCGGCGCGACGACGTGCTCGTCAATCGTCTCATCGGCGAAGGCCGGCATGCCGGCGGCCTTGAGGCCCTCGAAGGCTGTGCGAAAAGCCGGCAGCGCCCCCTCTGCCTTGGTGAAATAGGTGGTGAGGCGCCAGACGCTGCGATGCGACCAACGCCCGGCATAGGCGGCATAGCCCGCCTTGGCCTCCTGAAGCTGCCCGCCGGCCCCGTGGGCAGCCATCAGCCCGATCTCGTTCCACTCCATGCGGCTGAGATTGTCGCTGGGACCGGCCGCGTCCGGGTCGGCCGCTTTTGACTTGCTGAGCCAGTCGATCGCGTCAGGATATTTGCCCAGCATCAGATAGACGAGGCCGAGCTGGTTATAGCGCACCCGGTTGTTCGGGTTTTGCGGATCGACCTTCAGGATGTCGAGGATCAGCCGCTCGGCCTCCTCGGGATGGCCCAGATTGGCAGCGCACAGCGCCAGGCCGCTGC
>DATBAZ010000073.1:0-2106 GCA_036271255.1 Alphaproteobacteria bacterium
TTTCTGCACCGCATCGGCGATATGCGCCTCCACCTTTTCGACCGCTTTCATGTCGATCAGCGGGCCGATTACCGCGCCCTGCTCGAACCCGTCGGCGACTTTCATCGCCCCGGCGGCCTCGGCGAGTCGCTTGGCAAAGGCGTCATAAACGCCGTCCTGCACCAGGATACGGTTGGCGCAGACGCAGGTCTGGCCGGCGTTGCGGTATTTCGAGGCGATGGCGCCCTTCACCGCCAGATCGATATCGGCGTCGTCGAACACGATCAGCGGGGCATTGCCGCCCAGCTCCAGGCTGATCCGCTTCACCGTGTCGGCGGCCTGCCGCATCAAGAGCTTGCCGATAGCGGTCGAGCCGGTGAAGGACAACTTGCGGACCACCGGGTTCTTCATCAGCGTGCCGACGACGGTCGCCGGATCGCCGGTCACGACATTGAACACGCCCGCCGGCACGCCGGCTTTCTCCGCCAGCTCGGCGAGCGCGAAGGCCGATAGCGGTGTATCCTCGGCCGGCTTGACGATGATGGTGCAGCCGGCGGCGAGCGCGGGGCCCAGCTTGCGGGTGATCATCGCCAGCGGGAAGTTCCACGGCGTCACCGCCGCGACCACGCCGACCGGCTCCTTCAGCACGACGATGCGGCCGTCGGCCCGATGGCTGGGGATGACATCCCCGTAAGCCCTTCGCGCTTCCTCCGCGAACCAGGACAGGAAGCCGGCGGCATAGGCGACCTCGCCCCGGGCCTCGGCCAGCGGTTTGCCCTGCTCGGCGGTCATCAGCCGCGCCAGCCGCTCCTGGTCTGCGATCATCAGCGCGTGGAAGCGGCGGAGAATGTCGGACCGCTCCTTGGCGGTCTTCTTCCGCCAAGCTGGGAAAGCCTTGGCCGCGGCGGCAATGGCGCGCTCGGTCTCGGCCGCGCCCAGGTCGGGCACGCGGGCGATCTCGGCGCCGGTGGCGGGATCGGTCACGCCGAAGGTCGCGCCGCTGTCGGCGCCGGTCCAGGCGCCGTCGATATAGGCCAGCGACCGGATTTCCGTCTGTACAGTCATGGGGGTGTCATCGCGTGAAGAAGGGATACCGTCTAGGTCGTCGCAGTCTAACGCGAGTTCAACAGGGGCGCGAAGCCGTCTTCTACTCGGCAGCCATGTGATAAGGCTGCTCCATCACCTCTTCGGTGATGACCTCGAACCGGCGCAGCATGTGCTGGCCGAAGGTCTGCAGCATCGGGATGTCCATCGCGTCGCGCCCGCGCGCAACGGTGATACGGCCGATGCGCGGCATATTGTGGCGGGCGTCGAACACGTACCAGCGGTCGCCGAGATAGGCCTCGAACCAGGCGTTGAAGTCCATCGGCGCCGGGTCGGGCGGAATGCCGATATCGCCCAGATAGCCGTTGCAGTACCGCGCCGGGATGTTCATGCAGCGGCAGAGCGCAACCGCCAGATGGGTGAAGTCGCGGCAGACGCCGACCCGCTCGTTGAAGGCCTCGAAGGCGGTGCGGGTGGCGCGGGCATTGGGATAGCCGAAGGTCAGATGCTCATGCACGAAGTCGCAGATCGCCTGCACCCGCGCCCATCCGCCCTGGATATGGCCGAACGTATCCCACGCCGTTTTGCTCAGGAATTCGGTCTCGCAATAGCGGCTCGCCAGCAGGAACGGCAGGGTCTCGACCGGCAGTTCCGCGACGTCTATCTGCCCGGCGTCGGCTGCGACAGGATCGGGCAGGCCGCTATCCTCGATGATCCCCTCCAGAGCCAGTGACACGGTGCCGGGCACCGCGGCCAGGCGGCGGCAGAGATTGCCGAAAGCGTCGGTATAGCGCTCAACCTTCACCACCGACGCGGTCCTCAGCGACCGCTCATGGACGATATCGCCGCGCCGGTCCTGCTCGACGTCCATCGCCGTCAGGATCGTGGTGGGCTGGGTGACGTCGATTTCGATATTGAAGCCGTAACGGATGCGCATCTGTCATTCTGTGCTGGAGGATATGAGGACGAACGCGGTGTGGCCTTCCCGGTTCCCTAGTGACTCAAATTCTCCTGCTATTTCAGTAACTACCGAGTTTCGCTGTGGGAGATCAGCATCGGCATGCTGGTGATCCCGGACAGCGG
>DATBAZ010000074.1:0-7280 GCA_036271255.1 Alphaproteobacteria bacterium
TCGGGTGCTGACCGAGGCGATGCCGTCAGATGAGGTGCTGGCCATCGCGGGCGACCGCGACCCGCTGTCCTATCTCTATACCAGCGGCACGACCTCGGCGCCCAAGGGCGTGGTCGGCAGCCATACCGCGATCTATGTCCAGTCGCTGGGCGTTGCCATCGACACCGGCATGACCGCGGCGGACAAGGTCGCGGCGATGCTGCCCTTCTTCCATACCGCGCAGCTCAACGCCTTCTGCACTCCGGCCATTGCCGTCGGCGCGACGATCCATGTCATGCGGGCCTTCGACGCCGAAATCCGGCGCATCATCGGCCTCACCGATCACGATCAGCGCCTCGACCTTGGCCATCCCCTCGGTGCCGGTTTCGAGCTGTTCCAGCAGCGCAGCCTCGACCACGACCGCACGCACCTCGGCATGGCTCAGCACATAGGCCAGCTCGCCATGGCGCCAGAACAGGTTGATCGGCACGCAGACAAGGCCCAGCTTGGCGCAGGCGAAATAGGTGACCAGGAATTCGGCGCTGTTGCCCGACATCAGCGCCACCGCGTCGCCCCTGCCGTATCCCAGGCTGGCAAAACCATGCGCCAGCCGGTTCGCCGCCGCGTTGAATTCGCGATAGGTCAGGCTCCGCTGGCCGTCGACCACCGCCACCTGGCGCGGGTTGCGCGCCGCCGAGCGCGTCAGCAGATCGCCGACATTGACCCGGTGTATGAGATTATCGTTCAGCTCTTGGTCCTGCCGCATAACGTCTTCCCCTGCCCCGTCCTGATTCCGGGTGCATTCAGTATTGCCAGAAGCCGCCGCCCGCGACTATGACTTCCTCCGGCCGCGCGGTTTAGCGTATGGCTAATTGATTAGCGAAGGGGATTTGCATGCGGGCAATGGTGATCAACGGCTTCGGCGGACCGGAAGTCCTGCATATCGAGGAGATCCCGATGCCGGCGCCGAAGCCCGGCGAAGTGCTGATCCAGGTCGCCTATGCCAGCGTGAACCCGGCCGACTGGAAATGCCGCGAGGGCTGGCTGGCCCAGTTCTTCGACTACAAGTTCCCGTTCGTCGTCGGCTTCGACGCCGCCGGCGTCATCGCCGGGCTGGGCGAAGGCGTCACCGAGTACAAGATCGGCGACCGGGTGGTCACCGCCTCCAACCAGGGGCTGGGCGAAAACGGCGCCTATGAGGAATACCTGACCGTCGCCATCGACCGCGTCGCCCATCTGGCCGACAGCGTGGACTTCAGGACCGCAGCCTCGATCCCTACCGCCGCCGTCACCTCATGGGAGGCGCTGTACGGCAGTGGCCAGCTCAAGGCTGGACAGTCCGTGCTGATCAATGGCGGCGCCGGCGGCATGGGAAGCTTTGCCATCCAATTCGCAAAGCACACCGGCGCCCGTGTCGCGGCCACCTGCGGGCCGGACAATATCGAATACGTGAAGAGCCTGGGCGCCGACCTGGCGATCAACTACCGGTCGGAGGACGTCAAGCAGGCGGTGCTCGCCTGGGCGCCGGGAGGCGTCGACCTGGTGGTGGACACGGTTGGCCAGGGCACCTTCACGGACGCGGTCGCGATGACCAAGCCGGGCGGCGTGGTCGCGCCGATCGGCACACTGATCGTCGACGAGCCGAAATGCGATCCGTCCGAGGCCGAGCAGCGCAATGTCCGCGTCATCCACACGATGAGCAACCGCGCGCAGGCCGGCAATCAGCTGCGCACCATCGTCGATCTCTACAACAAGGGCGTCTTCAAGGCCCCGCACCTGACCGAGCTGCCGCTGGAGGAAGCCGGTGAGGCCCATCGCCGGGTCAAGGACGGGCATGTCCGGGGCAAGATCGTTCTCAAGGTCGCTGACCTTTAATCGCAATTTCGTTAGGTTTGGGGGGAAATTATGTCGGATCTGAAGGGGAAAGTAGCGGTCGTCACCGGCGCCAGCCGGGGCATCGGCCGCGGCATAGCCGAACGGCTGGGCTCGGCCGGGGCGACGGTGGTGGTCTCGGCCCGCAGCCTGGCTGCCAGCCATGACGGGCTGGCGGGCACGCTGCAAGAAACGGTCAATGCGATCGAGGCCGCGGGCGGCAAGGCCGTTGCGGTGGCGTGCGATGTGGAGGACGCGGCAAGCCGCGCCAATATGATCAAGCAGGTGATCGAGCGCTGCGGCCGCATCGACATTCTGGTCAACAATGCCGGCCGGGCGCTGCACGAACCGCTCGAAAGCTTCACGGCCGACAAGACGGTCAGCCAGGTCCAGCAATATCTGGTCGCGCCCTATGAGCTGGCCCGCCTGGCGGTGCCGCACATGAAGAAGCAGGGCGCCGGCTGGATCGTCAATCTGGGCTCCTCGACCGCCCATGCGCCCGAGGGCCCGCCCTATGACGATTACTCGACCCATGGCGGCGCGGCGCTCTATGCGGCGTTGAAGTCTTCGGTCCACCGCCTGTCGATCAGCCTGGCGGCGGAGCTGCTGGCCAGCAACATCTCGGTCAATGTCGTCGCCCCGGTTGGCGCGATCATCACCCCCGGCGTCGATGCGCTGGGCGTGATCAAACCGGGCATGGAGGCCTATGTCGAGCCGGTCGACCATATCGCCGAGGCGGCTTTGGCCCTGGTCTCGGCCGAGCCGAAGAGCCTGACCGGCAAGATCGCCTTCTCCTGGATGTATTTGGACGAGATCGGGCGGACGACCATGAGCCTCGACGGCAAGTCGGTCACAACCAAGCGCGGAGCCTGAAATGACCCAGGTCGAACATAAAGAAACGATCTATATCCTGGACCAGATCACGGCCAAGCCGGGCAAGGCCAAGGAACTGCTGGCGGCCTATATGGACCGCTATGCCCCGGCGGCGAAGGAGGAACGCGGCATGACGCTGGTCAGCCGCTGGATCACCCCGCCGATGTGGATGGATGCCCAAGACGACCAGGGCAACACCCTGTTCATCACCTGGAGCGTCCAGGGCGCGCCGGCCTGGTGGGGCATGAGCCATATGGGCCGCCGCACACCGAAGGTGGCCGAATTCTGGAAAAGCATCGAGCCGCTGATCGAGAAACGCCATCGCAGCTTCCTGAGCGATATCGCCGACGTGGAGAGCCTGTGCAATGTTTAAGCTGACTAAACTGATCACGGCGGCCGACGGCGCCGACCGTTCCAAGCTGGAAGCCGCGCTGAACGGCACGGCCAAGGCAAATGGCGTCGTCCGTTCGATGCTGAACCCGACCCTGCCCAACGTCTATAACGGCGGCGACTATATCTGGCACCTGCAGTTCAACGACGAGGCCGCCTATAATGCCTGGAAGGCCGACCCGGCCGGCGGCAAGGCCGCCGACGCGGTGATCGCTGACAAGGCCCAGGTGAAGCTGGCGGAAAGCGCGGCCTATCAGGGCGGGCGCAGCGGCTCGAAGCCTGGCGCCCCGGCCAAGGGCTGCTATCGCACCCTGTTCCTCAGCGCCAACCAGGCGCCCAGCGAAGCTGCGGTCAAGAAGTTCGACGACGAGACCTACATGATGGGCGTCTATATCCACACCATCAAGAACTGGCAGGTCAGCCGCGTGAAGGAAGCCTCGGGCTCCCGCCCCTGGACCCATATATGGGAGCAGGAATACGAGGACCTGTCCGGCCTGCAGGGCGCCTATATGCTGCACCCGCATCACTGGGGCCATATCGACCGCTGGTACGACCCGGAATGCACCGACTACATGATCGATACATATCTCTGCCACACCTTCTGCAACTTCGACGGCAGCGTGATCGCCCCGAAGTCCTGATTTCGTAGGATGGGTAAAGCGTAGCGCAACCCATCGTCAGGTGCGTGGGCGATGGGCTTCGCTCGCGCTCTACCCATCCTACGTGTGACTTCCCGCCAATGCCGCATGCGCAGTCGCCGACGTATAGGTGATCGCCGTCCCTGCCCCGGCGGCCGTCAGCTTGAACCCGGTCGCCACATATTGGCCGAACAACGTGACCGTCGCCTTCAGCGCCCCGTCGGTGATGGTCAGCAGCCCGCTCGTCTTCGCCTTGTTCTCGACGAAGGAAAGCTTCGCCCCCTTGGAGGCGAAGTTGGCGAGATCGATCGTGTCGGTCTTGGCGAAACCGGAGACGCTGAACGCGATCTTCGTGGTCCCGCCGACCGACAAGGTGCCTGCGGTGCCCTTATAGGTCACCGCGCCGACGATCTTGCCACCGGACGACACCGTCTCGGTGCCGCCGCTCAGCACCGTGGTCGTGGCGCTGCCGCCGGAATTGATCCGCAGCGTGCCGCCCTTGTCGACGATCGTGCTGCTGGCGACGCCGTGGGCCGAGACGATTTCCGTGCCCTTGACCATGGCGCTCAGCGTATGACCGCGATGATTTGTGGATGTTATATCTTTTCTATTTGTCCCCGGTATCGACCGGCAAAGACTACCGCGTCGCCAGATTGGCGATACCCCAGATGGAATCATTGTGGACATAGCCTTTGAGCCTGTCCTGGTTAGGCTCGCCGGTCGGCAGGACTTTGTTGGTGAAGTCGAGCAGACCGGGCTTGCCCTCCCGATTGAACGCCGCATAGGCGTGGCAGGTGGTGCAGGATGAGCGCGCGATCGGGTCCTTCGAGTTGATCCGCTCGATCACCGAATTGCCCAGCAGTTTCGGCTTGCCGTCCGGGTCGACGAAGCCGATCTCGGTGCCCTTCAGGCAGTAATTCTCCCACACGGGGGAGAGACCGGCGGCAGCCATCATCGCCTTCAGCGCCGGTGTCTTTTCGCAGGGGCCGTAATTCTGGTTCGCGGTCGCCCTGGGTGTGACCTCGGGCTGGAGGGCGCCGAAATCGTCATGGCAGCCGATCGTGTCGCAGCGGCCGGGATTGAGGCGGTGCTCGAAGTCGATCCAGAGCCGGGCCTTGATCTGCTTGGACATGAAATGAAAGCCGACCAGGGCGAATTCGTCCGTCACCCGCCCTGCGGTGGCGGTGTTGGTGTAGTAATTGTTGCGCACGAATTCACGGGTGACCGTCATCCCATAGACGCGCCTGAGCCACGCGATCAGATCGGGGACCCGGATCCAATCCCCCTTGAACTGGGTCGCATCGGCCGGCAAGTCGACCTTGAGATGCGCCTTCCAGGCACGCTGAAGACCTTCGGTCGAGTAGAGCCCGTTGGAGACGATATACTGATAGGTGGCGTAGTTGCGCCGTATCTCCTCGCCGATGCAGCCGGTCGGCGGAAAATTGCCTGCCTGGGCGTCGAGCGGCTGAAAGCACTGATTGGGCGTGACTACCAGGGCATGCAGGTTGCTCATGCTCTGATCGGGCGCGACCCGGTTCGCCCGCAGCTGCTTCGGCGCGGCGGCCGCCGGCCAGTGCGGCGTGGCGGTATAGATATCCTGGTCGGTCGCCCAGGTCTCGAGCTCCACCTTATGGTCGGCGGGATTGCCCGAGGGCGCCACGGCCATCGAAAGGGTCCGCCAGGCCGCCATGTCCGACGACTCGCCCCAAGGCAATTTCTGATCGGCCGCCCAGGCCGAACCCGCGCAAGCCGCCAGGATAGCAGCCAAGCCGATCAGCCGGCTTAATAACATTGTCCTTGCTCCTGAACCGACGGTGCGGGAGCGCCATGGCGGATTCAACATCGTTCTCCGGATCGAACCTACTCTCGGACCGAAGACGTGGGACGGACGCGGTTATTCCTTTTCTTGCCCGCCGTGACCCGCATATCGCGGGCCGGCGCGACACGGACCGCCTTGTTCTCGAGCGGCGGGAATATTCCGGCCTCTTCTCCGTCCAATCAATGTCTGGCCGATGCGACCGTTTCGTACGGCGGAAAGTTCTTATTGGAGGGTTTCGGAATGTCGTCTGTCCGATTGAAGGTCATAGCCGCCGCGACGGCCGGTCTGATCGCCGCCACCGGCGCGGTTCCGGCGCTCGCTGCACACATAGTGCCCGATTGGGGCGGCCCGCCGCCGCCGCCACCGCCACCGCCGCCTCCCCCGCCTGCGGCCGCGGTTCCGGCCTCCAGCACCGGCAGGGCGATGAACATCACCTTCACGGTCAACGGTCAGGCTTCCAGCCTGGCGAACCAGGTGATGGCCACCGGATCCTCGCCTTCGAAAGCGTACAACAAGAAAACCGCTGCCGCGACCTATGGGAAGACCACCGCCTTCAAAGGCGGGATCACGCTCACGGGCAATGCCAAGTCGCTGACCAGCATCGCCAGCGCGACGACCGCCAGCAAAGCCGGCCAGCGGACCGCGAATGCCTCGGCGGAGATGAGCACGCTCTCGGTCACGGTGAAGAACGGTTCGGCGGTGCTGATGACGCTGACCGCGACGAAACTGTCGTCGAAGGCGACCTTCGTGACGACAAAGACGGCCAAGACGCCCACCGGCAACACGACGATGTCCGGCCTGGTCATCAACTCCACCGCCTTCGGCGCCCACAACGTGAAGTTCTCGGGCACTCCGGTGGCCAACAAAGTCCTGTTCAAGACGGCTGACGGCAAGGTCATCATCTATGCCGACCGCAAGACGACCACCATGGCCGGCGGCAAGGCGTCGAAGATCGAAGTCGACGGCATCTCGGTGCAGTTCGACCACTTCGCGAACGCCGGGAAGACGATCACCGGCAATATCCAGCTCGCGACCAGTATCGCGAACTAAGATCGCCGATATCGCGCAAGGCCGGGGAAACCAATTTCCCCGGCCTTCGCGCAAAAAAATATTTCTTAACTGAAGCCTGCTTGCAATCTCCCTATACTGGCCGGGATCAGTAGGGGGCTTCCATCATGCAGTATCGGTCGACCATCGGCGTACGCCTCGGCGCGCTTGTGATCTTTGGCATTACCGTTGCGCCGAGCGGCAGCCCGGCCGCCGTCCTGACCGCTGGCAGCAACGCATCGGCACTCAGCGCGGCCTTTATCGTCAACGGCAGTTCGGGTTCCTTGGCACGGCAAGCGGTTGCCGCCGGCGCCGCCGGGCCAGCCTATGACAAGATCGTAAGCCTGCCATCACTGACGAAGAGCCAGAGCTTCGGGCTTCTGACATTGTCGGCGACCGCCAAGACCGTCAACGACACGGCATCCTCGGCCGGCGCCAGGAACGGCACGATCGCCTCAGCCGCGAGTGCATCGGTCGGCTCGATCAGCGGCAAGATCACCTCGCCGCTGGGTGTTGCCCTCACGGCGAGCGCGACCAAGTTGCTATCCACCGCCAAACTGACGAAGACATCCGCCGAGAACACGCCGGCCGCCACAGCCTCGATCGGCGGTCTTTCGATCAGTTCATCGGTCTTCCGCGTCCATAAAAAATATGCCGGCAAG
>DATBAZ010000075.1:0-3466 GCA_036271255.1 Alphaproteobacteria bacterium
GCCAAGGACCGCACCCAGCTCACTGACCGGGTCCGTGCGCTGGACCGGGTGATGAGTTGGGGCTACTACGTCGTTCCGCTCTATTATCTGGGGGTCGATCACGCCGCCTATTGGCGGCCGCTCTGCCACCCGGAGGCCGTCCCTTCGTGGGGCCTGGTGTTCGAAACCTGGTATGCGAAGGCTGACGGCTGCCCCACCGGACCACATATGGGACAGTAATGACTGCTTCGACCAAACGCCTGTCCCGCATCCTCCTCGTCAACGATGACGGCATCGACGCCGAGGGGATCGCGGTCTCGCATGAGATCGCCAGCCGGTTCGCCGACGAGGTGTGGGTGGTGGCGCCGCAATCAGACCAGAGCGGCATGTCGCATGCCCTGTCGCTGCAGCTTCCGGTCCGCGTCATCCCCTATGGCGAGCGCCGCTTCGCCGTCGTCGGCACGCCCAGCGACTGCATCGTCATGGCGGTCAGGCTGATCATGAAGGGCAAGCTGCCCGACCTGGTGATCTCCGGCGTCAATCGCGGCGCCAACCTGGCCGACGACATCGCCTATTCCGGTACCGTCTCGGGCGCGATGACCTCGATCCTCTGCGGCATCCCCGCCGTCGCCTTCTCACAGGCTTACCGTAAGAACGCGGATACACCCTGGGCCACGGCGCGGAAATACGGGGCCGAGCTGCTGACCAGGCTGCTCGCCGCGCCGCTGCCGCCCGACCTCTGCCTAAACGTCAATTTCCCGGCCATCCAGCCCGACGAAGTGACCGGCCTCCGCCCCACCCGCCAGGGCCGCCGCTCCATCCGCGCCATCGACATCGACGCCCGCGACGACCTGCGCGGCAAGCCCTATTACTGGCTGAACTTCGATCGCGCCGGCGGCGAGCAGGATGCCGACAGCGATATCCAGGCGCTGCGGGAGAAGGCGGTGTCGGTCACGCCGCTGCGGCCGGATCGCACGAACGATGCGATGTTGGGCATGGTGGCGGAGCGGCTGGGGTGACAGCGGTGGCCGGGAAGATTGAACCGCCAAGACGCCAGGGCGCCAAGTTAGACGCCAAGAGCGCCAGCTTACCCCCCGTCATTGCGAGCGAAGCGAAGCAATCCAGGGCCATTAGCACGATAGCGCGGCCGCTGACTCCTGGATTGCTTCGTCGCTGCGCTCCTCGCAATGACGAAATAAATTTTCCTTGGCGTTCTACTTGGCGCCTTGGCGTCTTGGCGGTTCAACTTCCTTCAAACCGGGCCACGCCATGAAAATGCCCGAACCCGACCGCACCGTCCTCGACCGCCGGGAAGCCATCGTCGCCGGCCTGCGCGCCATCGTCCCCGGCGAGGGCGTCATCGCCCATCCCGACGCGCTGCGCGCCTATGAAAGCGACGCGCTGACCGCCTATCGCCAGCGCCCGCTGGCCGTCGTCCTGCCGCGCAACACGGCGGAGGTCGCGGCGGTCCTGAAACACTGCGCCCGCTATCAGGCAAAGGTGGTGCCCCGCGGCTCGGGCACGTCGCTGTCGGGCGGGTCCCTGCCCCTGGCGGATTCGGTCGTGGTCTCCATGGGGCGGTTCAACCGCATTCTCGATATCGACTACGCCAACCGCACCGTCACCGCCCAGCCGGGCGTCACCAATCTGGGCATCAGCCACGCGGTGGCCGAGGCCGGTTTCTATTACGCGCCCGACCCGTCCAGCCAGATCGCCTGCTCGATCGGCGGCAACGTGGCGGAGAATTCGGGTGGGGTCCACTGCCTGAAATACGGCCTCACCACCAACAATGTGCTGGGGGTCGAGATGGTGCTGATGTCGGGCGAGGTCGTGCGCCTCGGCGGCAAACACCTGGACCCTGAGGGCTATGACCTGCTGGGCGTCGTCATCGGATCGGAGGGGATGCTGGGCGTCGTCACCGAGGTGACGGTCCGTATCCTGCCGAGGCCGCCGGGCGCCCGCGCCGCGCTGATCGGCTTCGGCTCCGATGAGGCAGCCGGCGAGTGCGTCGCCGCCATCATCGCCGCCGGCATCATCCCCGCCGGCATGGAGATGATGGACAGGCCCTCGGTCGCCGCGGTGGAGGAATTCGTCCATGCCGGCTACCCGCTCGATGTCGAGGCGCTGCTGATCGTGGAGCTGGACGGCCCGCTGGCCGAGATCGACCACCTGCTGGGCCTGGTCGAAACCATCGCCCGTGACTGCGGCGCCGTCAGCCTCCGCGTCAGCAACTCGGAGGCGGAGCGCCTTCTATTTTGGGCCGGGCGCAAGGCCGCCTTCCCCGCCACCGCGCGCCTCGCCCCCGACTATTACTGCATGGACGGCACCATCCCCCGCCATCAGCTGAGCCACGTATTGGGCGAAATTCGCGCGCTCTCCGGCCGGCACGGCCTCGGCTGCGTCAACGTCTTCCACGCCGGCGACGGCAACCTGCACCCGCTGATCCTCTACGACGCGAACAAGCCCGGCGAGATCGAACGCGCCGAGGCCTTCGGCGCCGACATATTGCGCTTCTGCGTCGATGTGGGCGGCGTGCTGACCGGCGAGCATGGGGTGGGCGTGGAAAAGCGCGACCTGATGGAATACCAGTTCGCCGAACCCGACCTCGCCCGCCAGCAGCAGCTCAAATGCGCCTTCGATCCGGACACACTGCTGAACCCCGGCAAGGTGTTCCCGAAGCTGCACCGCTGCGCCGAGGGGGGCCGGATGCATGTGCATGCCGGGCAGATGCCGTTTCCGGAACTGGAGCGGTATTAGGATTTCGTAGGGTGGATTAACGTAGCGCGGTATCAGATAGAAAACTCCACAAGGCCAAATAGGAGGCTGGAGCGCTATCTGATCCCGGTGGGGCTAATCCGCCATCGACAGAACATTTTCAGGAAATGCACCGTGGATTCCGATTGCCGCCGCGAGCCGAGCGGAGTCATGGTGGCGTAATGGCGAAAAGGCATAGGCCCGGTCTTTGGTTTGGGGTGGCTGCATTGCTCCTCTTGGGAGCCAGTGCTTTGGCCCCCGATGTCCTCAAGATACCAGACGAATATAAACCATTCGCCTTCCTAGCATTCGTTGTCTTGGCAATTGCAGCCACCCTTAGGGGTGGACAGGTTGAGGAGCGCGATGCGCCGGATACCGATGGGAGGAAATCCTACATGATATCTATAATCGGAATGGTGGTCAGTGGATTGATATTTATAGGGTTCTTCTCTTGGCATTTCTGGCCGTCTAAGGCACCAACACAATCTCAATCAGCCACATCCAAGGGGTCTGATGAACACAGACAGCCTCTCACGATGACTGAGCTGTATTATAGTGACTTTCCCGGCGTCGGGAGAACCTATCTCGATCTCAAGATCGGCGGACAAGGCATTGATCCAGTAGGTATATTATGCAGTGAATTTTGGGATATATCGACAAATTCATATTTTTTCTCTTTTTATCCGAAAGACGCCAAGAATATCCGGCAATTCCTCAGGCTTTTTCCAGAGAT
>DATBAZ010000076.1:0-8785 GCA_036271255.1 Alphaproteobacteria bacterium
GCCCTGAGCATGCCCCCGAGGCCCTGGCCGAAACCATCGGCGTCATTGCCGACGATATCCGCGCCGCAGCGCGCCTCTACGCCCGCGCCGACAACGCCGCGATCTATTACGGGCTCGGGGTGACCGAGCACTCGCAGGGATCGACCATGGTCATGGGCATGGCCAACCTCGCCATGGCGACCGGCAATATCGGCCGTGAGGGCGTCGGCATTAATCCATTGCGCGGCCAGAACAACGTCCAGGGCTCGTGCGACATGGGCTCCTTCCCGCACGAATTCACCGGCTACCGCCATGTCGCCACCGATGCGGTGCGCGAAATGTTCGAGGCCTTCTGGAATGTGCCTCTCGACGCCGAGCCGGGCCTGCGCATCCCCAACATGCTGGATGCCGCCGTCGATGGCAGCTTCAAGGCGCTCTATATCGAGGGCGAGGACATCGTGCAGTCCGACCCCGACACGCAGCATGTCGTGGCGGGGTTGGAGGCGATGGAGTGCGTGGTCGTGCAGGATCTGTTCCTGAACGAGACCGCCAATTTCGCCCATGTCTTCCTGCCCGGCTCGACCTTCCTGGAAAAGGACGGGACCTTCACCAATGCCGAGCGGCGCCTCGGCCGGGTGCGCAAGGTGATGCCGTCCCGCTCAGGCATGGCGGACTGGGAGATCACCCAGGCGATCTCCAACGCCATGGGCTTCCCCATGAACTACGCCCACCCGTCCGAGATCATGGATGAGATCGCGGCGCTGACCCCGACCTTCTCCGGCGTGTCGTTCGAGAAGCTCGACCGGCTGGGCTCGGTCCAATGGCCGTGCAACGAGGCGGCGCCGGAAGGCACGCCGATCATGCATGTCGACCGCTTCGTGCGCGGCAAAGGCCATTTCGTGCTGACCGAATATATCGCCACCGACGAGCGCACCGGCCCGCGCTTTCCGCTGCTGCTGACCACCGGCCGCATCCTCAGCCAGTACAATGTCGGCGCCCAGACCCGGCGCACCGGCAATACCGCCTGGCACCCGGAAGACCTGCTGGAAATCCATCCGCACGACGCCGAGCAGCGCGGCATCCGCGACCGGGACTGGGTCAGGCTGCAGAGCCGCTCCGGCTCCACGTCGCTGCGCGCCAAGATCACCGAGCGTGTCGCGCCCGGCGTGGTCTACACCACCTTCCACCACCCCGAGACCCAGGCCAACGTGGTGACCACCGACTATTCCGACTGGGCGACCAACTGCCCGGAATACAAGGTGACGGCCGTGCAGGTCGCCCTCTCCAACGGCCCGACCGAGTGGCAGGCGCATTACGAAGACCTGGCCGAGAAGAGCCGCCATATCGCGGAGGCCGCGGAATGAAACGCAAGTCCCCATGGACGCCCAGTGCCCGCGTGCCGGAGATCGCGGTCACCGCCGGCGTCCGCCGCAAGGGCCACCGCATCGTGCCGGAGGAAACACCGGTGGCGCTGACCTACAACCGCGTCTCCCACGCGGTGATGATGGCAACGCCGGCCGACCTGGAGGATTTCGCCGTCGGCTTCAGCCTGGCCGAGCGCGTGGTCGATCGCGCCGGGGAAATCGAGCAGCTCGAGGTGGTCGAGCGCGACATCGGCATCGAGCTGCGCATGTGGATCGGCAAGGACCGGATCGACAGCTACTCCGACCGCCGCCGCCAGCTGGCCGGCGCAACCGGCTGCGGCCTGTGCGGCATGGAGAGCCTGGAGGAGACGGTGCGCCCTGCGCCGGCCGTCGCCTCCCGCCTGACCGTCTCGGCAGCGGATATCTCCGACGCCATCGCCGCCATGCCGGCCGGCCAGAGGCTGAACCGCGAGACCCGCGCGGTCCATGCCGCAGCCTTCTGGACGCCGAATCGCGGCATCGTCGCGCTGCGCGAGGATGTCGGCCGCCACAACGCGCTCGACAAGCTGGCCGGTGGGCTGGCCCGCCAGGGGACCGCCGGATCGGAGGGCATCGTGCTGCTGACCAGCCGTGTATCGGTCGAGATGGTCCAGAAGACCGCGATCATGGGCGCCGGGGTCCTGGTTGCCGTCTCGGCCCCCACGGCCCTGGCCATCCGGACGGCGGAAGCCGCCGGCATCACGCTGGTCGCCATCGCCCGCGGCCGCGACTTCGAAATCTTCACCCACCCGGCCCGGGTGCGGGACGCCGAGATCCGCCATGTCGCATGACCGCCTGGTCTATATGGCCAACCAGATCGGCGATTTCTTCACGACCCAGCATGGGTCCGACCCGGCCGACGGTATCGCCGACCATCTGCGCAAATTCTGGGACCCGCGCATGCGCAAGCAGATCGTCGCCCATGCCGAACAGGGTGGCGCGGGCCTGAAGCCGGATGTGCTGCGGGCGGTCAAGGCGTTGGGGCGGTAGCCCTACTTCCGCACGGCGTAGAACATCGAGTTGTTGGTCGTATAGACCGTCCCGTCCTGCCCCACGATGGTCGCGGTATAGGCCTGCGGCAGAGGCGTATTCAGCTGGATGCTCTCGGCGATCGTGTTGGTCTTCAGGTTCCACCGGTAGAGGTGGCCGTCCTCGCTGTTGACGAAGATCGAACTGCTGGTGGGATCGACCACGGCGGTGGAGATGCACCATTCATAGACCTGACCGGTCGTGCCACCGGGGAATTGGGTCGGGCCCATCATCGTCAGCACCTCCTTCATCACCGGCGTGCTGGTGGTGGAATATTCGTCGATCTGCGAGGCGTTGGGGTCGAGGACCGCCACCTTGTTACGGCCGTCGCCCAACGTGATGCCGACGCCCGCATAGTTGTTGTACTTGGTCATCAGCAGATAGCTGGATTTGCCCTTGTAGGACGGCACCAGCGCGGCCGGGACGATCGACGGCGTGATGTCCCAGCCGAACGAGCCCGGGATCTTCGTCTGCTTCAGAGTGCCGTCGAAATGCAGCAGCCAGCCACGGGCATGATGGTACGGGTAGTCGCGCGCCAGCACCCCGAAATAGACGTCGCCGTTGGGCCCGACCGTGGGCGAGGCGGAGCTGTCGTCGCTGATCTCCGCATCGTCGCCGACCGACGGGTCCTTCAGCCGCACCTTGTATTTCGGCTGCAGGGTCTTGGTGTCGAGCCCGAGCAGATAACCCGCGTAACCGCTGCCGGAGCCGTTGCTGACGGCGATATAGAGGGTCGATTTGTCATAGGAGATGGCGGGTGCGCAGTTCATCTGGACCTGGGTCATCGCCTTGTCGCCCGAGGCCTCGGCGGCGGCGATCCAAGTGGCGGTTCCGTCGGCCGCGACCTTGGCGATGCCGCTCTTGAGACCCGCCGGCGCGCCGGCCTCGGCGACGAAGCCGAAATAGACGTTGCCGGCATCGTCGGCGGTCAGCGGCGTGCTGATCTTGACGCTGGCCTGATAGGCCGCCTGGTTCGCCTGATAGGCTGCGGCGCCATAGAAGGCGAACCAGCCGCTATCACCCGCCGCCTTGTTCGGCGTATCGCGCCAGCGGATGAGCCCCGCCCCGCCCGGATAATAGACCCGGTTCTGCAAAGTCAGCACCGGGCCGAAGACCGGCGTCCAGTCATGGTCGGGCAGCACATAGTCGGTGTCGAGCGACCACACGGTGGCGCCCGTCGCCCCGCTGTGCGCCTCGACACGGAAGCCGCCCTCGGCGCCGGTCTTGACCGGGAGGATCACGGTGTTGCCCTCGGTCACTATCGCAGAGCCGTAATGGGCGAACAGCACGTCGCCCGTGACCTGCGGGTCGAGATCGATCGGCGTCTTCCAGGCGATCCGGTTCAGCTTCTGCGCGGGCACCGGCGCGATCCCGCTATGCTGCGAATTCTGCCCGTGGCCGCGCCAAGCGGCCTGAGCCCCCTGCCCGGCAACGGCGGCGAGCGTGGCAGCGAGAAGCAGCTTGCGGATCAAGACATCCCCGGGTCGTTGGTATCAGCCTGCGGCAGGTTCACGACGCTAGCATATACGCCGCACAGGCTAAATCGGCTATGCGCCGATTGACCGCCCCAAGCGGGTACAAACAAAATGCCGTTCATTATAAAATACGCACTTTCCACTACATTTAGCTGCAATTGAAATACTGACAGATTGATGGTACCTGCCTTAGAAGAAATAAGGTAACGGTACGAAATCATGGACCTGAATGCCTGCCATCTCCAACCGTAGCATCCGCCTCCCGCGCGACGTTCACTTCGTCAATCGCGACGGATCATCGTCCCATACGGCGCGCGGGAAAATCAGGATTCATGCGTATTGTGCGTAGCGCGACACGCAAACGCCCCCTTCGAAGTCAGTCGGGTCTGAAAATGAGTATCCTCCTGCGTGACCGCGCCGTCGCCGTCCTGGCGGCGTTCCTCGCCCTCGCGTCCACCACCAGCCTCGCGGCGACGACAGCCAATACCACAGCGATCCCCATCCAGCATGTCATCATCATCATGCAGGAGAATCGGAGCTTCGACAGCTACTTCGGCACCTTTCCAGGGGCCGACGGAATTCCGTCGGGCGCCTGTGTTCCGAACGATCCGGACCATTCGGAGAAGGGCTGCGTCAAACCCTTCCACGATCTGCATGACCAGAATGCCGGCGGCCCGCACAGGGCTTTCGGTGCCCAAGCGGATATCGGCGACGGCATCCACACCGACCGCATGAACGGCTTCATCTTTCAACAGGTGCATGCCCCCAGGGACTGCGCCCCGACGACGGCGAACTGTTCGGCCTTCTTTGCCGGCGTAGAGCGGCGCGACGTGGTCGGCTATCACACACGGGAGGAAATCCCGAACTACTGGACCTATGCGAGCAGATTCGTCCTGCAGGACCATCTGTTCGAGGGCGTGCGGTCCTGGTCGTGGCCGTCGCATCTCGAGATAACCAGCGAATGGGTGGCAGTGTGCAAGGACGACACCAAAGCCACAAGCTGCGTCACGGACCCCGATGGCGGCGAACAAGGCCCGCACAGCATCAAGCAATTGCCGTGGTCGAACCTGTTCCAGCTTATGGATGCGCACGGGGTTTCCTGGAAATACTATCTCGCGGGCGGCAACCAGCCGGATTGCGACGACGACGAGATGACCTGCCCCGCCAAGCCGCAGCAGGCGGGCGTGCCGTCGATCTGGAACCCGGCGCCCTATTTCACCTCAGTGAAGCAACAGGGTGCCAAGTACTTGGCCAAGCACAATCCGGACACGAAGCAGTTCTTCGCCGACATCAAGAACGACACGCTGCCTCGGGTGTCCTGGATCGTGCCGACGGACCCGGAAAGCGAGCACCCGACGGCCGGCGTGACCCGGGGCATGAACTACGTGACCAAGCTGATCAATGCGGTCATGGCATCGCACTATTGGAAACATACCGCCATCTTCCTAGCCTGGGACGATTGGGGCGGTTTCTACGATCACGTGCCGCCGCCCAATGTCGACCGCAACAACACCAAATATCCCATTCAGGGATATGGTCTGCGCGTTCCCGGCATCATGATCAGCGCCTATGCTAAAGCCGGCATGATCGATCACTCGGTAATGAGCTTCGATGCCTACGCCACCTTTATCGAAGACCTGTTCATGAATGGCGCACGCCTCAACCCCAAGGCGCTCGGCAATCCCGACAACCGCCCGGATATCAGGGACGCGCTGACCAAGGTCCATTTCCTCGACGGCACGACGGCGCCGATCGGCAAGCTGATCGACGAGTTCGACTTCAATCAGAAACCGTTGCCGCCGCTGCTGCTGACCACGGCCATTCCATCAGGCATCATTGCGATCTGCGCACCGCGCATGACCTATCAGTGCACGCGGCAGACGGTCAACATCCATTGGAATCCGGTCGCCGCAAAAGGCTTCATCTACCATGTCGAACGCGATGGGACGGAACTTCCGCAATGCAAAGGGATAGCCGCCGACTGCATCGATAAGCCCGGCAAAGGCAAGCATCTGTATCGAGTCTATAGCGTCAATTCCAAAGGCAGGAAAAGCCCGCGCTCCGCCGCGGCTGAGGTTAACGAGCCCTAAGGCCGCCGCCGATCGATAGAACTTTCCACCTCCAAACTATATGTTATTACATTTGTGCGCAGGAAAAATTCCTGCGGAACGTGTGTTTTTCAAAAGAAATAAAAACGACCTTCTCGAGTCAGCGGATGTCCAATGAGCAACCCACTGCGTAAACGCCTCGCTGTCCTTGCAGCATCTTTCGCTCTTGCAGCCGGTACCAGCATCGCGGCCCCGAGCGCCAAGACCAAGCCGATCCCGATCCGCCATGTGATCATAATCATGCAGGAGAATCGGAGCTTCGACAGCTATTTCGGCACCTTTCCGGGCGCCGACGGAATCCCCGCGGGCACCTGCCTTCCGATCGATATACGCAATCCTGAAAACGGGTGCGTCACACCCTTTCACGACCCCCACGACGTAAACGCCGGCGGCCCGCACAGGGCACTCAACGCCCAGGAGGATATTCGCGACGGGATCACCACCACCAAGATGAACGGCTTCGTCTATCAGCAGGCGCACTCCAACACGAGCTGCCCGCCGGACGCGCCGAACTGCTCAGGCACCTCGGACGGTGTCGAGCGGCATGACGTAGCCGGCTATCACACGAAGGACGAGATTCCGAATTATTGGAGTTATGCCAGCAAATTCGTCCTGCAGGACCGTCTGTTCGAGCCTGTGCGATCCTGGTCATGGCCGGCGCACGTGGAGATGACCAGCGAATGGGTTGCCGTGTGCCAGGACAACACAAAGGCCTCCACCTGCGTCACAGACCCCAATGCCGGCGCAAACGGCCCGCATGACGGGTTTCAAATGCCGTGGGCGAACCTGTTCCAGCTGTTCGACCGGCACGGCGTTTCATGGAAATACTATCTGGACGGCGGTGCCGCACCGGATTGCGAAGACGAAGAGATAACCTGCTCTGAACAGGCGCAGCTCAACGGCGTGCCCTCCATTTGGAATCCCGCGCCCTATTTCGTCTCGGTGAAAAGACAGGGCCCCGCATACCTCGCCAAGCATAACCCCGCCACAGCGCAATTCTTCACGGACATACAGAACGGAACGCTGCCCCAGGTTTCCTGGATCGTCCCGAACAACGTCAACAGCGAACATCCGCCGGCCAGCGTAAACCGCGGAATGAACTACGTGACCCGCCTGGTCAACGCCGTGATGGGGTCGCACTATTGGAAAGATACGGTCATCTTCCTTGCATGGGACGATTGGGGCGGCTTCTACGATCATGTGGTTCCCCCCAATGTCGACCGGAATCCAACCTTCACGCCGATCGAGGGGTACGGCCTGCGTGTTCCCGGCATCACGATCAGCGCCTATGCCAAGGCCGGAATGATCGACCACTCGGTGCTGAGCTTCGATGCCTATGCGACCTTCATCGAAGATCTGTTCATGAACAAAACGCGGCTCGACCCGAAGGCGCTCGGCAACCCCGACAGCCGTCCGGACATAAGGGACGCACTGACCAAGGTGCATTTCCTCGACGGTACAACCGCGCCGGTCGGCAACCTGATGAACGAGTTCGACTTCTCGCAGAAGCCCCTCCCGCCGCTGAAGCTGAGCGCGTTCGTTCCGTCAGGAATCACGACGATCTGTGGGGCGACTTCGACTCAGCATTGCACGAAGTCGACTGTCACGATCCTATGGGACAGTGTCGCCGCTAGCGGCTACACCTATCACGTCGAACGCGATGGGAAAGACCTGCCGCAATGCGTCGGAACCGCCACCCTATGCACCGATACGCCTGGCAGAGGCCCGCACTTTTACCGCGCCTACAGCATCAGTTCCAAAGGGGAGATAAGTCCCCGTTCCGCCGCGGCCGAGGCGGATGAGCCATAAGGCTGCCGAACGATCGAGCGTCTAGGACGGCATATAATCGCCGCCGCCGATCGACAATAGCTGGCCGGTGATGTGGCGGGCGGCGTCTGACGCGAAATAAACCGCGGCGTTGGCGATGTCGCTCGGCCGGCCAAGCTGCTTCAGCGCCTGGCTGCCACTGTTGAACAGCTGGCCGGTCTTCTCATACTCGGCGTTGAAGCTCTCCGGCGTGCCGAAAGCGCTGAGGCGAGTCCAGAAGCTGCCGGTCGAGGTCTTGTCCGAGCTCTCGGGCACGATCCAGCCGGGCGCGATCGTATTCACCCGCACATTATGCTCGCCGAGATCGGCCGCCAGCGCCTTGCTCATGGCAAGGACGAAGCCCTTGGCGCCGGCATAGATCGGATCGGCCCGACCGGCCATGCCCGACAGCGCCGCGTTCGAGGCGATATTGACGATCGACCCGCTGCGCCGCGCGATCATGCCTGCGCCGACCGACTGCATCATGTTCACCGTGCCGTAGACATTCAGGCGGACGGTCCAGTCGACGACCTCGTCGGTCAGGTCCGGCAGTCGTGCCAAGCCGACGCCCCCGCCGGCATTGTGGATCAGCACGTCGACCTGCCCGAACGCGGCGATCACCTGCCCGACCGCCGCATCGACCGAGGCGCGATCGGTGATGTCGGTGCGGATATCGATCACCCTGCCGGCGCCGCGCGATACCGGCGCCACCACCGCCGCGGCATGGTCCAGGATCGCGACATGGGCGTCGCGTTCCGAAAAGGCCTCGACCAGCCCCTGCCCGATGCCGCCATTCCCGCCGGTGATGATGACCGTCTTGCCCGAGAACCGGAATTGATCGTTGATCACGCTCATGCCGTGCCCTTCCTGTTTGGACAAAACATATCGAAGAAAATGTTTTTCCGCCACGACAAAGACTGCGCTACGAAGGGTCATGGCAGGATCAGCCCGGAGGCATGAAGTGAGCCACAAAGGGTTTTCGCAT
>DATBAZ010000077.1:0-7792 GCA_036271255.1 Alphaproteobacteria bacterium
CGGACACGCCGATCGTCCAGCATCCGGCCAGCTTGCCCTCCTCGATCCCCACCGGGGCATCATCGATCTTGACGCAGGCCTGCGCCGGCCAGACGTCGAGTTCGATGAGCGCCTTCCAGGTCATGAATGGGGCCGGCCGGCCCGATGGCGTCTCGCCGGAGCAGACCACGACCGCAGGAGAATAGCCTTGGGCCGCGGCGCGCGGCAGGACGCCCGCCATGGTCGGGCGGGTATAGCCGGTGCCGGAACCGATCTTGACGCCGAGAGCGGTCAGATGGGCAACGGTTTCGGCCGCCCCCGGGATCAGGTCCGCGCATCGTGCCGCCGCCTCGGCGATCATCGGCTCAAGCGTTTCATGGATCATGTCGCCGTCCGCCGCGGCAGGCGGCGCCCCCTTGGCCGCCGTCCAGCGGGCGGCGACCGCCGGGTCGCTCAGCATCGCGCCGATATGCGCGCGCTTGGCCTTGCCCATTGGGGAGCGCACCTCCGCCTCCGAGACCGCGACACCGTGAACGGCGAACGCATCGATCATGGCCTCGACCGGCGCCAGGCTGCCGAAATCGACCATGGTTCCGGCCCAATCGAAGATGACGGCCTTTATGGGATAGCTCATGCGGGGGCTCCAGCCTTGTGTCCGAACAGATCCGCGACGGTCCGCTCTGCGATACCGAAACCGGTCGACGCGCCGGTGCCGCTGGTGACGATTACAACGCGGACATTGTCGGCGGGCGCGTCGATGAAGAAGTTGCGCCCGTCGGAAACGGCATAAGTTCCCACCCATCGCTCGATGACCGGCGGCGGGGTAACGCCGGTGGCGCGCTGGAATTCATCGAGGATGCAGTCTTCCGCTTCGGCCGGGGCGAAGGGCGGCGGCAGGTCGTCATAGTGATGGCTGTCGCCGACCACCAGCGAGCCGTCCGCGCTTTGCACCGCGATCAGGTGAACCCCGTGGGCCAGATGCACGGCCTGCTCGACCGCCAGGCGCTGCCTGAGCGCCTCCGCCTCAGGCAGCGCGGCATAGCCGGCATAGCGCAGCAAGGTCAGATCCGACAGGACCGGCGCCGGCAGGCGAAATCCTGGTGGGGCAAGCCGGAGCATCGAGAGCCGCGACCGGCGCGGGCGATACGCCGCGACACGGTCCGGGAACAATGTGCTGAAATCGTCGCCGGGGCAGACGATCGCGGCGGCCGCTTCGACCGGCCCGCGCGAAGTCTCGATCCGGGGCGGGACGGCCGAATATACGGCCGTTTCGGTCAGGAACGTCACGCCATGGGCAGCCTTCAGCCAAGCGACCAGCCGCGGCAGCGCCGTACGCGATTCGACCCTCAGCTCGTGCGGGCTGACGAGGGCCCCGATCGCATCATGCGCCGCGATCTCCGGATGGTCCGCGCGCAAACGCTGCGCGTCGAGCCATGCGCAACCTTCGCCCATCTCGGTTTTCAGGAATGCCTCGACCACCCCGATCGCTTCGGGATGGCGCAGGGTCAGGATGAAGCCGTTCTGCTCCACCGCGATGCCCGCCTCGGGCGCCACCTCGGCCCAGACGTCGCGCGTCCGCATGGCGAGCGACCAGCTCTCGCCGCGCTCCTGCCCGGTCACGGTGATGAAGCCGAAATTCCGGATCGATGCGCCGTTTGCGCGCGGATCCCGGTCGATGACGACCACCCGCTTGCCTGCTTTGACCGCGGCCAGCGCGTGGGCTAGGCCGATGATGCCGGCGCCCACGATCGCTACGTCAAAACCGGAGCTTTGCATTCCCCGTTCCATTTTTGCTGCGTGAGGGTGACGTACGCGGCCTTCGTCTACGCGACCGACCGCTGACAGGAGGCACGGGTAGCTCGTGTTCACGCCAAAGTCAAAACGATCTTATCTATAGATAACAAAATCGATGATACCATAAGGAAAAATTATATTAGAAAATACTCAAACTATCGCGAGTGACATCAAAAGCCTGAGAAGTATCTGGATACTCTTTAACAAAACTATAGTATTTGGACCGTAAGATATCCGAGATGTGCGGGGCGCCACCGCATCATGGTTCCATCGGCGTTCAAGGAGTTCAGCGTGAGCGACACCCTTCGGCGGCACCTGGAGCGTGGCGGACCTGTCATTTTCACCACGATTGCGGGCCTGGCGGGGTTTTTCGCTTATTTCTCTATGTATGCTTTCCGCAAGCCGTTCACGGCCGCGACATTCGTCGACATTGCCGGCTGGCACTTCGCGCTCGATTACAAGATCGCGCTCGTTCTGGCCCAGGTCGCCGGCTACGCCCTGTCGAAGCTCGCCGGCATCAAGGTGATCTCCGAAATGGCGCCGGCGCGGCGCGGCGCGGCGATTCTCGGCCTCATCGGCCTGTCGTGGCTGGCTTTGGTCGCTTTCGCCCTGGTCCCGGCCCCCTGGAACGTGGCGTGCATGTTCCTGAACGGGCTGGCGCTCGGCATGATCTGGGGCTTGGTGTTCGGCTATATGGAAGGGCGGCGCGTGTCGGAAGTGTTGGGCTCCATGCTCTGCGCCAGCTTCATCCTGTCTTCCGGCATCGTGAAATCGTTGGGCGCATGGATGATGCATTCGCTCGGCGTCGGGGCATTCTGGATGCCCGCGGCCGTCGGGGCGGTCTTCGCGCCTCTGCTTCTCGTGTCGGTCTGGGTGCTGAACCAGCTGCCGCCGCCCGACGCGCGCGATGAGGCCGAGCGGGTTCATCGCGCGCCGATGACCGGCCGCCAACGGGCGGCGTTCATGATGGCCTATGCGCCGGGGCTCGCGCTCCTGGTGCTGGCCTATGTGCTGCTCAGCGCCTTTCGCGATTTTCGCGACAACTTCGCCGCCGAGCTCTGGGCCGGATTGGGCTATGGCGGCGAGGCGGCGGTGTTCAGCGCGAGTGAGCTGCCGGTCGCCGTCATCGCGCTGGGCGCCATGGCCGCGGTCATCGTCGTCCGCGACAATCTGCGGGCGCTGATGGTCATCCATGGCTTGGTTGCGGCGGCCTTCCTGCTGCTGGGCGGCGCGACCCTGGCCTTTCAGGCCGGGCTGATCTCCCCGCTGATCCTGATGATCCTCGCAGGCGCTGGGCTTTATACCGCCTATACTCCGTTCAACGCCGTCCTGTTCGACCGGCTGGTCGCCTTCAGCGGCCGTGTCGGGACTGCCGGTTTCCTGATTTATGTCGCCGATGCATCGGGCTATCTCGGCAGCGTCGCCTTGCTGCTGTGGCGCAATTTCGGTGAGAGCAAGCTGAACTGGGTCGAGTTTTTGACGGTCAGCGCCTATGGCACCAGCATCGTCGGGCTCTTATCGACAGCGCTTGCGGCATTTTACTTCTGGCGACACGCCCCGGTTCATCAAGGCGCCGGCCTGCAAAACCAGGCCGCTCTGGCAGGCCTTTAGCGCGGTCGACGCGGAAGTTTTGCGACATCACGCGACGATGTGATCGAACAATTCGTTTGCCCTCCCGGCGGGCAAGTGCGCTAGGCTAGGTCCACAGGACAAGCGCGGCGCCCAGACCGCCGAATCAGCCTCCAGGAGGGGAAGCCAGGTGTCGACCAGTTTTCAGCATTTGATGTCGCCGGGCCGGATCGGTTCGCTGCAGCTCAAGAACCGCATCTTCATGACCGCGATGGGCGACAATCTGGCTGAGGAAGACGGCATGTGCGGCGCGCGCACCCGGGCCTATTACGCGGCGCGGGCCAAGGGCGGGGCGGCCCTGCTGACGGTGGGGTCGGTCTCGGTCGGCTATCCGGTGGGCTCGAACTGCCAGTGGCAGGTGGCGCTGTCGGGCGACCGTCATATTCCCTCGATCAAGGGCGTGGCCGACGTGGTGCATGAGCACGGGGCCAAGCTGGCGCTGCAGCTCCATTTCGGCGGCCTTGTCGCGATGACCGACATGAAGGACGGCCGCCCGGTCTGGTGCCCGTCTGTGCCGCTGCCGCCGAAGCCGGGCGACGTGATGGACGGCTTCCTGCCGGAGGAGATCGCCCAGGCGGACTTCGCCAATGTGAAGGAAGTCAGCTTCAAGGTGATGACGGCGCAGGACGCCGAGCACCTGATCCAGATGTTCGCCGACGCCGCTGCCCGCGCCAAGGAGGCCGGGGCCGATGGGGTCGAGCTGCATGGCGGCCACGGCTATATCTTCTCCTCCTTCATCTCCCCGGCCTCGAACCGGCGTGACGACGAATATGGCGGGCCGCTGGAGAACCGCGCCCGGCTGCTGCTCGATGCGGTAAGGGCCGTCCGGTCGCAGGTCGGCCAGGACTATCCGGTCTGGTGCAAGATCGACGAGGAAGAGTTCGGCAAGGACGACGGCATCAAGATCGAGGATGCCAAGAAGCTGGCCGTTCTGCTGCAGGAGGCCGGGGTCGACGCCATCACCGCCTCGTCCTATGCCGACCAGAGCCAGGGCAAATACCATTCCGGCTCCAACATCCCGCACAAGGTCGAGCTGATGATCCCGGGCGCGGCCCAGATCAAGTCGGTGCTCGACATCCCGGTCATCACCGCCGGCCGCATCGAGCCGGAGGCGGCGGACCGCTATATCGGCGAGGGAAAGTTCGACTTCGTCGCCATGGGCCGCAAGCTGCTGGCCGATCCGGAGCTGCCGAACAAGCTGAAGGCGGGCAAGCCGGAGGAGGTGCGGCCCTGCATCTACTGCTATGCCTGCGTCAGCCAGATCTATTTCAGCAAGGCCGTCAAATGCGCGGTCAACCCGGAAACATCTTTCGAGCGCGAGCGCGCTATTACTCCGGCGGAGGGCCAGAAGCACATCGTTGTCATCGGCGGCGGCCCCGGCGGCATGGAGAGTGCACGGCGGCTGACGCTCAAGGGCCACAAGGTGACTCTGCTGGAACAGTCCGACCGCCTGGGCGGCACAGTACAGTTCGCCTCGATCGCCTATGCCCCCAATGAACGCATCCTCAACTGGCTGAAGCGTCAGGTCTCCGAACTCGGGATCGAGGTGCGGCTGAAGACCAAGGCGACGCCCGAGCTGCTGAAGTCGCTGAACCCGGACGAGGTGGTGGTGGCCGTCGGCGCCGTCCGCACCATGCCGCCGATCCCCGGCAACGACCGCGACAACGTCTTCTCCGGCGACGAGATGCGCAACCTCGTGCTGGGCGAGAATCTCGAGACGCTGAAGGGCAAAACCAGCTGGGCAACGCGCATGGCCGCCAAGGCCGGTTCGCTGACCGGCGTCACCAAGAGCCCGGAGATGATCCGGGAGGCCAGCAAGGCCTGGATGCCGCTCGGCGATCACATCGTCATTATCGGCGGCGAGCTGGTGGGGCTGGAGCTGGCCGAGTTCCTGGCCGAGCGTGGGCGCAAGGTAACTGTGGTGGACGAGGCGCCGAGGCTGGGCGCCGGCATCTATATCGTCCGCCGCTGGCGGGCGCTCGCAGAAGCGCGCGACCTCGGCGTCACCCTGCTGCCGGGCATGAAGAATATCGCCATCGGCAATGAGCGCGTGACCTTCGACGACGAGGACGGCCAGCATCACGTGGTCGAGGCCGACAATGTGATCGTCGCCAAGGGCGCGACCGGCAACCTGACCCTGGCGGACAGCCTCACGGCCGCCGGCTTCAAGGTCCACACGGTCGGCGACTGCAACGGTGTCGGCTATATCGAAGGCGCCATCGCCGGCGCCGCCGACGTGGCCGTGGCGATCCACTGACCATGCTGCGCATCGGCCTGCTGGGTGCGGCGAAGATCGCGCCGAGCGCTATTGTCACCCCGGCCAAATCGGTGCCGGAAGTGAGTCTCGTCTCGGTCGCGGCGCGCGACCCGGCGCGGGCCAGGGAGTTCGCCGACAAGCACAATATCCCGCGCATCCATGACAGCTACGACGCGATGATCGCCGACCCGGAGATCGATGCGCTCTATATCCCGTTGCCCAACGGGCTGCACGGGCGCTGGGCGATCAAGGCGGCCGAGACCGGCAAGCATGTGCTGTGCGAGAAGCCGATCGCCGCCAATGCCGAGGAAGCCACGGCGATGGCCGAGGCTGCGCGCAAGGCAGGCACCGTGCTGATGGAGGCCTTCCATTACCGCTATCACCCGCTGGCGGCGCGCATGGCGGAGATCGTGGCCAGCGGCGAGCTTGGGGAACTCAAGCACGTCCACGGCACGATGTGCTTCCCGCTGCCGCTCTTCAACGACATTCGCTACAACTACAACCTCGCCGGCGGGGCGATGATGGATGCGGGCTGCTATGCCGTTCATTTCGCCCGCTTGCTGGGCGGACCCGACCCGGAGGTGACGTCGGCGGTCGTCAAGAAGCACGGCGACAATGTCGACCGGGCGATGGAGGCGCAGCTGCGCTTCAAGTCCGGCGCGACCGGCACGGTCACGGTCTCGATGTGGTCATGGAAGCTGCTGAATATCTCCTGCGGCGCTGTCGGCACTTTGGGTGAGATGTCGGTCTTCAATCCTGTGATGCCCCAGGCCTATCACCGCCTGACGGTGAAGACCGCCAAGGGCAAGCGCGTCGAGAATCTGGGCAAGCGCCCGACCTATCTCTACCAGCTGGAAGCCTTCACCGACGCCTGCCTGCGCGGCAAGCCGGTGTTGACCTCAGCCGAGGACGGCATCGTCAATATGCGGGTGATCGACGATATCTACCGTGCGGCCGGGATGCAGCCGCGGCATCCGGCGAAATAGCTCCTCGCCACACGCCGACGAGAGACGACGTAGGATGGGTAGAGCGCAGCGAAACCCATCGTCGATGCCAGAATGCGATGGGTTTCGCTGCGCTCTACCCATCCTACGATTCATGACTTGACCGTTTACGCCAGCACCGTCACCTGACCGCTATCCAGCGCGTAATACCCCGCCGCGATCTTGAGCTTGCCGTCCTTGATCATGCCCGCCAGCAGGGGCGAGGCCGTGGCCAGGAGGTGGGCGTGGTTCTTTGCGTTGTCCTTGATCGCGGTTTCCAGATCGCCGCCGGATTGGTCGACGGCCGGGCGGATCTGGCTGAACAGCCCGCTGATTTGCCCGGGCACCTCCTTGCCGGCAATCGCCGCCTTGACCGCCCCACAGGCGCTGTGGCCCAGAACCAGGATGGTTTTGATGCCCAGCACCGCCGCGCCATATTCCAGGCTGGCGATGATCTCCGGCGTCGCCAGGTTGCCGGCGACGCGGGTGACGAAAAGCTGGCCGATGCTCTGATCGAACACGAGTTCGACCGGGACTCGGGAATCCGCGCAGGACAGCACACCGGCGAACGGTTCCTGTTTGGCGGCCGTTCCTTTGCGAAGCGCTGCAAGATCCGCCGTGGCGAATGTCATCTGTTTCTGGACGAAGCGCTTGTTGCCATCCAGCAGTGCCTGCAATGCGGCGTCCGGCGACAGCGTGGTTTGCGCCACCGCACGGCCCGGCAGCATGGAATCCATCCCCATGGCCGCGATGCCGGCGGCGACCCCGCCCGCCAGGAAACTGCGGCGGGATGGTGTCGGCCCGCCGGCCGGATATGGATGCTCGCCGCAGCAAGAACAGGATAGATCGAAAGCGCCGGCTGATCCGCTCATGGCAACATCTCCCGTCGACCGATATTGCCCATCTTAATAGCGTATTTTCGCCGCGCCGTCCCGGATCACGAAATCAATGCGCCATAGCCGCCGCGCCCGGCTTCGGGCGCTGCAGGAACAGAACCGCCGGGATCGCCAGGATGATGCCGACGCCCATCAGCCAGAAGCCGTCGATATAGCTCAGCACCAGGGCCTGCCGCTGGAGCTCGTCGCCGATCATATGCAGCGCGCGGGCGGTGGCGTAGGCCGGGTCGGCCCCGTCATGGAGCAGGCTGGCG
>DATBAZ010000078.1:0-9474 GCA_036271255.1 Alphaproteobacteria bacterium
AGGCGGTGCCGACGAACCAGTCGCGCCCGGTCAGGTGCCGCTCCATCACCCCCAGCGCGGCGATGCCGTCCTTGCGCTTCACCGGCAGGGCGATCTGCCGGAACTCGGTCATCTCGACCTTATGGGTGATCCAGAAGCGCACGGTCGCGACATTGGGCTCGTGGTTGTACTGTTCGAAGAACAGCCACTGCATGACATGCGCCCGCTGTAGCCGGTCCGCCGGCATGAAATGCGTGTCCTCCGCCAGATAGCAGAGGATGGCGTTGGATTCCGGCAGGCACCGCCCCGGCGCGATCTCTAGCACCGGAATGCGGCCGTTCGGGTTCAGCGCCAGGAATTCCTCGGTCCGCGTCTCCGCCTTGTCGACATCGTACAGGGTCCGCTCGAACGGAATGCCGAGCTGGCTCAGCAGCAGCCGCACCTTATAGGCGTTGCCCGAGGACATATTGTCGTGAAGCCGGTACATGACGGCGCTCCTTGTCTAGGGGCGCCGATTGAAGCGTAAGGTCCGGGCCGGGGCAATGGGGCTGAAGCGCCCGCCCGATTAAAGGGTCACGGCCGTAGGAACACCCCGCCATCGACGCTCACCACCTGGCCGTTGATCCATTCGCCGTCATCGGAGAACAGCATCGCCACCATCGCGGCGATGTCCTTGGGTTCGCCCAGGCGGGTGCTGCGGCTCATCGCCAGGACCATCTGCTTCATTTCCTCCGGAATGCCTGTGGCCGTGGCTTCGGTGATGACCACGCCCGGGGCGATGGCATTGGCGCGGATGCCTTCCTTGCCCCAACGCGAGGCGACGTGGCGCATCAGCGCGTTGATGCCGGATTTGGAGACGGCATAGGACACGCGCTCCGGTTCGCCGGCATAGGACGCGGCCGACGAGGTATAGACGATGGCCCCGCCGCCGCGTTTCAGCATTTCCGGGATGGCGTGGCGGGTGCACAGCAGATGGCCGCGCAGATTGACCGCGATGGTCCGGTCGAACACTTCGAGCGCCACATCGACCGCGGTCGTGTCGGACAGCACGACCTTCAGGTCGGCGGCGTTGGCATGCATGAGATCCAGCCCGCCATGGGTCTTCACCGCCAGATCGACCAGCGCCTTGACCGAGGCGTCGTCGGCGATGTCGCAATGCGCCGCCACCGCCCTGCCGCCGGCTGCGTTGACTTCGGCCGCCACCGCATCGATCCCGGCGACATTGATGTCGCCCAGCACCACATGCGCGCCTTCATCGCCCAGCCTTATCGCCGTCGCCTTGCCGATGCCGGTCGCCGCGCCGGCAATGACCGCGACCTTGCCCTTCAATCCGCGCATCCGTTCCTCCCCGATCTCATGAATTCATCCCGCCATCATAGACGATCTGGACGCGACGGTTCTGCGGTTCTCTGACACCGTCGGCGGTTGGCACCAGCAGGTCGCGCTTGCCTTTGGCGACGATCTCGATTTCGGAAGCGGAGATTCCATCCTTCTCCAATCGCGCCGCCACCGATTCCGCACGGCGGCGGCTGAGACGCATGTTGTAGGCGTCCGAGCCGACCGTATCGGTATGGCCGGTGACGGTGAGCCGCGCGACCTTGGCCGGGCCGGCATTGGAAGCGGCCTGGTCCACGATCTGGGTAGCCTGGGCCGTCAGGTCGGATTTGTTTAAATCGAAGAACACCAGATAGCTCCTCGGCGCCGGAGCCACCGCGGCGACCGGCGGCGGCGTATAGGGCGCGGCCGGAACCGGTTCTTCCTTGTTGGGCTCGAACCGGTATTTCAGCGAGAAGCCGAACATCCGCGGCGCGTTGTAGGCGACCGAACTGAACCCCGCCGAGGTCTGGAGCGGGATCACGCCGACCACGTGCAGATTGTCGGTCACGTTGGTCATGAAGAAGGCGAGATCGAACGGCTGCTGAAAAACATTGGTCCAGTCCGCCCGTATGTCGAAATTCTCGTAGTGCGGCTGGTAGTTGAGCGGCTCGTTCGCCAGTGGGCTGGTCGATTGGTGGCCATACCACGACCAGGAGATCGAGGCCGACATCTCACCCCAGGCCGTATCGATCGGTACATGCCAGGTCGGTGTCACCGCGAACTGGAACAGCGGGATGTACTGGAACGGCGGCGATCCCACCTGGCCGAACGCCTGGGGGTAGCTGTCGTAGTGGGTGTAGATATAGGAGGCGTGGCCCGAGAGATCGATGCCGTAGGGCAAGGCGAAAGTCTGCTCGATCTCGGCGCCCTCCAGATAGGCGCTGGCGGCGTTGGCCGTGATCGGCACCACCGACGGCGGCTGACCGGGCACCTGGCTGGGGGCGGTGATGTCGATGGACACCTGAATGGCCTTATAGTCGGTGTGATAGATGTCCGCGTTGGTCCGGCCGCGAATCCCCATCAGCTCGTAGTCGGTCTTCACCCCCAGCTCGACGTCGGTCACATGCTCGGGCTGGTATTTGTTGTAGGGCGCCTGTACCGCCAGGATCGAGCCGCCCGGGCGGTAGGCGTTGCCTGCCCGGACATAGAGCAGGGTCTGCGGCGTCCATTGATAATCCAGACCCAGGTTCCAACCGAACGAGCTGAAATGGCCGTCGACCTGGCTCAGGCAGTTATTGTCGTGGATCGGCACGTTGCAATTGGTTGCGATCCCGCCGGGGCCGCGCGTGACGCCGTCGCCCGGCGTCGTCGAGCGCTCGGACAGGGAGTCGAAGTCCCAGCTATAGCGATAGCCTGCCGTGAAGCGCAGGTTCGGCACCCAGTCCGACAGGTCGTAGATCGCGTGTGCGAAGGCCGCCTGGCTGCGCGAGGACTCGCTGTAGTGATTGTAGGTGGTCGAGCCCAGCCCATCGAGCACGATGGTGGTGTCGCCCAGCGGATGGTCGAACAGCAGGAAGCCGCCGACCCGCCAGTCCAGCCGGTCGTCCAGCGCCTTGCCGGAAAGCTGCAGCTCCTCGGTGTACTGGACCTCGTTGTTGTTCCATCCGTGATTGTTGCCGGGGAAGCCGAAGATGGCGATGGGCAGGCCGATCGAGCTGAAATCGTCGACGCCCAGCTGCTTGAAGACGCGGGCGGCGGCGATGTTCTTCAGCGCCAGATTGTCGGCGATATCCCAGGTCGCGATGTCGGTAAAGCCGTAGAAATAATCCTTGCCGATCTCGCTCGACGGCCGCCCCAGGATCGTCCGCGGGCCCAGCGCCTGCTGCTCGGCCAGGAGGGCCGGCAAGGTCGGGAAGGCGCCGACATAGGCGATGCCGCAGCCGCCCGGCGGCGCGCCGACGCCGGACTGGGATAAGGTCACCGTGAGGAAGCAGTTCGGATTGGGCTTTCCGTTCACCGTCAGAGGCACCGGCTGGAAGCTGGTGGAGAGGCCGGTCAGCGGGAATTTCGGGTTGATCCGGGCCAGCATGTTCGAGGCGCCGTGCGAATCCTGCCAATAGCCGTCATAGAGCAGGTAGTTCTCGAAATCGTCCGTTGGCCGCAGAGTAACGCCGACGCGCCAGGCGTAATAGTTGCGGTCGTCGAGATAGGACCCATCTTCGAGGTTCTTGGTATAGCCGTCGCGCTGCTGCATCTGTCCGGCGATCCGCACCAGCAGCTTGTCGGGCACCACCGGCACGTTGACCGCGCCTTCCACCTCTTTGTCGCCGTAATTGCCGAAGGTGGTTTGCAGATAGCCTTCCAACTGATTGGCCGGCCGCTTCGGCTGGAACGAGATCAGGCCGCCGATCGAGGGCCGTCCGAACAGCGTGCCCTGCGCGCCCTTGTCGATCTCGACCGTGTCCAGGTCGAAATAGAATCCCGGCGACAGGCCGTGCGTCAGGCCGGTCGCGTTGTTGTAGTCGGTGCTGCTCAACGGCACGTCGGCGAAATAGATCTCGGTGCCGGCAAGGCCGCGCAGCCTGACCTGGCCGGAGAAGAACGAGTTGGGGTCCGACGAGGTCTGGCTCACCGCCAGCGACGGTACCGCCTTCGCCAAATCGCGCAGCTGCTCGACATGCTTCTGCTCGAGTTCGGCCTGGGTGAAGGCGGTGATGGCGATCGGCACCGTCTGCAGCCGCTCCTCCCGGCGCCGGGCGGTCACGACGATCTCCTCCATACCCTGCGTGCCGGAGGCGGCGGGCTGATCGGACTGCGCCGCTGCTGGCCGCCCGCCAGCCGTCAGGGCAGCCATCACCGTTATGGCGCCGAGCGCCATTGTCGAACGTGCGGACATCGTTTCCTCCCTGTTGGACAGTCCGTCGTGCGGATCCGTCCGGTCGTCGCGGGACCTAGTCGTCCGGGCGCTGCTTGCCCGCCGCCGCGCGCATCTTCTTATTCAAGCGCCGCCGTGCGCAGCTTGCCGGCCGCATCCCGCTCCAGCCGGACGCCCAGCTTCGACCCTGCGACCTGTCCTGCCGCCAGGGGCGCCATATAGAGCCCCGCATAGAGCGGCGGGATCTCGTCCAGGCCGGCGAAGACGTCGGCGTTGGTCCTGACCACTGGCGGCATGTTGCCGTCGAGATCGGCGAACCCGTACTGGTGGGCCAGCTCGGCGCAGATCAGCGGCTGGCCGGCATAGCGCATCGGCTTGGGATCGGTGGCGATGGCCACAACCGCCAGGCCCGAGAAACGCGGCGTCTCGGCGACCCGCAGGTCGACGCCCATCAGCTCCATGTGGCCATCCGGCTTCTTCTCGGCGACCAGCAGAATCGGTTCGGTGATGACGAGGCCGGGCCAGATCGACGTGACCACCACGTTATGCGGTGTCAGCTCGATCGCCGTGTCATGGGTCAGCTTGTCGAGCGCGGCCTTGCAGGCACCGTAAGGCGTCGACAGCAGATACTCCTTCGAGCCGATCGACGAGACATTGACGATCAGCCCGCCGACCTGCGCCACCATCAGCGGCGCTGCCTTCTGGGTGGCGATAAAGGCCGAGCGCAGCCCGACATTCATCGTGCTGTCCCAGACCGATGGCGACAGCAGCCAGAACGGCTTGCCGATGCTATCGTGATAGTCGTCCATCGCCGTGGCGTTATTGACCAGTATGTCGAGGCGGCCGTGCTCGGCGGCGATGCGGTCGAAGACTGCCTGGACCGCCTCGTCGTCCGTATGGTCGCACGGCGCTGCGATGCCCTTGCCGCCCAGCCGTTCCATCTCCTCGACCGCCTCGGTTAGGCTGACGGCTGAGCCGGGCTGGGGCTTTACGGTGCGGCCGGTGATGTAGGTGATGGCGCCGGCGGCGGCCAACTCGATCGCGATGCCTTTGCCGATGCCCCGGCTGGCGCCGGTGACCAGGGCGATCTTGCCCTCCAGCGGGCGTGACTCCGATGACGCCATGCGATCCTCCCCGCGTATTCTTGGCGCAACGGCTTCGGCCGTGTGCTTGACAGGTGACAAGTGCTACCGTAGCGTCTTGACACCTGTCAAGCGATTCCTTGACATGTGACAAGTGGGGCGTGATGGCGGTTCGCAAAAGCGCGGTGGCGGACAATACGGCGAAAGGTGATGGCGATGCCGGCCCAGTCCAGGAGACGATCCTGGAGGCGGCGCTGGAGGCCTTCGCCCAGCGCGGCTATGACGGCGTGTCGGTGCGCGAGCTCAACCGCCAGATCGGCGTCAGCCACAATCTTGTCCATCATTATTTCGGCTCGAAGGATGCGCTGTGGCGGGCCGCCATCGATCATGGCCTGACCCGCGTCAACGAGGCCTGGAACCCGGAGCATCTGAATGCGGTCGACGATCCGGTGGAACGGATGAAGCTCGGCCTGCGCCGCTTCCTGGAGGTGACGGCCAGGTCGCCCTCCGTCCAGCGCATCATGGAGCATGAGGCCGCCATTGGCGGACCGCGCCTCGACTATATCGCCGAGCGCTATGTCATCCCGTTCCTGAGCCCCCGCCTGGACCTCTATGAGGAGGCGACGGCGCTCCATAGGCGCGATCTCAACCTCGCCAGCCTGACCCTGCTGGTCGCCAGCGGCGCCACCGCCTTCTTCAGCCAGGCCGCGCTGGCGCGGAAGATCGGCGGGCCCGACCCGTTTTCCGACGAAGGCATCGAGGCGCACGTCCGCACGATGACCACCATCCTGTTCTATGGCGTGCTCGGCCAGGGGCCGAAAGCTACTGACGCAAAAGGGGAGGAACCATGATGCAAGCGACTGCGACGATCGGAGCGGCTGACTTCGCGGAGAAGAGCCCGGTGCCGTCCCGCCCGGTGCAATGGCGCCGTGCGGGCAAGGCGTTCCGGGCTCTGGTCCTGCAGCAGGGCGACGTCCTCGACGCAACCTATTCCGTCGTCGACGCGATGGGCGGCATGTGCGAGGAGCGGCTATTCCAGAGGTTCCGCAAGACGCCCGAGGGCCAGCGCCTGCTGGCCGAGCGGTCCGACCTGCCGCGCCTGCTCACCGATCATCAGACGCTTGCGCAATTGCCGGAGGGAACGCTGGGCCGGATCTTCGCCGATGTCTGCATCGGCGCCGGCATCAACTCGATGGCGCTGGTCGAGGCGCAGCGCAACATGTCACGCGATTATGTCAGGCTGGACCCGGCGCGGCAGTGGTTCAGCGATCGGCTGACCGTGCTGCACGACCTCTGGCATATCCTCTCAGGCTATGCGACCCAGCCGCGCGGCGAGGCCGGGATCGTCGCCTTCTCCTATGCCCAGGGCCTGGATTATCGGCCGATTCCGTTCTTCATGGCGCTCAGCGTCGTCATGCGCGTCGCCCGTGTCAGCGAGGTATGGCAGGCCTACCGGCGCGGCCGCCAGACAGCGGCGCTGGTCCTGCAACGCTATGAGGAGCTGCTGCCGCTGCCGTTGGAGACCGTGCGCAAACGGCTGAACATCCCCGATGGCCGGGCGTGGCATGGGCCGGGCGCTGGCGAGGGGCTGCTGGCCTGACGGACCTTTCCGTTTCCGCGAGCTTCGCCTAAACCTCTCCCAAACTCAGCCAGGGAGACGACGATGCCATCCGAAGCGGCGATGAAGGCGGCGATGCAGGCCTATTTCGATCATTTCAACGCGGGCGATGTCGAGGCGGTGGTCGCCCTGTTCGCACCGGATGCGACGGTCGAGGATCCGGTGGGCAGTCCGGTTCATACCGGCGCTGCCGCGATCCGTGCCGCCTTTGCGACGGTGCTCGCCAGCCGTCCTCACCTCATCCTGTCGGCGCCGCCGCGCGGCTCCCACGGCAATGCCGCCGCGATGGCGCTGGAGGCCAAGGTCGGCGACATGACGGTCCGCGCCATCGACGTGCTGACCTTCGACGAGGCCGGCAAGATCACCAGCCTCAAGGCCTATTTCGGGCCTGAAGATATCATCAAGGGATAGGCGGGCGCCTTGAGCAGCATCGACAATGCCCTCATCGCCGGTCTTCAGCCGGTCGCAAAAGCATCCTCGTAATAATCGTCCGCCGTCGGGCGCGGGCCGAAACCTCGCGGTGCGCGGCTGCTTGCGTCGTAGAGGCGCGGCCCGCTCGGGAGTGCGTGGGAGATCAGGTTCTGCGGCGCCTCCATATCCGGTCCGCGCACCAGGTCCATCAGCGCGGTGCGTTCGGTCCGCGCCACGGCATCAAGCACACTTGTGACTTCGGTGGACGAAAGCGCACGGCCGGCGATGCTGCGGTGGGCATCCAAGGCGAAGACCAGCGCCTGGGCCTGTGGGCCGATCATCTCCGGCCTGCCGTTGCCCTGCCCGACGCGTATCATGTTGGCCGCTAATTCGCGCATAGCGCGCTCCACGCCGCCTAAGGCGCGTTCGCGGCCCATGTGGGCGTGGAAATCGAAATCGACGACGACCTCATTATTTGCTCGCACGGACCGCTCCAATCGATGAGGCCGGCGCTCGAAAATGGGCCGCCGGCCGCGTGTCAAAGACGAGCCGACGATGGGGCGGGTGGGTGTTAAAGGTCTTGAAATCCGTGGATTTATTTTCTGAAATTTTCTAAATTCAGGCTTGGCCGAGGCGATTTCGCCGCGGTTTCCGCGTGAGCGGGGACCGACGATCGGCTCGGACGTTGCGCCGGCATCTGCCGGCGCGAAACGAGATCGGGCGGGCCGGACAACATGGAGATGGCTGATCGACACGCCGGAGATGCACCGTCCAATGGTGCATCGACCCGGGCCTTCAGCTTCGGCCCGTATCGGCTCGATCCGGTGGCCCGCATACTGTCGAAAGACGGCACGCCGATCGCGATCTCGTCGCGCGCCCTCGCGATCCTTGAGATGCTGATCGAGCATCGCGACCGGGTGGTGGCGAAGGACGAGATCATGGACCGCGTCTGGCCCGGGACCTTCGTCGAGGACAACAACCTGGCGGTCCAGATCTCCGCGCTCCGCCGCACTCTGACGGCGGAGGAGGGCGCCCCGCCATGGATCGTCACGGTCTCCGGCCGGGGCTACCGCTTCGCCGGCCAGATCGGCGAGGCAGCGCCGGCAGCGGCTGTTCAGGGCGAGCCTCCGCCGGCGGCCAAGGGGCGTCCGCGCTGGCTCGTGCCGGCCGGCATCGCTGTCATCGCCGCTGCGGTCGTCGTGGCCGTGTTCTTCAGCCGCCCCTTTTTCCTGGCGCCGAAGCCGGGACCGGCGACTGTCGGTGCCGCCCCGCGCCTGTCGATTGCGGTGCTGCCGTTCCGCAATCTCAGCAACGATCCGGAAGAGGATTACCTCGCCGACGCGGTCACCGACGACCTGACCACGGATTTGTCGCACATCCCCGGCAGCATCGTGATCGCCCGCTCGTCGGCCGACGTCTACAAGACCCGCAATGTCGGCGCCGAGCAGATCGGGGCCGAACTCGGCGTGCGCTATCTGCTGGAAGGCAGCCTGCGCCACAGCACCGACCGGATCTATGCCAATGCCCAGCTGATCGACACCCAGACCGGCGGGCATCTATGGGCCGAGCGTTTCGATTCGCCGCGCACCCAGCTCTCCGATACCCAGATGGCGATCGTCAGGCGGATCGCCGGCGCGCTCAATTTCAACCTGATCCAGATCGAGGGCAGCCGCTCGGTCCATGACCGGCCGGACAATCCCGACGCACTCGATCTGTTCATGCGGGCGCGCTCGGCCATGGATCGCGCGGACACGCTGAAAGGCCTGATCCAGGCGCAGGCGGAGCTTGAGAAAGCGATCGCGCTGCAGCCGGATTTCGTCGATGCGATCGGTGAGCTGGCCTGGTGCCTGCTCAAGAAGGCGCGCGATTTCGACGATCCGACCGACGCCGAGGACGTCGCCAATGCACGCAAGCTGATCGCCCGCGGGATCGAGCTGGCGCCGCAGAATGCGCGCATGCTGGTGGCGAAGGGTTTCCTGCAAAGGCTGGAGGGGCAATGCCGGGAGGCGGCGGCGACCCTGCAAACCGCACTCACCTTCGATCCCAACGACATCGATGCACGCAGCGGCCTCGCGCTCTGCGCTGTCAATCTGGGGCATGCGGACGAGGCTGAGCGGCTGATCCTGGACATTCTCAAGGTCGATCCGCAAAACCCGAACAACCGGGTGCGCTATAATCAGCTCGGTTTGGTC
>DATBAZ010000079.1:0-5678 GCA_036271255.1 Alphaproteobacteria bacterium
AAGGCTGAGCATTACCGCCACAAGCACCAACAGCAACAATCAATCATCCTTATAAGTGACCACCGGCCCTTCGGTCAGGATGCTGCGGTACAGCCGGTTCTTCACCCGCCAGCCGGCCGGCGTGCGGATCAGGTCGTCGACATATTCGCCCCACATCGAATAGATCGCACCCGCATGCTTACCCAGGCCCTCATGCACCGCATAGTAATGGACCTTGGCCTTGGCGGTATCGCCGCTGACCTGGATGCGGAAGTTCACCACGTTGTGGTGAGTGGTGCCGCAGTTGGAGCCCTTGCCCATATGCTTGTGGGCGCCCTCGATCAGCGGTCCTGTCCCTTCCATGACGAATCCCAGGCTGGAGCGGTAATCTTGCACCGCATCGGTGGTGAACACCTCGGTCAGCCGGTCGAAATCCTTCTCGTCGATAATGTCGCAATAATTGCAATAGACGAGCTTGATGTCCCGCTCGTCGTTCAGCTCCTGCAGACTCAACATCTGACTTCCCCTGTTTCCCGATTGATGGATTATCGCTTAGCGGCGCGTGCGAGCCGCATCAATGGCTAAACGGCCGGCGCCAGATGCTCCTTGAAGAAGGACAGCACGCGGTCAAGGGCGGCGCGGGTGGGCTCGCCTTCCTTGTCGATCAGATGGTTGGTGACGACGCTGTGCGGCGGATTGCGGCCGGCGGGGTTGGCGTGCTTGGGATCGATCTCGATCGCCTCGAACGCGTCGCCGAATTCCTCGCGCAGACGCTGGAACCTTTCCGCCGGGCAGGCCGGATCGCCGTGGAAGCGCAAGCCCAGGATGCCGGCGCCTTGGCTGTCGATCTTCTCATGCGCCGCCGCGATCTCCCGCGGCGAGGCATGGAGCGCGGACTTGGCTGCCTTGCTGACCGGAAAAGGGAGCGAGGGCTGCGACAGCACAGGCGCCAGAGTGGGCGAATCCAGCATCATCGCCAGCGCGAAATTGCCGGTCAGGCACATGCCGATGGCGCCGACGCCCGGGCCCCCATGGCGCTCATGCGCCAGCCTCGCCAGCGCGCGCAGCCAGTCGATGATCGGGCTGGACTGGTTGGCGCCCAGCACCCGGAATTCCTTGCTGATGCAGGCACGCGCCACCGAGCTCAGGATATAGCCGCCGCTGAGCGGCCGCATCGGCGTGCCCAGCATCACCGGCATATAGACCGAGAAACCGGCATCGGCGACCCGGGTAGCGAAGGCCGCCACCTGCGGTGTGATGCCCGGCACCTCATGCATGACCACAACGGCCGGCCCCTCCCCGCGGCGGAAGACCCGGCGGGTCGCGCCGTTGAATGTGAATTCCTCGCTGGTGAAACCGGGGACATCCGACATGAGAAAGCCTCTCGCACGCCGTAGGATGGTAGAGCGTAGCGAAACCCATCGTCTGGTGCGCTGAACGATGGGTTTCGCTACGCTCTACCCATCCTACAAGCCATGACCACACTCGCAATGATGTTCGTGCTGCCGGTATATGAATTCACCGTTTCGAACTGCAGGACACTCGATGGCCAATTTCGAATGGGTCACCCAGGCCCATCGCTTCCTCTATCACAACACCAACGGCTGGATCGGCGGCTGGCTGGGGCGGCCGATGGTGCTGATGCATACGATCGGGGCGAAGACCGGGCTACCGCGGACGATCCCACTGCAATGCTATCCGGTGGACGGCGACGGCGTGCTGGTGCTGGCGTCGAACAACGGCCAGGCGAAGGCGCCCGGCTGGTACTTCAACCTGAAGGCCCATCCCGATATCGAGGTCAGGCTGGGCCGGCGGAGCCTACGCGTGCATGCCGAGGAACTGTCGGCCGAGCAGAGAGACGAAGTCTGGCCGGCAATGCGCAAGCAAAACTCCGCGATCGACCGCTACGCCGCCAAGGCCGGCCGGGTGCTGCCGATCATGCGGCTTCGACCTTTACCTTAGCGTCGGGCATTTCGACGATCCCGAACGCCGCCAGCCGCGGAATCTGCTTATCGGTGAAAGCAGCGAACAGCTGACGCAGCTCGGCCAGGTTCTCCTCGTCCTTTTCCAGCGGATTGCCGTCCTTCATCAGCTTGGCGCCGCTGCCCTTCAAGATGTCCCAGACGAAGGCTGGCGCGTCGGCCTGACCCTCGACCGTCGCCAGCAGGAAAAGCTGCGACACGCGATCGAGCGTAACCGGGCCGCCGGTGACCGGAGACGCCATGAACGGCATGGCGTCGGATCCGCGCGCCACATCCAGCATGACCCGGTTGAAGGCCGTGGCACCGGGGCGCCGGAGGGAATCGCCTTCGGCGGCACGCGCCGGATGTGCCTGCCCGGAACCGACCAATATCGCCAGCGCCTGCTGCAGCCGCGGCCAGCCCAGCGCATCGACTTTCGGATCGGCCAACATTTCCCGCACCGTGCTGGGGCCCGCGGCCAGGGCGTCGAGCAAAGGCTCGTAGACCTCCTCCTGCAGGGTCACCTCGCTCTGCGCGCCGCGGATCGTCATGCCGACATCGCTTCTGGGCCCGTCCAGCACGAAGCGCATATCGAGCCAGCGCTCGGTCGCGGCGGCGGGCGAGAGCGGCACCGCGCCCTTGACGAAAACATCGCGGCGGAAGCGCTGATTGATGAAATAGTCCCGCAGCGCCTGCGCCCTGATCGGCTCCTTTACGGCGCCCAGGAATTGCTGCTGCACATCCGACAAGTTCACCGCGTCGATATTGTCGAGAATATGGGCCGAGCCGAGATAAGTGAGCTTGGCCTCGCTCAGCTCCGCCGCCAGATCGGCGAAATAGAACGGCGTCCAGTCAGCGTTCAGATATTCGTGGCTGAGATAGTTCCGGTTCTGGTTTTTCATCAGCTGAAGCGTCTCGGCAACGCTGGGATTCACGCGGAAATAGGCAGCTTCCGCGTCGAGAACACCCTGCGCCTGAAGCAAGGCCCGATCGGCCCTGTCGGTGGTCGGACCGGATTCGCCGCCCGCCAGATCGACCAGAAGGCGGCGCAGCGGCAACAGCGTCGCCCATCCCGGCATGGTGTTATAGGAGATATAGATCACGCCCCCGGGTTTCAGCCGCCGGCGCAGGAATTTGACGATATGCTGCCGGTTCTCGGCACTGATCCAGCTATAGATGCCGTGCAAAGTGACCACGTCGAAATCGGGCAGCCTGTCGTCGGCCGCGAACTCGGCGAAGCTGCTGTCATGGAAATGGACATTCTTGGCGCCGGACTGGGCGGCCAGCGATCGCGCACCGACGATATGGGCAGGATTGAAGTCGGTCGCGTGGATTTCGATGTCGGCGTTCGCGGCGGCCAGCAGATTGGGCAGGTCGCCCTGGCCGCAACCGAGCTCGCAATAGGTCAGCGGTCCATCGGGGTCTGGCGTCGCGATGCCCGTGACCAGCCCGGTGAAACCGATGATCCCCGGCGTCTGCTCGCGATAGACCCCATGAACATAGCTGACGTCGGTGACGTAGCCAGATCCCCAAACATTCATCTCCGTTTCCCTTTCGACGGACACCCACCGGCCCAACCCAATCCGATGTTATACCGTAGCCGGCGTCAGGCGACCCCGATCGATTGCAGCAGAGGCACCTGCTTTTCGTTGAATATCTCATAGAGCGAACGCAGCTCGGCCAGGCTTTCCTCCCGGCTCTCGAACCGGGTCCCGTCATCCTTGTTCAACGCGGCGCCCTGCGCGATCAGCATGTCGCAAATGAAAGCTGGCGGATCCTCGACGCCGTCCTGACGGGCGAGCAAGAAGAGCTGCGACGGACGGCCCAGGAACACCGCGCCGCCGAACACCGGAGAAGCCAGGAAGCGCCAGTTATCCGAGATTCGCGCCCGCTCGAGCACGGCGCGGTTGAAGGCGCTGACGCCGACGAGCCGCGCGCTGTCTCCGGCGGCGTCCAGTGCCGGCTGAACCTGACCGCCGCCGATCAGGATAGTCAGCGCCTGCTGGATCCGCTCCCAGCCCAGAGCCGCGACCTTCGGATCCGTAGTAAGCTGTTCCAAGGTGCGCGGTCCCTCCGCCAGTCGATCGAGCAGCGGGTCATAGACATCGGCATGCAATTCCGCCTCGCCCAGCACGCCCTTGACCGTTTTCGGCACGTCGCCCCGGCCATGGGTCAGCAGGAAGCGTGTCTTGAGCCACCGTTCCCGCGCCTCGAGCTGGTTCAACGGGATCGCGCCCTTGATGAAGATATCGCGGCGAAAGCCCTGGTTATGGACGTAATCGCGCAGCGTCTCGCGCTCGGTCACGGTGCCGGCGGAGGCAAGCAGCGACCGCTGTTCAGCGGTCAGGTTGATGGCATCGACCGCGGTCAGTAGGTCGGCCGGCCCGACATAGCTGAGCTTGGCCTCCGCCAGGTCGGCGGCGACATCGGCATGATAGAAGGCTGTCCAGTCACGATTGAAATATTCGTGCGCGACATAGTCCCGATTGCCGTCCTGGATACGCTTCAACGTCTCCGGAATGCCCGCGCCGGGACGGAAATAGGCGGCATCGGCATCGGTCAGCCGCTTGGCGTAGGCCAGCGCCTGCTCGATCCGCGCGACGGTCGAGCCGCTGCCGACGCCGACGCGATCGGCCAGCAGGCGCCGCAGCGGCAGGACCGCGGCATAGGCCGGCAGGGTGTTGTAGGAAATGTAGACCAGCCCCCCGACCTTCAGCCGCTGGCGGATGAAGTCGAGGATATGGCGGCGGTTCTCGGCGCTTATCCAGCTATAGACGCCATGCAGCGCGATGATGTCGAAATCGGGCAGCGTCTCGTCGACCGCGAACTCGGCGAAGCTGGAATCGTGGAAATGCGCGTTGCGCATGCCCGCCGCCGCCGCGAGACCGCGGGCCCCCAGTATGTGGGCCGGATTGAAGTCGGTGGCATGGACTTCGATGTTGGGATAGCCCGCAGCGATGATATTGGCGGAATAGCCCTGCCCGCAGCCGAGTTCGCAATAGGTCAATGGCGCATCGGGGTCGGGCGCGGCAAACCCGGCCGCCAGCGTGGCGAAGCTCAGCAGTGCGGGGAACAGCTCACGATAGACGCCGTAGGTATAGGGAATGTCGGTGACATAGCCGCCGGTCCAATCCGTCATGCGAAACACGCTCCGTCGGTCGATCCACGGCTTTGTAACAGAGTACGCGGGACGTGCGTAAAAGGATTGTGGTGAGCGTGAGCGCGTCTATCGGCTCAGATACTTCATCGCTGCCTCAAGCCCACCCAAGGTCAGCGGATGCATGCGATCTTCGATTATGCGGCGGACGATGCCGGTCGATTGCATGTAGGACCAGGAACGCTCGGGCGTCGGGTTCAGCCAGACGACGCGTTCGAAGGTTTCGGTCAGCCGGGTCAGCCAGACCTCGCCGGATTCCTCGTTCCAATGCTCCACGCTGCCGCCGGGCTGGATGATCTCGTAGGGGCTCATCGCCGCATCGCCGACGATGACGACGCGGTAGTCGGCGCCGTAGGTGCGCAGCAGCTCGGATGGCGGCACCCGGTTGGTATCGCGGCGACGATTGTCCTTCCACACGGATTCGTAGAGGCAGTTGTGGAAATAGAACTGCTCCAGATGCTTGAACTCGGTCTTGGCGGCCGAGAACAGCTCGGCGCAGATGCGGATATAGTCGTCCATCGAGCCGCCGATATCGAGCAGCAGCAAGACCTTCACCGCGTTGTGCCGTTCGGCCTGAAGCT
>DATBAZ010000080.1:0-11492 GCA_036271255.1 Alphaproteobacteria bacterium
CAGCTCAATCATGAGACCGCGGCCAGCCGCGATCGGGGCCAGCTGGCGTCAGTCAATCACGGCTCCCCCGCGACCGCCGCGGCGGCCCGCCCCGCTGCCTATCATGGGACCGCTGCCCAGCACATGAAGACGCAGCCGATCACGGCGGCCGATCGCGCCCAAGGCCGGGCCAATCCCAACGGCCGGGAGGCCAACCAGGATCAGCGCGTCGCCAATGGCCTCAAGAGCGGCCAGATGACTTCGGGCGAGGCGGCGCGCGCCGAGCGGACCCAGAACAAGATCGACCGGCAGGTCCATAACGACCGCACCGCCAACGGCGGGAAGCTGACCGGCCAGGAGCGGGAGCAGATCGGCAAGGAGCAGAACGCGGCCGGCCGGCAGATCTATAACGAGAAGCACAACGACAGGACCGTCGCGCCGAACAAGATCAACAATCGCGAGGCGAACCAGCAGCAACGCACCGCCAACGGCCTGCGCAGCGGCCGGGAGACCTCGGGCGAAGCGGCGAAGTCCAACGCGCGCCAGGCCGGCGTGGCGAAGGATGTCCACAATGAGCGGGAGGCGAACGGCGGCGCGCTCGACAAGCAGCAGAAGCAGCAGACGAACCGCCAGATGAACAAGAACAGCAACCAGATCCGCCGCCAGAACCACAACGACAAGAACGCATGACGGCGGAATCGTACTGACCAGAGGATCGCGGCCGGGCCACCCGCTCGGCCGCGATCTCATTTCATGGGCGGCTCGATTTACTGATAGCCCATCCGGCTTTCCGGCGGGTCGCGTTCCTCGCCGGTCGAGACGACGGTGAGAAGCTCCTCCGGCGGCGGCTTCAGCACGGCGCGCGCCTCTTCATTGTCGCCGTCCAGCCACTCGTCCCATTCATCCTCGGTCAGCACGACCGGCATCGGGCGGGCGCCGGCCCCGGCGAAGCTGTTCGCGCCGCTGGCCAGGATGGCGAAGCGGCGATGCCCGTTGCCGACCGCCAGCCAGACGCCGGCAAAGGCGAAGGGCGTGCGGGTTTCGTCGCGGGCGAACCAGTTGCGGGCACGGCCCTCGCTGAAGGAATTGGCCGGGATCAGGCAGCGATGCTCGGGCTTCACCAGATCGGGCCAGCGCGGGTCGGAGATGTCGTGAAGCTCGATCACCGGCGTCCCGCCCCCACCCACCGGCAGGCCCCAGCGCATCAGCTCGACCGTGCGCTGGCCGGCCTCGTCCTTGAGCACTACGGGCGCCAGCGCGCCCGGCGCGGCGGAATAGTTCGGCGGAAGATCGCCGGTGCGGTCGTGCTCGGCCTCGAACAGGTCGCGCATCGCAGCCGGGCTGATGGTCACGGCATAAAGATCGGTCATCGCGTCCTCTGATTTCAGGAGGTTATTTCCAGCCGCCAACCGCCTGTACGGCCTGGTCGTTCGCCGGGCGGGCGACCAGGCCGGTCTGGGTCATCGCAAGCGAATATTGAGCGCCGTCGGCCATCGGCATCAGGGCGGCGCTGCCATAGACGGTATCGACGAGACGGGCGCGATGCAGCCGTGCAGAGACTGCGCCGAGGCCGCCGCTGCCGTTCGCCGGGCGCAGGTCATAGGCGCTGCGCGGCGCGGTCTGCTCCTGCGCGGTGTCGGCATATTCGCCGGACAGGCGATCCAGCCGATAGAGGGCATCCAGGCCCAGCATATTGGCCCACGGCTTCCATTTCAGCACCCGGGCCTCAACCCGCCATTCGTCGCCGCTCAGCGGATAGGTCTTCGAGGCCGGCGGGGTATAGGCGGCGCCGAGCGCGAAGCTCGGCGTCACCGTATCCTCCTGGGCCAAGGTCGCCTCGAATTGGTTGTCGCCGGTCCGGTGCAAGGCCAAGGTCGCCACAGGCCGCTCGTAGGTCAGCCGGCTGAAGGTCTGGATATCCAGCCCCAGCAGCAGGATGACCGCGGCCAGCGCCAGCAGGGTGCCGCCGGTGAGAAGCTCGCCGGCCGCCCAGTATGGCCTGCGGCGCGCAACGGCGGAGATCCCTCCGGCCAGCAGGCCCACGGCCAGCAACCCAGCCAGGGCCGGCAGGATCCACCACCAAGACGGCATGTGCTCTCCCCTTCGGAACGGCAGGCCGCGACACGCGGCCATCAGATGCAGTTGCCGCGACATGCGGCTCTTCAGCTTTAAACCGCTGGCGAGGCTGCTTGTTTCTCGGGAACGACAATAAGATCGGTTCGTTGACATTTCATTGCGATAGCGAACCCTGACGAAGGAGACGCATCATGAAATCGTTTCTGACAGCGGCCGCGATCCTGCTTGCAATGGGGGTTGCGCCGGCCTTTGCCCAATCCAGCAGCAACGGCGCCAGAACCGACAGCACCAGCTCGCCCGGCCAGTACACCGGCGGCGGCATCGCCGGTACTTCGAACGGCGGCGGCACCGCCGGGACTGCGGCCACGGCGAACAATAGCCGGACAAGCCCGGACCATGACGGCACGGCCGCCGGCCGGCGCAATTCGGGGGGCAATTCCGGCTCAACGAACCAGGGGCCGAACGGCACGCCGCGCCTGCATGACGACCGGAACGGTACCGGCCAAGAGCCCTATCGGCTCAAATCGCCGCCGTAAGCACCACGGCGCTGAAAAAAGGCGGCTCCGGCCGCCTTTTTTTCGTTTAGAACCGTTCAAACAAACAGGCGCGTTTCATGCAATAAAACGCGCACCCGGGCGTCTATTTTACCGTCAGCCCCCCGTGGTTCCCCTCCTTCCCCACGGAGGACGTCCCCTGTTCGGGATTGACCGGAGAAGGCACCTATGTTCTCATTCTGTTCATGAATACGCAACGCACCATATCCGAGTCGCCGGCTCAGGGCAGGCGCTTGAAGGACTGGCCGTCGGACGACTCGCGTCTGGCCCAGATGGAGTCCCAGATCCTGGATCTGAAGGAGCTCAACGAGATCGGCATGAGCTTCATCCGCCATCTCGACGCCGAGGCGGCAACGCTGGCCGCCGCCGGCGGCAGGGGCCTGGCCGATATCGCCCGATCCCGCCGGGAGCTCACGCGCGAAATCCACCTGAACAAGAAGCTGGCCGCCGAGATCGGCGAGGATTACCGCCGCCGGATGGCCGAACTGGGCATCGCCCGGCACTAATCGGCGCTACTTTTCCGCCATTCACGGCGGTAGACTTCCCCGCAAATAACCAAGGGGAGGCCGCCATGCTCGATTTCACCGTGACCACCGACGCCGAAGGCAGCCTGCATCTGGGACCTCGGGTGATTCCGCTGCCCACCTCGGTCAGCGAAGGCGCGCGGCGCTTCCTCGCCAATTCCCTCCCCGCCCCCGCCCAGCCCGACGTCAAGGACAAGGCAGCCTGGCGGGAGGTGGTGAAGCAGGCCAACGCGATGTTCGAGCCGATCGTCGACCAGTGGCTGGCAAACCTGCCGGCCAAGGTCGAGACCCGCACCATCGCCGGCGTCACCGTCCATGTTGCGACCCCGAACACGATCCGCCATCCCGAACGGGCGCATTACCGCATCCATGGCGGCGCCTGGGCCTTCATGGGCGGCAAGTTCTCGATGGGCGAGGCGGTGATGACGGCGGCCGAGATGGGCTGCGTCACCTTCGGGCTGGATTACCGCATGCCGCCGGACCACCCCTACCCCGCCGCGGTCGAAGACGGCGAGGCTGTGTGGCGGGAGATCATCAAGCAGTTCGATCCCAGGAAAGTCGCGATCTCAGGCGCCTCGGCCGGCGGCAACCTGTCGGGCGCGGTGACGCTCAAGGTCCGCGATGCCGGCCTGCCGATGCCCGGCGCGGTCGGAATGCTGACCCCGGCGACCGACCTCACCGGCGCCGGCGACACCCGCATCACCAATGCCGGCATCGACACGGTTCTGCGCCCCGTGCCGACCATGGTCGCGCTCTATGCCGACGGGCACGACCTGACCGACCCGTACATCTCGCCCCTGTTCGGCGATTTCACCAAGGGCTTCCCGCCCACCTTCCTGCAATCCGGCACCCGCGACCTGCTGCTGTCGGACACGGTCAGGATGCACCGCAAGCTGCTCCAGGCCGGTGTGACCGCAGAGCTGCATGTTTGGGAAGCCATGCCCCATGGCGGCTTCGGCGGCGGCTTCGGCAACGTGACGCCGGAGGACCGGGACATGTCGGAGACGTTCGTGAAGTTCGTGGACCGGTATTTGGGATGATTTTCCCGCTTGCGGGCGTCCCCGGCATTCACCCCACCTAGACTACGACTTATAGGCGTCATTCCCGCGAAGGCGGGAATCCAGGCTTACGCGCGTCGGCGCGTACAAGACTCATGTCGCCGCAGACGCGGCTCTAGACTGGATTCCCGCCTTCGCGGGAATGACGGCCATACAAAGCCATCATAAGCGATTGCCCCGCCTCGGTGGGAGTGGGTCGGCTGAGGGTGAAAACGCCGCCAACGCGCCCTATTCCGTCCCCCGCATCAGCGCCAATTCCGCCAGGTCCAGCTCGCGGACCAGCTTTTGCAGCACGTCGTCGCCGATCTGGCGGCTGCGGCGCAGCGCCAGCAGGGCGGTGCGTTCGCTTTCGATGATGCCTGCCCGGACGTGTTCGAGCGTGCCGGCGGGACGCGACGCCGTTTCGCCCTCGGCGGCGCTGAGACGGGCTGCGAACTCGGCGCGCAGGCGGTCGAGATCGGCGTCGGGCAGCGCCATGGCCTCCGCCAGGCGGTCGATCTCATCCAGGGCGGCGCGGGCGGCGGCGGCGCGCGCCAGGGATTCCTCACCGCCTTGCATATCGCCGATCAAGCGCATGCGGCGGACCAGCAGCGGCAGGGTCGGCACCTGCACGACCAGGGTGAACAGGATCAGCGCGAAGGCGAGGAACAGGATCAGGTCGCGATAGGGAAAGACGCTGCCCTCGGCCGTGAGCGGCAAGGCGAGCGCGGCGGCGAGCGAGACGATGCCGCGCATCCCGCTCCACCCGACGACGGCGCTTTCCCGCCATGAGATCGGCGCATCGGGGCGGACCCCATGTTCCGCGAGGGTGAAGGCGGCGAGGAACAGCAGGCGGGTCAGCACCACCGTCAGGCAGATGGCGCCGGCATAGAACGCCAGCGTCTCCGGCTCATAGTAAGACAGGTCGGCGAGCACGGTCGGCAGCTGAAGCCCGATCAGCACGAAGCCGAGCGCGTTCAGCACGAAGATCACCACCTCCCACACCAGCCCGCCATGGAAGCGGAACTGGGCAGAGACGCGCGGCAGCGCGCGCAGACCGCAGATGGCGCCCGCCGTCACCGCGGCCAGCACGCCCGACAGTTCCAGCCGCTCGGCGCCGAGATAGGAGAGATAGGAGAGCGCGACGGTCAGCAGGCTGTAGGTCAGGTGATTGAGCACCAGCCGGATCAGCCAGGCGCCGGCCATCCCGACCGCGATCCCGATGGCAAGACCGCCCAGGTCCGACACCGCCAGCGCGCCCAGCGCCCGGCCGGGATCGGCCGCGCCGGTCAGTGCCCCGACGATAGCGGTCTTGTAGAGCAGGATGGAGGCGGTGTCGTTCATCACGCTCTCGCCTGAGATCACCGCGATCACTCGGGGCGATACGCGCAGCCGCGCCAGGATCGCGACCGGCGCGGCAGAATCGGACGGCGACAGCACCGCACCCAGCACGACCGCGACCCACACCGGGATACCGGGGAACAGGACCAGCGCCACGGCTGCCACCGCCGCGGTGGTGAGGAAGACGAGCAGGATCGCCAGCGCCGCGATCAGCAGCCGGTCGCGCCGAAGCTCACGCCAATAGGCGTTATAGGCTGCCTCGAACAGGACCGGCGGAAGAAAGATGTCGAGCACCGCCGCCGGATCGAGCGTGAGCGGGCGGATGCCGGGAACCAGCACCAACGCCAACCCGCCGACGACCAAAACAGATGGGTACGGAATCCGGAAACGGTCCGCCAGCAGCGAGAAAGCGACGGCCGCCGCGAACAGCAGCGAGACTGTATCGATGAACGTCATCGGGGTGACCCTCCCTCAAGGGAAAACAAAATTTTTTCTGCAGCCCACCCCGTAACCTTCGCTGCAACCCGCCGAATGTAACGCCGTGGGACAGCGGTTCTGACGAGCCCCTGGGACCCTCAACGCAAGGACAAGGGAGACTGTCATGAACAAGGTTTATTCGATCGCCGCTACCTCCGCCCTTCTGGGTGCGCTCGCCGTCGCCGCCGGCGCCGTCGCGCAGACCAAGGATCCGGACATGAGCGGCAAGGAGAAGTGCTACGGCGTTACCAAGGCGGGCAAGAACGACTGCGCTGCCGGTGCGCATTCCTGCGCCGGCCAGTCGACGAAGGATGGCGACAAGTCGTCGTTCGTCGCCGTTCCGGCCGGCCTGTGCGCCCGCCTGACGGGCGGCAGCACCATGGCCGGCAAATAAGCCGACCGCGAGGGGCGAGGACCCGACATGCATAGCCTGGCCCCGGCGCCGATCCCCGCTGATGCGGGGATCGGTCTGCGCTTTCCCCATCATCGGCATGTCGTCGAATCCCGGCCGGCCACGGGCTGGTTCGAGGTACACGCCGAGAACTACATGGCCGGCGGCGCGCCGCTGACCTATCTGGAGACCGTACGCCGCGACTATCCGGTCTCGCTCCACGCCGTCGGCCTGTCGCTGGGCGGCACCGATCCCCTCGACATGGACCACCTGGCACGCCTGAAGGCGCTAGCCGAACGGATCGAGCCCGGGCTGATCTCGGACCATCTGTCCTGGAGCGCGATCGACGGGGTCTACCTCGCCGATCTGCTGCCCCTGCCCTATACCGAGGAGGCACTGGCGGTGGCCGCCGACAATATCGACCGGGTACAGAGCGCGCTCGGCCGGACGATCCTGGTCGAGAATCCGTCGACCTATCTCGCCTTTGCCGCCTCGGTCATCGGCGAATCCGAATTCCTCGCGGAGCTTGCGCGCCGGACCGGCTGCGGCATCCTCTGCGACGTCAACAACATCTATGTCAGCGCCTGCAACCTGGGCGCCGACCCGTTCGCCTGGTTCCCGGCAATGGCCGGCGCGCCGATCGGCGAAATCCATCTCGCCGGCCATGCCGTGCGGCAGCTCGACGACGGGCAGGAGATCCGCATCGACGACCACGGCTCGGCCGTCGATCCTGCCGTGTGGGCGCTCTATGCCCATGCGCTCGGGTTGTTCGGCCCGGTGCCGACCCTGATCGAGTGGGACACTGCCATCCCGGAGTTTTCGGTCCTGGAGGGCGAGGCCGCCCAGGCCCAGCGGATGCTGGACCGTCACAGCGGCACGGAGGCAGGCAATGCCCGCGCTGCGTGAGTATCAGCGCGCATTCGGCGCGGCACTCCTCTCGGGCGATACGGCCGTTGCCGCGGCCATGATCGGCGCCGCGCCGGACCGCCTCTCCATTCACCGCAATACGATGCTGACCGCGCTGGCCAATGCGCTGGCGCTGACCTATCCCGCGGTCGAAGCGCTGGTCGGGGCTGAGTACTTCGCCCAAGCCGCCCGCGCCTTCATTCAGGCCGAACCGCCGCGCGCCGCCCTGCTCAGCCTCTATGGCGGCGGCTTCGCCGAGTTTCTCGCAGGCCATGTCGAAGCCCTGCCCTACCTTCCGGACGTCGCACGGCTGGAATGGGCGGTCGAATGCGCCGCGCGGGCGGCTGGCTGGGGCGCAGCCGCGCCCGACGTCGACCTCGGCGGCACCCGTCTGACCCTGGTTCCGTCGCTGACCCTCCTGCGGACAAGTTACCCGGCGGGGCCGATCTGGCGCGCCGCGCTGGACCAGGACGGCGATGCGCTGGCCCGGATCGATCCTGCTCCGGCCACATCGTGGCTTGCCGTCTGGCGCGACGGCGACGGCGCGGCTGTATTGCCGCTCGGCGACGCCGCGTTCGCCTTCCTTTCAGAATTGCTCGCGGGCGGCGATGCCGAAGCCGCGATCAACGCCGCCGCCTTCGCAGACCGCGAAGGTGACCCGATCGCGGCGATCACCAGGGAAATCCTGCCCGCCGGCTTTGTCCGGCTTTCATCCTCAAACCAAGAATAATGGAGATTGCCATGCAGACCGCTACCGATGTCACCCCTCACCACCCTGCCCCGATCGAGCTCTATGTCCGCGCTAAGAGCCTGCTGAACAGCGTCACCTGGGATTATCTCGTCCTGCCGATGCGCATCGCCGCCTTCAGCGTGTTCATGCGCTCCGGCCTCGTGAAGATCGACGACTGGTCCAGCACGCTCTCACTGTTCGCCGACGAGTACAAAGTGCCGGTGCTGCCGCCGGCTCTGTCGGCCTATATGGCAACGACGGTCGAGCTCGGCGCGTCCAGCCTGATCCTCATCGGCCTCGCCACCCGCTTCTCGGTGCTGGCCGTGATCGGGATGATCTCCACCATCCAGATCTTCGTCTATCCGATGGCCTGGCCCGACCACATACAGTGGCTTGCCTTCCTGCTGCCGATCCTGATCTGGGGCCCCGGCCGCTTCGCGCTCGACACCTTGGTCGGGCGTATCTTCAAGGTCTCATGAAGCGGCCCATGTCGGAGCGCCACGGCGCTCCGACCATCCGTTTTGTTATCTAACGTTCCGTTTCCACAGAAATATGGTTAATCCGAAATTTTCTTATTCCAACTAACTATTTGATAAAAATAGGGTTATTAGATTTAACCATATTGTACATATTTTCTTAGCGTTGCAATCCTATTGACTCAAACTTAGCTGTTGTATCAGCTCTGGATTGTCAGAGTCATAGAGGTAAGGCTGCGTGCCAATGCGACTGTTTCAACGTGTCAGGGATTTTCAGGAGTCGAGCTCCGGGATGGAACAGCGGTTCGATCCGCGATGTTGGGATTCGGCAATGTACACCGCTTTTCCAGGCGCTGACCGCCCGGCGCCATCCCGTCCCCCCGTCAACCGGGAGCCGTCAATGACTTACTTCAATCTTCAGGTGCCGCTATGAGCATCGCCCTTATAAGCTTCACCGCCGTCGTGCTGGCGGCCATCGGCCGGCTGGCCTGGGGTGCCATCCTCGTCGGCCGCGAATACGATGCCGAGGAGCAATCCTGGCACTGATCTGCCAGGAATTTTGAAAGCACGAGGGCGCCGGTTCGAAGCCGGCGCCCTTTTTCGTTCAGGTGAAAGTCGCCTCGACCGGTGCGAAGCCGTCGAACCTGCCGACCACATGCGCGCCGGGCGGCAGCGGGTCGGCCCCGGTCCAGGAGCCGGTCGTCACCACGGCGCCCGCGGCGAGACCTCCGGCGGCGCGGACCACTTCGGAATTGGTCAGCCAGACGAGCAGCCGCATCAGGTCGGTTCCGCCCGGGTTGCTGCCCACCGCCTCACGCTGCGGCGCGCCGTTCACTGTCGAAACCACATGCAGGGCAGCGAACATCTCAGGCCGCCATTCGGCGATCGGCGTCCCGACCACCAGCCCGCCATGCATGCCGCAATCGGCCAGGATGGTCAGCTGGTCCAGCCCGCTGGGACTGATAAAGCGCGGATCGACCGCTTCGATCGTCGGCTGGCAGGTGCCGATGGCGGCCAGCACCTCGTCCGCTGTATAGGGCGTGCCGCGCGGCGGCAGGGCTTTGGCGAAGGTGAAGCCGATCTCGCATTCGGCGATCCGGGTACGGACCTGGACCCGTCCCGGCGACTTGCAAATGCCGGACAGGGCCAGCGGGCTGGCGCTGGGCTCGGCCGTCGCGTTGGCCGCCCCCACCTTCCAGCCGCCGATCGGGCCCAGCACGGCCATGGTCGCCATCTGGACGGCGATGGCGTCCTGAAGGCTCTGCGGGCGGAACTCTTCCGGCAGCGCGCCGGCCAGGATGGCATCCGGCTTGCGCTGGCCGATGAGGTAATTCGCGGCGGCGTTGGCGTCGAACATGGGGGCCCCTTTGCGTCGGATCACCGCTGGATCGGAACCGGGTGATCCATGGTCTTCATCAGCACGGTCATGATGCCGACCTGGATGAGCTCGTCGCGCTGGTTGATGACCTCGAACGCGAACTTCACCACACCCGCCCCGGGCTTGGAGCTTTTGCGCGCCTCCGCCGGGGTGACGCGGGCATAGATCGTGTCGCCGATCATCACCACGCCCTTGAAGTCGAAATTGAGATTCAGCAGCGCGATCACCCCCTCGCCCAGCAGGTTGAGCTGGGTGAGCAGACCGATGGCGGTCGACATGGTCAGCGTGCCGTGGGCGATGCGGCCGCCGAAGGCGGTCTTGCCGGCATAGTTGGCATCGACATGGATCGGCGTGAAGTCACCGACCAAGCCGGCGAACAGGTTGATATCCGCCTCGCTGATGGTGCGGCCCGGGCTTAGCGGAAAGGGCTTACCGACCTCATATTCCTCGACATACCTGCTCATCGTCGCGTCCTCGTTAGATCAGTCTCGTGTGCGTCTTCTTGCGCCAAACCAACTGGTAATATCCAGACTGCAGCACGAACATCACCACATAAGCGATGGGATAGGCGATCCACACGCCGGTCAGCCCCATCGTATGGCTGAAATGCCAGGAGATCGGCACCTGCACGCCCCAGATCGCGAAGATCGACAGCGCAGTCGGCCAGAACACCGCGCCGCTGGAGCGCATGACGCCGGTCAGCACCGATACCAGCCCATAGATCAGGAAGCTCCACAGCGTGATCATGACAAGGCTTTGCGCCTCGTCCGCGACCGCCTGATCGGTGATCGACAGGCCCAGGATGGTGCGGGAGAAGGCATAGACCACCACCACCAACACGCCGGTGATGATGAATTGCAGTTCGATCCCGGTCCACGTGATCTTCGCCATCTGCGCGCTGTCGCCCCGGCCGATCGCCTGCGCGCCGAACACCGACGCGGCGATACCGATCGATACGGCCGGCAGCTGGACAAAGCTCCACACCTGGAGGACCGCGCCATAGGCCGCCGTGGCGCCCGAGCCGAAGCCGTTGACGAAGGTCATCACCGCCATTTCGGAGAGCGCGATCAGCATGACCTGGATACCGGTCGGCACACCGATCTTGATCAGCAGCCAGGCGATCTTCCAGTCGGGCCGCATCTGCCGCAGCAGCACGCCGTCGGGCGCCAGCGGGTGGCGCTTCCACAGCAGATATCCCGCCATCCAGATCACGGTGAACAGGAAAGAGAAGATGGTCGCATAGGCCGCGGCGACCACGCCCATTTTGGGCAGGCCGGCCCAGCCCTTGATCAGCGCGATCATCATGATGATGCCGACGATGTTCTGCACCAGCAGCGCAAGGAATGGCGTGCGGGCATCGCCGACACCGCGCGTGATCGTCGTGTAGATGATAAAGACGAAGAGGATCGGCACGGAATAGAGGAAGATCGAGGCATATTCCGTCTCGTCCGCCAGCACGTCAGGCGGTGTGCCGAGCAGCACCAGCATGCTGCGCACGAATGGCCCTCCGAAGACGGCAATAATGATGCCCATGGCGATGGAGACGGTCAGGGTCGTGCCCGCCACCGCCTTGACGCGGACCAACTCGTTGCCGCCGTAGGCTTGGCCGATCAACACACTAGC
>DATBAZ010000081.1:0-3967 GCA_036271255.1 Alphaproteobacteria bacterium
ACATTGACGGTGCGCGCCTCAAGCCACGCGCCGGATTCGAGCGAGGTGCGAAAGCCGGCGACATCGGTCTGCGGCGTCAGCAGGAAGCCCTCGATCAGCTCGATCGCGACGCCCAGCTCGCGGCAGCGCTGCCGCGTCTCCCGCCGCATCGGCGTGTCGGACGCCATGCCGAAATCGGGCACGCCCGCCACCGGATGGACCATGATGCCGATCAGCCCTAGCCCGTTCGCGGCCGCCAGCTCGGCCAGCTCGGGCGGAGAGGCTTCGACGGCGGTCAGGAAATCGAGGCAGAGCGGATGCATCGTCCCTCCTAGCGGCAGAACGGGCCGGATGACAGTTCGGTGGTCCATTTCTCGGGTGCGGCCGTGGCCAGGAACGGCTCGGTCGCGATCATACGCCAGCCGTCGCCGTCGGCGCTGAGCAGGGCCGGCTGGCCGGCATGCAGCTTCAGCGCCTGGCCTTCGGGCGAATCCGCCAGGGGTTTGGTGACGCAGGAGATGATGGCGAAATCTCTGTCGTCCTTGCGCGCTTGGGCAAGGTTGGCGGCATCGTCATTCGCCATCTCCTCGAAATCGGCCAGCGCGTGATAGGGCGGGCTGGTTGCTATGGCGACACGCAGCATCAGGCCGACGGAGCGGTTGTCGCCGGGCAGCAGCATGGCGATCTTGCTGTTGTCGCCCAGATAGGGCGCGGTCCAGGCCGCCAGGTCCCACACATGCGGCTGCGGCAGGCGGCGGTCGACCCGGGTCCAGCCGGCGCCCGCCACCGGCGCGGCGACAGCCAGCACGATGGCGGCGACCGCCACCGCGCTCCAGCCCCGCCCCAAGTCCGGCGCGCCGCGGCGGATCCAGCTTTCGCGCGCGAAGACCACGATCGCGAGCGTCGCCAGCAGCCCGAGATGGGTGTTGTAGCGGAAGAACGAGTGGGCCGAGGTCCCGATCTCACCCGGGAAATGGGCGACATAGGTGAAGATCAGGAAGGTCGTATAGAGCAGCGTGACGCCCAGGGTCATCAGGAACAGCCGCGCCGCCGGGGTGAGCCCACGCTTGGCCAAGACCGGGATCGCGCTCAGCGACACGCCGTAGAGCAGCAGGAAAAAGGGCAGGCGCTGCCAGATATGGAAGGCCATGTTCGACAGGATCGCCGGGATGCCGGCGAAGCTCCACTGGTCGACCGGCAGGAAACGCAGCTGGTCGTCGGGCTGGAAATGGGTCCGGGCATAGAACTGCCAGACCCCGACCAGCAGCAGGGCCGGCAGGAAGGCGACGGCGAAGGCGCTGAAGGCCCGCGCCGGGCCGATCCTTTTGTCGAACGCGCCAAGCAGGAAGGCGACGCCGACGACGCTGCCCATCAGGAAGATGCTGACCTGCTTGATCGCCGCCCCGGCCAGCAGGACCATCACCAGCGCCATCCGCTCCTCGGCGGTCGACCGGTCGCCGGCAAGGGCGGCCAGCAGCCGCTCCGCTTGCCATGCGGCGAAGGCCAGCGCCACGGCGATGGTCGGGTCGCCATAGCCGCTGAACTGCACCGCCGGCGCAAAGCCGGGATTGAGGAAGGTGGTCAGCAGCACCGCGCCGCCGATCGCGCCCCAGCTCGGCGCGGTGCCGGAAAGCGTCTGCGGTCCGCGCATCGAACGCGCCAGCAGCAGGGCAAAGGCAAGCTGCAGCAGCAGGTTGACGTGGGTCAGCACGTTGGGTGGAAAGTGCGGCACCAGCAGCGCCGGCAGAAAGGCCGCGAGTTGGAGGTTGTAGGGAAAGGCCGGCCACAGCGCGAGCATCGGGGGCCGGTCCTGGGCGGGAAACTGGCCGTAATCATAGAGATAGGCGGCATTCGGCAACTGGTTCGTGAAGGTATCCGGCCCTGACGGCCAGGCCGCGGCCAGCACCGCGATCAGCGGCACGGCGATCGCCAGCAGGCGGCCGATCGCGATCAGGTCGGGCTCGGCCAGCCGGCCGCGCGGGACGACTGCGCCGATGGCGGCGACGCCGACCAGGATCGCGGCGGGAATCCGCATGCTTTCCTGGGTCGAGACGCCCCATAAGGTCAGTACCAGCGAGACCGCGCCCCAACCGGCGATCAGCCCAACCTCGGGCAAGGATTGCGAGCCCAGGATCAACCGGCCCAGCATCATCATCACCAGTCCGGCGGCGAAGACGGCGAGCAGCCCTTCGGCCTGAAGCACGGTGGGCAGAAATGTGTCCAGCACTGCGTCGGTCGACATCCAGGGCCAAGTGAGGATCATTGCGCAGGCTCCGGCCCGGCGGGCGCGCCGGGTGCGGTGAGATGGATAAGCAGCAAACGCGGCGCGGTGAACTCTACTGTGCCGGGCAATCCGGCGGCGTCGAGACCGGGCGGCGGATCGATGACGATCAGGTCGGTAAAACCGGGAAGCGGCGGCAGCGTTCCCTTGGCGAGCGCGGGCCACAGCGTTTCCGGCCGGGGTTGGTTGGCGAGGCCGGCGCCGAGCGGCGTGAACAGCAGCGATTGCTGACGCGGATCGGCGAAGATCGTATCGACGAAGGCATCGCGGTCGAGCACCGCCAGGGTCGGGAAATGGAACAGCGGCACGCCGCCGGCCTGCACGCCACCTGGGGGCGCGGCGACCGCGACCGTCGCACCGGCCGCGATATGGTCCAGGGCCGGGCGCAGGGCCTCGTATTGCCGGTCTGCCTTGAGCCAGACCGCCTCGATCACGCCCATCCGGACGAGAAGCAGGATGGCCAGGCCTGCCGCGATGCCGCCGCGCCACTTGGGGGCGACGCCGTCGCTCCAATAGCTGGCGGCAACGAACAGGAAGGCGATGGCGACAGGCAGCCGGTGATCGATGCCGGATGCCGACAACAGCCGGCTGGGCAGCGCGACATAGGCTGCCGACAGCGCCAGCAGGCCCCAGCCCAGCCTGGGATGAACCCAGATTTTGCGCTTCCACCACAGCCCGACGGCCCCGGCGATCAGCAGCACCCCGAACGTGGCCCCGTCGAAGATGCGGCTGTAATTGTCGAAGATCGAAACCGGCAGGTCGAACTTCCGGAACGGGTTGCCGTAATCGATGTGGCTCTCCGCGCCCGACGTCGGGGCGAGCAGAAACAGGATCGCGCCGGGCAGCAGCGTAACGAGCGCCACCACCGTATGCTTGATCTTGTCTGCCGGCGCGCTCAGCGCCATCGCGATCACCACCAAGGCATAGGCGCCGAAGGCCGCGAGATGGGCAAAATATATCGCGGTGGCAAGCACGGCCCCGGCGGCGATCCGCAGCCCGACAGTCCGCCGCTCCAATACGATCGAGGCCGCCAGCGCCCACAGCATCAGCGCGATACCGGTGAGGTAATTCAGAAACCCCCACAGCAGCATGCGGTTATAGAGCAGCAGAAAGGCGAAGAGCGGCCAGACAGACCAGTGCCGGAATGCCGCCCGATGCAGCGCCACCGCGCCGCCGGCCAAGGCCAGCAGGGTCAGCGCCAGCATCAGCCGCATCGCGCCTTCCACAGGCATGATCGTCGCCAGCGCCGGCACGATCGCGTCCCAGGCCAGGTTCGGGATCGGCGTCCAGACCGCCTGGTAATAGCGCGCCAGGTCGGCCGAGGCGGGCAGCGCCGCCAGGATATGCATGCGCGCCAGATGGTTGGGATAGTCCAGGATCGGCGGCAGGCGGACGCTGACGACGGGCAGAACCGCGATCAGCGCCAGCAGCGCGAAGCCGAGCGCGGCAATACGGCCTTCATTCTTCATCTGCGATTTAGAACCGGCCCGGAAGGATCACGCTGTAGATCGCCAGCACCGAGGCTATCAGGATCATCACCCAGGTCAGCAGGATGCCGGCGGCGCGCCCGAACGACGTGCCATGGTGCCGGCTGAGGCCGAACGCATGCAGGGCGCGGCCGATCACCAGGACGCTGCCCAGCACATGAACGACGGCAGCGCTGAAGCCCTGCACCTCGACCGCCAGCAGCAGGATCAGGGCCAACGG
>DATBAZ010000082.1:0-2311 GCA_036271255.1 Alphaproteobacteria bacterium
CCAAGGAAGGTGTCGCCGTTCGTCGACTTCACCTCGAACACGCCGTCGCCGATCTCGAGCACGGATACGTCGAAGGTGCCGCCGCCGAGGTCGTAAACCGCGATGGTGCCGGCTTTCTTCTTGTCGAGGCCGTAGGCGAGCGCCGCCGCGGTGGGCTCGTTGATGATGCGCAGCACTTCGAGCCCGGCAATCTTGCCGGCGTCCTTGGTGGCCTGGCGTTGCGCGTCATTGAAGTAGGCCGGAACGGTGATCACCGCCTGCTCGACCTTGGAGCCGAGATAGGCCTCGGCGGTCTCCCTCATCTTCTGCAGGATGAAGGCGGAAATCTGCGAAGGCGAATAGGTCTTGCCCTCGATCTCGACCCAGGCGTCGCCGTTACTGGCGCGGGCGATCTTGTAAGGGACGAGCTTCTTGTCCTTCTCCACCATCGGATCGTCGTAACGACGGCCGATCAGGCGCTTGACTGCGAAAATGGTGCGTTCGGGATTGGTGACTGCCTGGCGTTTTGCCGGCTGACCGACCAGCCGCTCGCCCTCGTCCGTGAAAGCGACGATGGACGGCGTGGTGCGCATTCCCTCCGCGTTCTCGATGACCTTCGGCGTCGTGCCTTCCATGACGGCGACGCAGGAATTCGTGGTCCCGAGATCGATGCCGATGACCTTGGCCATGGTTCTGAAATCCTCTCTCTAGCGGCAGGTTGGGCCGGCCCCTTAAGGCGCCCAGTGTCCAACCCCCTTATCAACTCTTGATCATCCCGGATGCGGACGCGACCGGGCGATTACCCTTGGCTCATATAGGAGAGCGCGTTCGTGCCGCAAGGCAGCTTTGCGGCCTAAACGCCTATGGCAGCGCCAGACTGGCGACCGGACCGCCAGGCGCACCGGCATGCGCGGCGACCTCTGCCTCGCCGCGCCACAGCCGCCACAGCAGGCGTGCGGCGAAGGCCGGCAGCACCACCATGGCGATCGGGATACGGGCCGCGCCAAACAGCAGCATCGCCACCGGCAGCGCCCAGACCGAAAGCATGAGCCATTGGTCTGTGGCCTCGTTGTCAGCCCGCTCGCGCAGGCGCGCGATGACGAAGCCAAACACCACCATGTCGTAATTGAGCATCCAGGGTGAGAACAGGAAGGTCGCGGTGACAAACAGCGCCAGCGACAGCACCGGATCGCGCTTGCGCCAGAACGTCCACACCACCATGGCCAGCGCCGCGGCCGAGACTCCGGCCTGCACCGCCCAATCGACATCGAGCGGCAGCCCGATCATCCGCGCATTGACGAAGGCTGACGATACCATCGGCAGCAACAGCCCGCTGCCCTGGGTCAACAGCCAGTGCTGTTGCGGCGATACCTTGTGGACGTAGTCCAGCCAGATGTCGGGCCCGAACCAGAGCGAGGTCGCGGCCACCAGCGCGGCGGCAGTCAGTACCGCGGCGGCGATGGTCCGCCATTGTCCGGTCAGCACCAGCAGCACCGGCAGCAGCAAGCCGAACTGCGGCTTGATGGTGAGGATGCCGATCAGCACGCCGGACAGGATCGGCCGGCGATCGAGATTGACCAGCGCGCCGATCAGCAGGGCCGCGGTGAGAAAACCGTTCTGGCCGAAAAAGACATTGACGGCGACGCCGGGCGCAATCGCCAGAAACAGCATGTGGGGGCGGGTCACGCCGCCCGACCTGGCGGCCCACAGGTATAGGCCAAGCCCGCCCAGGCACCACACCAGATAGGCCGGCAGGTACGGCAAAAGGCCGAGCGGCCAGATCAGCAGGATGAGGTGCGGCGGATACGACCAATACATATTCGGGAAATCCGGGTGGCCGGTGATCTGCCGCAACAGCATGTTGTAATTGGCGAGGTCGAACCACGCCGCCGGGCCGCCCGAAAAGGCGGAGCGGCCGCCCATCCAGGTATTGAGGAAGTCGCGGCCGATCGGCCAGTTGAAATTGTCGAGCGGAATGCCGCCGGCGAAATGCGGGGCTGCCATCACAATGTACGAAAGTTCGAGCACCACGAAGAACACGCCGGACGCAATCGTGAGCTTGGCGTACAGTTCCTCGAAATTCGGGGCACGAGCGCCGATAACCTGGTTGGCGAAAAGCCGGGTCATGAGCGCAACTTGCCCGCCACCGGTAAAGACCCGATGAAAGCAGCACAGAACGCAACAGCCCCAGACGGCACGGGATTACGCATTTATCCCGGCTATCTTGACCGCGACCGACAGGAACGGCTGGTTGCGGCGCTCCGCGAGATCTTCGTGGTGGCGCCCCTGTTCACCCCGCGGATGCCGAAATCCGGCCGGCCGTTCTCGGTAC
>DATBAZ010000083.1:0-7080 GCA_036271255.1 Alphaproteobacteria bacterium
CGTTGATACTCACCGTATCGCCCGCCGCGAAGGTCAGGTCGGTGAGGTCCAGCGTGTCGTGGGTGTTGAAGCCCTGGATCACCGTCGTGCCGATGCCGGCCTCGGTGCCGGCGATGGTCCAGTGCGCGTTCGCATCGATGACGACGGTCTGGAAGTTCTCGTATTTGCTGCCCAGCCCGCTGAGCGTGCCGGCCGCCGCGCCCGAGGTCAGCTCGATCGTGTTGGCGGCGGTCGGGCCTGCGACGACCTCGCCGTCGAACACTGCCCCGGCATCGACGATCAGGCGATTGGTTGCCGCTCCCAGATAGACCGCGAGAGAGCCGCCGGTGATCGTACCGGCATTCTCGACCGTCGCGCTCGACGTCCCGTAGCCGAGGACAAATACGCCGTCGCCTGCGCCGGCGATCTGGCCGCCATGCTCGTTCAGCAGCGTGCCGCCGCTATACATGTCCACGCCGTTGGTCGCGTAGACACGACCAGAGCCATAGGAGTCTGTGTAATAGGAGTGGCCGGTGCTGATCGCGCCGGCATTGTCGATCGAGCCCGGCGCGCCGTTGATAACGACGCCGGTGATCGTGCCGCCGGACGCGTTGGAGACGGTGCCGCCGACATTGAGCTGGACGCCTACATAGGTGCTGAAAATCGTGCCGCTGTTGCCCACCGACGCGTCATAGCTGTTCAGAACAACGCCGACACCGTGGCCGCCGATCGTACCGGCGTTGTCCAACGTGGCGGTATCGCCGAGCATCAAAATCCCGCCGGTGCTGGCATAGATCGACCCATCGGCCTGATTGGTCACCGATCCGTCGCCGAACGCGGCGACGGCAAAGCCGGATTGGCCGGTGATGACGCCGTCGTTGAGGATGGTCGAGCTGAAGGTTCCGTGGGCCGACCCGGCATAGATACCGGCCGATGTGCCGGCGATGGTGCCGCCGGCCTCGTTTGTCACAATGCCGCCTTGGCCCAGATAAAGGCCGGTGGTATTGGCGCCGGTCGCCTGGATCGTGCCGGAATTGTCGACAGTCCCCGCGCCGCCGGCGATCTTCACGCCGAAATTGTAGCCGGTGATCGAGCCGGTGCCGTGATTGCTGATCGTGCCGCCACTATAGAAATGGATGCCGGCATAGCCGTCGGTGTCGCTGGCGTCGATCACACCGGCATTGTCGACGGTGCCTGCGCCGTCTCCGGCCACAATACCGGCGCCGCCCGCCGAGATGGTCCCGCCGGCGGTGTTGATGACCACGCCGCCATCGTCCAGATAGACGCCATAGAGGCCGCCGCCCAGGGACCCGTCATTCTGGACCAGCCCGCCATCGCCCAGCTCGACCGCTGCCTCGCCACCGATGATGCCATGATTGATCACGGTACCCGCTGCCACCAGATAGACGCCGTCATAGACACCGGAGATATGGCCCCCGGTTTCGTTGGTGACGGTGCCGCCATCGTTCAGCAGCACGGCCGTGCTGTGGGTCGTGGTGGACGCGATGGTGCCGGAATTGTCGACCGTCCCGGCCGCTCCGGCGATCTTGACGCCCGCCACCGAACCGGTGATCTGCCCAGTTCCGGTGTTGATCACCGATCCGCCGCTATGCATCTCGATGGCGATAGGCACATTGCCGCCGCTCGCCGTGATCGTTCCCTCATTGATGACGGTGCCGGCCGCGCCGCTGAAATAGACGCCGTATCGCGATCCTTCGATCAGGCCGCTGCCGGAATTCGAAACCAGCCCGCCATGCAGTGAGACGCCATAGCCGTTGCTGGCGACCGTCCCGACGATCGTGCCGTCATTGATGACGGTGCCGGTCCCGGTGCCGTCCTTGATGCCGTATGCGTTGCCCGCGATATAGCCGGACGCGTCGTTGGTGACCGATCCGCCATTGACCAGATTTATGGCCCGGCCGCCGTCTGCCATGTTCAGGATGGTGCCGGCATTCTCGACCGCCGCCCCGCCATAGATGTCCCCGACGGTCCAGGTCGCGGTGCTGTCGATCGTCACGGTGTCGAAGCCGGTATACTGGATGCCGATCCCGTTGATCGTGCCTTGTCCGCCGTTCGCCGACAGCTCCAGCGTGTTGTCGCTGCCGGTCTTCGCGGCCACGGCGCCGTTGAACACCGCCCCGGCATCGACGATCAGCCGGTTTTCGTCGGCGCCCAGATAGACGGCCTGCCTGCCGCCATAGATCGTCCCGGCGTTTTCGACTGTGCTCGCCGCCCCGTGCCCGACGACGCCGTAGTTCGTGCCGCTGATGACGCCGCCGGCCTGGTTGACCAGGCTGCCGCCGCCATCGAGCAGCACGCCGTCGCCGGAGGCAGTGATCTGGCCCGCATTGATCACTGTGGCCGGATTCGGCGCGCTCACCCCGTAGAGGTCTGTCGTATCGATCGTTGCCGTGCTGTCGATGGTGAACGGGCTGGCATAGGCGGTGCCGTCGATCGTAATGCCGTTCGCGTACGATCCGGCGATCTCAGCTACTGGTGTCGGTGCCATGCGCCCATCCCTTATGCAATTTTTAGTGGCAACAGGTCCTGCCGGCCGCGCCCGGTCCGGGTGCGCGACTGACGTTTATAACGTACCGCATATTTTCAGAGATATAGAGCCAAGTCTTTACTGGCACAGGGTGAATCGGAAGATTCTTTGTGCGCCGCTGTTAGCGGAATCGCAGGAGAATGCGCCGCTGATACGCCGCTTGCCCGGCATCTCGGAACGCGGCCTCAGCCGCCGCGATTGCCCGCTGGAAGAGGGAGGGTACTGCGTTCGCCAGGCCTCCGTATCCCCCCGAGGGGAGAGGTTGGAAAGCGCTACACCGGCGACCAGTCCACCTCCCGCCGGACCTCGATGCGGTGGTCGGCATCGGCGGCGAGGCCTTTCGGCAGGGGGAAGCTGAAGCCGTGCCGCCCGTCGCCGATCCCGGCCGCCTCCAGGTCGGCACGGTAACGGTCGGCGACGACGCGGCCGACGACCGCGCCGTTCAGCAGGATGATCAGCGGCTGCGGCCCGGCATCGGCGCCGGCGAAAGCCCAGCCGGCGACGAGCCGACCGGTGGCGATCTCCACCTTGCCGCGCCGCCCCCATGGCGCCGCCGCCCCGCCCGGCCGCAGATGCGCCGCGCGCGCAGCCAGCGCCTGGCGCAGCATCGCCAGCGCCGGCCCGTCCTCGACGCGCGGGGCGCAGAATTCGGCAAAGCGCCGGCGCGGCTCGTCCGGATACAGGCAGCGATATTCGTCGGCATTGTGGAACAGCATGCGGCTGTCGTCGTCGACGAAGCTCTCGGCCGGCGCGCCTTCGGCCAGGATCACGGCATGGCGGTCGAATTCCAGGTGGAAATATTCGATGTCGTCCAGCCCTTCGCATTTCACGATCGACCTGCCGTTGACCAGCAGGTGTGCCGGCACCAGCATGCCGTCCAGGAACATCGCGTGCTCCGGCGAGACGTAAAGGTCGCGGGCCGGGACGCCGTCGGCCAGCGATCCGACCTTGAACAGGATCGGCTGCGCATCCGCATTGCCGACGGCCAGCCAGTCGCGATAGCCGCGCCGGCCGATCCATTTGAGCGGCAGCGTCTCGCCACCGTGGATTGCGATCAGGTCGCCGATCTTCAGGTCCTCCACCGGCCGGTCGCCGCCCGGGGTGCGGATGCGGGTGCCGCGCAGATAGCACGGCGTGCTGTCCTCGGTGAGGTAGGTGCCGTGGCTGCCGCCGTCGGACAGGTGGAAGAACTTGCCGGCGAAACTGCCGGCCAGATGGATCGTGTCCAGTACCGTGGTGCCGTCGCCGGCCAGGATGGTCAGCACGTCGGTAACATTGTTCAGGTTCGCCGTGTCGCCGGCGTCGAACGTCAGGTCGGTCAGGTCCAGCGTGTCATGGGTGTTGAAGCCGTCGATCACCGTCCCGCCGATGCCGCCGACGGAGCCGGCGATGGTCCAGGTCGCGCCGCTGTCGATGACCAAGTTCTGGAAGTTCTTGTACTCACTCCCGAGCCCCGACAGCGTTCCTGCCGCCGCGCCCGAAGTCAGCTCCAGCACGTTTGTCTCGTTGGGCTTGGCGACGACATCACCGTTGAACACCGCCCCGGCATCGACGATCAGCCGGTTGGTCACCCCGCCCATATAGACCGCATGGGTGCCGCCGGTGATGGTCCCGGCATTCTCAACGGTCACGTATCTGAGGCCATCGACGCCGTCGATGGCGCCGGTGATCGTTCCGCCATGCTCGTTCAGTACCGTGCCGCCGAACCCCAAAAACACGCCGTGGCCCGGGACGAACCTGTTGGTGGCGAAGGAATACTTTTCGCCGGTGCTGATCGTGCCGGCATTGTCGACCGTGGTCAGGCCATAGTTGGAGTAGATGCCGTTGATCGTGCCGCCGGCCTCGTTGTCGATCGTGCCGCGGATGAAGATGCCGGCCTGAGCGCCGGAAATCGTGCCGCTGTTGATGACCACATAGTCGTTATTAATTCCGAATATGCCGAGCTGATGCCCTGTGATCGTACCTTGGTTAACCAGCGTGTCGCCGCCCAGGCCCCCGCCGGACAGAATGACGCCGTCCCCACCGGAGATCTGCCCATCGGCCTGATTGGTCAGCGACCCTGCGGCGCCCAGCACAACCCCAGCGTTATATGAGCCGCCGGCGATGACGCCATCGTTGACCAGGGTTCCGGAGCTCCCAAAAATCTCGACGCCGGCCCCACTGCCGCCGATGGTGCCGCCGGTTTCGTTCGTTATCGTGCCGCCGGCGAACAGAACGATTCCGTAGCCTGCGTAGTAGCCGTGGCCGGTGCCCTGGATCGTCCCGTCATTATCGATCGCGCCGCCGTTGTAGAAGAAAATGCCCTGTGCTCCGCCCAGGATGGTGCCGTGGTTGACGACGGTCCAGCTATCGGGGGCAGACACTGCGATGCCGTTGACCGACGATATCGTGCCGGTGGCGGTGACGGTCATCGGGTCGGTATAGGCGTTCGGGGTCAGGACGACGCCTGCCGCGACCGCACTGTCGATCTGGGACGCCGTCTCCTGCACCTCCAGCTTGCCGTTGCTGTCGGCGGTCAGGTTGAAGGTGCCGTGCCCCACAGGGCTGCCGTCCAGCTGGATGGTGCCGATCAGCGACCCGGCGCCGTCATTGATCGTCAACAGGTCGGCGCCGCTGTCGAACGTCACCGTGTCGCCGGCCGAGAAGGTCCGGTCGGTGATGTCCAGCACGTCGCGGTTGGTGAAGCCCTCGATCGTCGTCCCTTCGATGGCGGCCAGGCCGCCGCCGACGGTCCAGCTCGCGCCGCTGTCGATGGTGACGGTCTGGAAGCCGAGATAGGTGCTGCCCAGCCCGCTCAGCGTGCCGGTGGCGGCGCCTGAGGTCAGCTCGATCGTGTTGGCGCCGGCGGGGTTGGCGGCGACGTCGCCGTTGAACACCGCGCCGCCATCGACGATCAGCCGGTTGGTGGCCGCGCCCATATAGACCGCATGGGTGCTGCCGCCGATCGTTCCGGCATTCTCCACGGTGCCCGATGCGCCGCCCACGGCCACGGCCACGCCGCCGCCGCCGACAGTTCCGTCGTTCGAGACCGAGCCTCCGCCGGCCAGCGAGATGCCCGTGCCGGTGACCGCGATGGTGCCGTGGTTGACGATGGTCCAGTCGGCCGCCGCCGACAGGCCGTCGCCGCTGCCGGACACCGTGCCGGCATAGGTGACGGTCAGCACGTCGACATAGAGGTCGGGCGTCAGGACGATGCCGGACGCGACCGCGCTGTCGATCTGGAATGCCCTCTCATGGACCTCCAGCTTGCCGTCGCTGTCGGCGGTCAGGCTGAAACTGCCGTTGCTGCCGACCATGTGCAGGGTGCCGATCAGCGATCCGCCGCCGTCATCGATCGTCAAAACGCCGCTGCCGCTGTCGAACGTCACCGTGTCCAGTGCCGAGAAGGTCTGGTCGGTGATGTCCAGCAGGTCGCGGTTGGTGAAGCCCTCGATCGTCGAGCCTTCGAGGCCGGCCAGGCTGCCGGCGACGGTCCAGGTCGCGCCGCTGTCGATGGTCACGGTCTGGAAGCCATGATACTTGTCGCCCAGCCCGGCGATTGTGCCCGCGGCGGCGCCGGCCTTCAGCTCCAGAACGGTGTTTCCCGTCGGGGCGAAGGCATAGACGCTGCCGATGAACACCGCGCCGGGGTCGACGATCAGCCTGACGCTGTGGCCGGCGCCCAGATATGCGGCGATGCCGTACTCGCCGGCGCCGATGACGGTTCCGGCATTTTCGAATGTCACGTCCCCATTGTTGACGGCTTTCACGCCGTACCCGGAATCCCCGTAGATATCCTCCGGGCCGCTGATCGTGCCGCCGGCATGGTTGACGAGCGAAATTTCCGCGCCGTGCAGATAGGCCCCGATACGGACCCCGGAAATCGTTCCGGAATTGTCCAGCGTCGCCGAGGAACCCCGGTAAGCCCCCAGGTAAACGCCGCTGCCCGATCCGCCGGTGATAACGCCGCCGGCCTGGTTGGTGAGGGCGACATTGTTCCCCTGCAATTCAGCGCCGCGGGTCGTGCCCGTGATCGTGCCGCCGGTGCGGTTGATCAGCGAGACGTTCCCGGCATCCAGAACGACGCCCTGATAGCCGGAAATCGTCCCGGAATTGTCGAGCGTCGCCGAGGGGCTGGAGGTGCCCTGCATGTAAACGCCGGCGCCTGCTCCGCCGCTGATGACACCGCCGGCGTGATTGGTGATGGCGTCGCTGCCGCCGGGCCCAAAAACGACACCGCCGAATTGGTGGCCCGCGATCGTGCCGGAATTATCGACGGTGCCGCCCTGCAGCACGATGCCCGCGCTAATGCCTGCGATCGTGCCGTCATTGCTGACCTGGCCGCCGGCCAGGGCGATGCCTGCGGTGAGGGCGTCCGTGCCGGTGACGGTAATGGTGCCGTGGTTGACGATGGTCCAGTCGGTCGCCGCCGACAGGCCGATGCCGCTGCCCGACACCGTGCCGGTTTGGGTGATGGTCACCGGGTCGGTATAGGCGTTCGCGGTCAGGACGATGCCGGCGTCGACTGAGCCGTCGATCTGGGATGCCGTCTCTTGCACTTCCAAATTGCCGTC
>DATBAZ010000084.1:0-8261 GCA_036271255.1 Alphaproteobacteria bacterium
GGTCGAGCGCGCGGATGAAGTTCCGTAGGATCGAGGCGGTGATATCGGTCGCGCCCAGCCGCGCCACGACGTCGGGCGCAGGGTCGGCGGCTAAGGCAGGAACAGCGACGGAAACGATAGCGAGGAAAACGAAGAGCCGAAGAGAAATCACTGCTGCCGGCGTCCGATCTGGTTATCGCGCATCTTGTCCTCGTAATCCTGCATCGCGTTCTCGATCTCGACCCGCTTGATCTTGGTGACCGGCTCGCGCGACGCCAGGTCGAAGACATCCTGCTTATCGTAGAGGTCCAGCACCTCCTCGCCGATCTTGTAGAGCTGCGCGTTCTTGGCCTCGCAGCTTTGCAGTTGCGGGCGCAGCTTGGCGACCACCGCATCCAGCTGCTTGGCATCGGCATCGCGGGTGTTCAGCGCCTGGGATGTCTTGCCGTAGACATCCTGCAATTTAGCGATATTTGCGCCCTGCGACTTCTCGGTGGCCGCGGCCTGGTCCAGCGCCGCCTTGTCGGTCTCGCTCTGCTTGCGCAGCTCGCCCAGTTCCTTGTCGGCGGCGGCGGCTTTCTGGGTGAATTCCAGCCTGTCGCGCTCGGCCGCGGACTGCTTGGCCTGCAGCTGGGCGTTCTGGTCCTCCAGCTCGCGGATACGCGCGGTCGCGGTCTTGAGCGCGGCGCGCAGCCGGGCCTCGGGGCCGTTGTCGTCCGCCCGGGCCGGGGCCGTGCCGGCCAGGACAAGGAGGGCAAGGGCGGCGAGAACGGCGCGGCGCATCTTAGAACCGGCCATTGAGGTCGACCTGGATCACGTCGACCGAATAGGCCGGACCGGTGACCTCGCGGGCGGAGAGCCAGCGGGCCGACAAATCGATGTCCTTGGCGATCGAAAGGCCGCCGCCGACGAAATAGCCCTTCGCGTTGGTGCCGCCGAGATGGAAGTCGGAGTCGGTGAAGGCGTCCACCACCGCGTCCGACTCCAGGTATTTGTAGCCGACGTTGAAATTCCAGTTCCAGCGGTCGCGCAGCACCGGATAACCGATGGTCAGCTTCGCCAGGTAGCCGCTGTCGCCGCCGTCCCACGGGCCGGCCGCGCTGCCCGACGACGGGCCCTGGTTGTTGACCGGGCTCAAGGCGGCGATCGAGGCACGGTGGAAGCCCAGATTCTTCACGAAATCGGCGTCGAAGATGAAATGGACCGGATCGGCCCCGGCGTAATCGAACCGCGTCGTCAGGTTCAGCTCATGGAATTCGGAGGCCAGCCCGTAATATTCGAAGAAGGTCGGATTGGTGGTGCCCGTCTGATTGACCAGATTGCGCAGCGCGAACAGGGTGTTGCCCTGCTGGAGGAAACCAGGCCGGGTGAAATCGGTATCGCAGGGCTGGCTCGCCGTGACCGCCGCGCAAGGCGATGACATCTGCCCGTTGATATTGTTGAAGATGTAGTAGGCCAGACCGACCCGCACCTCGTAATCCGGGTCGGGGCGCCAATCCGCCTGCCCCTGGGCGGCATACAGCCAGACATCGCGGCTGGAATGCTTGATCGGGCTGTTGTCCGGCCCGTTGAACGGCGTATTGCCGATCGGGAAGGCGCCGAAGACCAGCGACGGGCGCAAGTCGTCGCCGAACAGGCGGGGCGCCAGCTGCACCGCTACGCCATCGAAATTCAGGTCGTCGTCGAACACGAGATCGGTCGCGAACCAGGGATCGGGCATCCGGCCCAGCCAGGCCGTGACCCATGGGGTCGGCTGATAGCGGATGAACGCCCGGTCGAGATTGAAGCTGTCGTTCGAGAGCGAATTCCCCAATGTCTGGTTGGTCGAGACCGGGTTGGGCGTATTTCCGGTGGCCAGCCGCAAGCCCGCCGCCCATTCGTCGTCGATCTGCGCGCCGATACCCAGCCGGAAACGCTCGCGCAGCCTCTGCCGATCCTGGGTTGTGTCGAGGAAGGGCAGCGGCGCATTGACGAGGTTGTTGAGATCGAACGGCGAGCCGGCGTTGAGCGTGTTGAAGTTCAGGAACGTGTTCGCATTGCGCTTGTCGAACACATCCCACTCATAGCGCAGGCGGAAATCGCCGGAGATGCGGACGCTCTTCACCCAATCCGGAAACTGGTCGGGCGCCGCCCAATTCTCGGCCTTGGCCTGCGCCAATACCTCCTGCTTGACCTCGTCGCGGATCTGCTTGCGGACGACCTCGGGGATATAGGGCACGCGCACGCTTTGCGGCTGGCCGGCCGCGGCGACCTTGGGCGTGCCGGGCGGCGCATTGACCAGCGCCGGCTGGCCGCGCGATGCCGCCGCAGCCTCGTCCTGCGCCTGCCGGATCAGGGCATTGGCCTTGTCCTGGGTCAGCACGCCTTCCTGCACCAGAAGGCGGATCAGGTTGATGACCACCGACTGGCTGGGCGGCGCGGCGGGCGCCCCCGCGGCCGGCGCTGTCGTCTTGACCGGCTGGATCGGCCTGACCGGCCTGGTCGGCTTCGCGGATGCGGCGGCCGGAGTACCCGCCGGCGCCGCGGACTGAGCATTCGCCGCCGCGACCGGGACGCCGTTCGGCGCGGTCGCCGGGGCAGGTGTCGGCGCCGTCTGCGCGCGCGCCTGATGGACCGCCAGCGTCGCGGCGACCGCCAGCAGCGATCCGGCCAGGTAGCGGTCGATCAGCGGACGACGTCGTCCGTAAGTTGGCTTGCGCATTGCTGACATACCCTCGTTTTGCCAAGTCATTCAGTCAGAGCTCGGCTTTGTGTTTTCAGGTCTGGCCGTTCGCGCCGTTGATGGCGATGATCGCCGCTGGCATGCCCTCGGGCGGAGCTTCCGAGGCGGCCGGCATGGTGGCGACGGCCTGCTGGATTCGCGTATCCAGCTCGGCGTCGCCGGTGCCGTGCAGCAGCACCACCTTCGCCACCGCGCCGGCTGCGGTGAACCAAAACTTCAGTTCGCCATGGAACCGGGCATGGCCGATCTTATCATCCTCGGCCAGGCGCCGCTTGATCGCCATGCCGACCGCAACGCTGAAGTTGCGGTACGGCGATCCGCCGCCGGTATAGTCAGCGCCGCCGAGCTTGCCGCCGAGACCGAATGAATCGTTCCCAGCTCCACCCTTCGCGTCGAGCGCCAGCGGCCCGGGCGGCGGCGCGTCGGCCGGCTTGGGCGCCTGCGGCTTATCCTGCGGCGGCTCGATCTTCTGTTTCTCGACCATCTTCGGCGGCGGAGGCGGCGGAGGCTCCTTCGGCGGAGGCGGAGGCGGCGGGGGAACCAGCTTCAGCGCCACCGTCTCCATCACGCGCTTGCGCGGCGTCGCGTCACCCTTGATGACCTGCGCCAGACCGGCGGCGGCGGCGAGGACGACGACGGCCACGATCGCGGCAACCTTATAGTCGCGCTTCTTCTTGGGCGGATCCTTGCGGACGGGCTGGAAGGTGTTCATTTCACCAGCCTCTGCGTCACCAGGCCCAGCTGGGTGATGTCGAGTTCGCCCATCAGCGCCAGTACGTCGACCACAACCTTGTACTGGACCTCGCCGTCGCCCTTGATCACGTACGGCGTCTCGGGGTCGACCGCCTTCTGCTGCGTCAGCTTCTCGCGCAGCTCGTCGATCGTCACCGGATAGGTATCCAGGAATATCTTGCCTTCGTTATTGATCGTGATCGCCTTGGTCTTCGGCTTGGCCAGGCTCGGCGTGTTGCTCGCCTTGGGCAGGTTCACCTTGATGCCCTGGACCGAGGCGGTGGTCATGATGATGAAGACGACGAGCAGCACATACGCCAGATCGAGCATCGGCGTGATGTTGATGTCGTCGTACGGTTTGGCTTCCTGAACTTTCATGGGTTCACTCCGCAGCCAGCTTTTCGGGATCGGGGGCGTGCGCGTAGGCCTCGGCCGTACGGGTCACCAACTCGTCGCTGAACCCATGCATCTCGTTCGTGATGTCTTTGATGCGCGCGACGAGATAGTTGTAGCCAAACAGCGCCGGGATCGCGACGCCGAGACCGGCAACGGTCGCGACCAGCGCGGCGGAGATACCCGGCGCGATGGCGTTGACGTTCACATCGCCCGAGGCGGCGATCGCGGCGAAGGTGATCATGACGCCGACGACAGTGCCCAGCAGACCGAGGAACGGACCGCCGGAAATCGCAATCGTCAACAAAACGATCAGCGCGTTCAGCTTTTCCGTTTCCTTAACCGTCACGCGGTCCAGTCCAGCACGCAACGTGTCGATCGCCTGCGGTGACAGGATCAGATACGGTAAACGGTTGGCCGCGTTACGACGCGCAAGCTCCTCCTCCACCGCCATATACATGCGGTAGAGCGGCGAGCCGTGAAGGTCCGATCCGGAATATTTGCGGATCTGCTCACGCAGCCCCTCGGCGTCGCCGCCATAGCGGCTGAACAGGTCAAGGAACGGCCTATTTGCCTTAGCGACCCCGACAACCATCAACGCCTTGTTGATCATCACCGTCACGCTGACCGCCATCATCACGCCCAGTATGCCGATGACGACCCAGCCGTCGATCGTGACCGAGCGCAGGATGACGCCGAAATAGCCGCCGGACATGCCGGCATTCTCTTCGTCCGTACCGTAGATGGTCATGGCCGATTCCGGCCCCTGGGATGCGAAGGCGGCAGCGATGAAGCCGGGGCCGCGCGCCACCTTGGACATCTGGACCTCGTCCATGTCGCCGATGAAGCCGGGGACCGCCGGGTCGACACCCGGATCGGCGCCGATCGTGCCGGTGCCGCCCATCGCCGGCAGCGCCGCCGCGACGGTGCCGGCCGGCTTGCCGTCGACATAGAGCGTGACCTTGTCTGACGCGGTGACCGCGACGTGGTGCCAGGCCGAGGCGGATACCGCCGCCGGGGCGGCAACCTTCTGGGCCATGCCGTTGACGGTAAGGGCGGCATAGGGCACGCCCGCCGCCATGCCGACGACGAGCGCGTTCTGCCCGTCGCGCTTCGCAAACAGCACCGAATCCGGCTGTGGCGCGTCGAACTTGACCCATGCCGACCAGGTGAACTGGCCGTTAGCCGGGATGATCATCGAAGGCGAGGTCGGCAGCGCGACCGGGCTCATCCCATCGAGATGGATACCGCGGCCGATCATGCCGGTGTCGATCGAATGGACCGCGACGGCGGCGTTGTTGGCGTTGGCGGTCTGGTCGTGCGGGGCGGCGTCCTTCTCGCCGAAGTGATAGACCAGCGTCGTGTCGGAGTCGTAGCTGCCCTTGGCGTCGGCGCCGATCTGCGCGTTGGCGTTGCCCCAATACATATAGATGTCGGTCGTCTGGCCGGCCGGCAGGGCGGGCATCTGGACCCAGATCAGCGCAACGCCCAGCAGGCCGTCATAGGTGTCGAGATGGAATTTCAGCGGGGTCTTGTCGTCGCCGGAGACGAAGCGGATGTCGCTGCCGTCCTCCTTGGCGTCGGTGAACTTGAAGTTGCCGTCATGCAGCCGGATCAGCAGCGGCACGCCCGCCGCCGTTTCGGGCAGGGTGGCGCCCTTGGTGCCGGCGTCGACCGTGATCTTCTTCCGGTATGACCAGTTGCCGTCCCACCACGCCTTGGCGCTGTTGGAGACGGTGAGCAAGGCGAAGACGCCCAGGCAGAGCAGAAGCGTGCGAATATGGCGCTTCGTCATCAGAAACCCTCCGAAACCCGGAAATGGATGCGCGGCCGGCCGGCAGTGCTGACCGCGCCGTCGAGCAGCGGGAAGGCCAGGTCCAGGGCGGCATTGAAATCGTCGAAAGCGACCAGGCGGGTGCCGATCCCGATGCCGGCCAGCGTGTACGAGGAATGCTCGCCGGCCAGCGGATTGCGCAGCCACAGGCCGGCCCCGTCGAAGAAGGTCAGCATGTGCCAGTCGTTGATCCTGGGGGACACCCACTGGCCGAAGGACGGGCTGCGCAGCTCAAGCGTGGTGCGCGCGCCGTAATCGCCGATGCGTTCGGCCTCGAGATAGCCGCGCACGCTGCTCTCGCCGCCGGCGGAGAACTGCTCGCTGGAAAGGAGTGAATCGCCGGTGATCTGGCCGTCGATCCTGCCGAAGAAGGTCATGCCCCAGGGCAAGGGCTGCAGCCGGCTGATACCCGTCTTGAAGTAGAAATACTGCTTCAGCGCGTTGAAGCGCTGCGGGTCCAGCTTGGTGCTGTCGCTGCCGACGCCGGGCAGGGCGAAATTGGCCGAGGCGTCGAAATCCGTCTCGGTGCCGCCGGCCTTGGGATCGCCGTCGATCAAGGACGCGTGATAGGCCAGCGTGATCGGGTAATAGAGCACCGGCGCGTCGGACGGGATGTTGAGGGTCACGACGTTCTGCGTCAGGTCCTTGCGGTCGATGCCGATCGTCGCCGTCTGGAAGAAGCGGTCGGTGCCCGGCAAGGTGATGATGCCGCGCAGGCCGAAGATATTGCCCCGGCCGATCACGTCGGTTCCCGCCACCGCCGCCACGTCGCTGTTGGAGGTGACGCCGTAGGCCAGGATGCTGAAATCGTCCTCTGGGAATGGCGCCAGATAGGTGCCGGAGAAGATCTTCGCATCGCTCGGCTTCTGCGGCGCGACCTGATAGGAGGCCGAGATGCTGTGCCCCTCCCCCCACAGATTGTCGTAGCTCAAGGACCCGACGACGCGCAGCGGCTGGGTCGCTTGGTTGTACTGGTTGTTGATCTCGACATTGCCGTGAAGCGGCAGCGCGTCCTCGACCTGGAGATCGACATCGACCGTGCCCGGCGCCTTGCCGGCCTTTAGCTGCGGCGTGACCTTGAGGCCGGGCTCCTGGTTGAGCGCGACCATGTTGTCCTGCACGTCCTTCGCGTTCAGGACCTTCCCCTCGGCCACCGCCGGCGCCATGTCCTTGATCGCGCTGGGCAGATGGTATTTCGAATCGACCACGCGCAGCCGCCCGACCGGGTTCTCGGAAACCTGGAGATGGACGATGCCGCTTTCGATCCCCTGTTGCGGGATCAGGACCTGGACCTGCTGATAGCCCTTCGCCTGATAGGCCTGCTGCAGCGCCTGGCGCGCGCCGTCGACATCGTTCGCGGAGCGGCCCTCACCCAGGAACGGATAGACCGCTTCCTCGATATCGGGGACGGACAGCACCGTGTTGCCGTCGACGACATATTCCATGATGTCGAAATGCGGCCCGGCATCGGCTGCCTGTTTCTGCGCGGAATCCGGAATCGCTGCCTGCGCGCCGACGCCGAACGCGCCCGCGCATAATCCCAGGAAAAGCCCAAGGGCCTGTGGCCCCCGCCATGTTCTGGCCCAAAAATCCAACTGGTCCCCGCCGCCGCGTCGGCCTGTTACGTCTGAATAAGAACCGCCGCCGCCCACCGCTTGCATCCAGCGGCGGCACGCACTCACGACCGCGCGCGACTGATACAGCGAACGTGTTACAATTCTGTGACAGCCGGCCGGTTTATTGCACCGCACAAAGCGGAAATCCCACGGGCTCAATGCGCGGCCGCCCGCGGCAGGGCCGGAACGAAAACCGGCGGCGCCGGCCGTTGCGGCTCGGCCGACTTGCCGAAGGCGTTGCCCATCATCTGCTGCGCCGCCGCCTGGTTGGCGGTACCCGTCGCGGTCGAGGACGAGCCGGCGCCGATCGGCGCCGTCTGGATGGGGGCCATGTGCTGGCGGTCCGCCTGGAGCTGGAACCGCCGGTTGATGCAGTCGAAATCCAGTGCCCGGTCATTGCCGATCTGCACGTCGACGCATGGGCCGGTATTGCCGCCGGGCGCCGGCGGATCGGCGAAAGCCGGGCCCGCGCCTAGCGCAGCCAGCAAGATGATGCTGAGCGATGACCGCATCGAAATCTGATCCGTCCCTCAATGAATAAGCGGTCAGCCGAACCCGGCGGTCTGCGCCACCTGGCCCCGGCTGATTCTTTGCTCTGGCCTTCCGGTACGACTCTCTGCTAAAGAGCGCTCACCAAAGGCGGTTTTTAAGTTTCTGTAAGAAACCCTACAGAAAACGCAAAACACTGTTGAAGAAGTATAACTTCGAACTAGGTCAAATTGTCAAGTATAAATGCCGGATGCGGGTGTAATCGTCGCGCCGCACGTTGCTGTGCATGTGCAAGACGAATCGGCTGTTCGGCCACAGCTTGGCAAACGGCAATACGGTGTGATTCCGCGGCCAGAACGGTGCGTTATTGATGAATGACGGCCTATATGCGCGAGATTTGCTGACGGAGGACGAGGTCTGGATTGGGTCCTCGCCGTCTGGACTGGGGCGTGCGGCGTTTCGTCTGCCTGGCCCGGTTCTGCCGCCTGCGCCGTTC
>DATBAZ010000085.1:0-19526 GCA_036271255.1 Alphaproteobacteria bacterium
TATCTTTCCGACGACCAGATTCGGCAGCGCGGCGGCCTGAAGATGTCACTGGATGAGCTGCTGAAGGCCTCCGATTTCGTGTCGCTGAACTGCCCGCTGACCGACGACAGCGCCGGGATGATCGGCCGGGACCAGATCGCACTCATGAAGCCCACCGCCTATTTCGTCACCACCGCGCGCGGCGGCATCCATAAAGAGGACGACCTGGCCGAGGCGCTGGCTGCCGGCACGATCGCCGGCGCCGGGCTCGATGTGTTCCTGGAGGAACCGCCCGCCCGGGACCATCCGCTGATGCAGTTGGATAACGTCATCGCCACCCCGCACAATGCCGGGCTGACGGCCGAGGCGAAGCAGTCGATGGCGCGGTCGGCCGTGCGGCAGTGGGGATCGCTGTTTTCCGGGGGGCCGCCGCGTGCGCCGGTCAATCCGGAAGTGTGGGATCGGTACGCCGATCGGTACGAGAAGTTGTTCGGAGTCAGGCCGGAATTCCCTCGCCCCTCGGGGGAGAGGGTGGCGCGAAGCGCCGGGTGAGGGGGGCTGTTTCCGCCGTTGCGGTATCAGCGAGAGGGCTGCCCCAGCCCCCCTCACCCGCCCAGCCTTGGGCTGGGCCCCTCCCTGTCCCCCGAGGGGCGAGGGGCTTGGTCCAGCGCCTCCAGCAAGGCCAGCATCGCCCGGTTGAGCGGCACCGGAATTCCATGCCGCTCGGCCATCCGCACGACCGCCCCGGTCAGCGCGTCATATTCCAGCGGCCGGCCCGCCAGGCGGTCATAGAGCATCGAGCTGCCGCTGACCGGGTTTAGCGTGTCGTAGCGTTCGACCATCGCATCGAAGTCGCCTTCGGTCAGCTGCGCCCCGGCAGCCACGCCGACGGCCAGCGTTTCGCGGAACAGGCCATGCGCCAGTTCGCGGATGCGGGGCTCGCGCATCACGCCGATGCGGCGGAGCGTGAGGGTGGTGATCGGGTTGGCTGCCGAGTTGGCCAGCATCTTGCGCCAGCATGTCGTCAGGAAATCCGCCTCTTGCACGACCTCGATCCCGCTGCCCGCCAGCAGCCCGGCGAAGGCCGCGCCGGCCGGCCCTTCGGGGACGAACACCTTGCTGCCGCTGTGATGGGTGATCCGGCCCGGGCCGGTGCGTTCGACCGCGGTATAGGTCAGGGCCGGCATGATTTCGGCGTCGCCGGCAAAGGGGCGCATGCGCTCCTCATGGTCGACCCCGTTCTGCAGCGCCGCCACGATCGTGCCGGGGCCGATCAGCCTTTCGAGCCACGGGGCGGCGCCGGCCGTGTCATGCGCCTTGGTCGCCAGCATCACCCAATCGACCGGCCGCTCCTGCGCCGGATCGGTGGCGATGCGCACCGGCACGGTGCGGGCCGCACCGGCGACTGTGATCTCCAATGCCGGAAACGGCGTGCGGACGCACAGCACCGTGTCATGGCCGCAGCCCAGCGCGACCGCCGCGAACAGCCCGCCGACCGCGCCGCCGCCGATGACGGCGACGGTGATCAAATCAGGCCCAGGACCGAGTTGGCGTGCGCGCTGTCGTTATATTCCTTGGACAGGCAGATCTTCCCGTCCCGGAAGACGAACAGGAAGTGATAGGTGTTGTTGTAGGTCTTCCCGTTCTTGAGCTTGCCGTGCGATTCCGCCTCGACCGCCACCCGGTCGCCCTCGGCGGTGACGCCGTGGACGGTCAGGCTGATCTTGCCCTCGATCAGGGACTGGAAGCCGGCGGCGAGCGCGAAGAAATCGTCCCGGCTCATCGTGCCGCGACCCGGCACCCACCACTGAATGTCGTCGGTCAGCAGGGACAGGTCCATGTCCCCCCGGCTCATCGACTCCACGAATTTCAGCGCGGTTTCCTTGTTGCTCATTGTCCTCCCTCCATTTGCATCTGTATTGAACCTCACACTACAGCGTCATTGCGAGCGTAGCGAAGCAATCCAGAGCCTCATCGGCCGGTATTGGGCTACCGGCTCTGGATTGCTTCGTCGCTACGCTCCTCGCAATGACGTCTTTAAGTGCCAAGCCGGTAACCAGCCATAAAAAGATTTCCAGAAAAAGGTTTTCCGGATAAAGTCCACGAACATAATTTACAATATGTAACACGTGTTCTAATCATCGCCCCGGGAGGAACCAACGATGACGCGAATTCTCAGCCTGGCCGCCGCGGCCGCGATGATCGGCTTGTCCGGCACGGCATCCGCCGGCGAAACCCTCGGCTTCGCCGTCTCCTGGTTCCAGCCGGCCTATTATGTCGGCGACGACGACTGCCCGAACGGGGTCAGCAAGGAGCGCGACTGGCAGGCTTTGTTCGCGGCCGAAGGCAAGACGCCGGAGCAGATCAAGGCGCTGTTCGAGCACCCGCTGTCGAAGGAATTCCAAGCCGCCGCGCTCAACCGCGGGCCGCATGGCGAGAATGTCTGCGCCTATCCGGAATCGGTGCAGGACACGAACTGGCCGACGGTGCAGGGCAAGGTGTCCTATGGCGGCAACCTGGACGGCACCAAGGACGGCGCGGCCACCCCGAATAGCTGCGCCCACCAGAAATTCACCGGCGCCGACGGCGCGCCCGCGGTCGACAACCAGCTCTACCGCGTCATGGGCTGCTCGAAGATCCATCGCGGATCGAAGGCCAAGGACGGGCATGACGCGTTCGGCATCGAGTACCTGAACGAGCGCATGCGCGAGGGGCTGACGACCTATCTGATCGAGGTCACCGGCGTCACCGATCCGCAGAACAGCGACAATGTGACGGTCGGCATCTATCAGGGCGCCGATCCGCTGGTGCAGGACGGGGCCGGCGGGGTGCAGGCGGATTCGACCCAGCATATCGCCGCCGACAAACGCTGGCAGGCCACGGTGCATGGCCGGATCAAGGACGGGGTGCTGACCACCGACCCGTTCGATGTCGACCTGCGCAACGATGCCGTCTGGCTGCCCGAGTTTCATTTCCGGCACGCCAAGCTGGACGTGAAGTTCCAGCCGGACGGGTCGCTGAAAGGCCATCTCGATGCCTATCAGGACTGGGCCTCGATCTATTGGGGCATGGCCAAGACCGGCTTCCTGCTGGAGAAGTTCAGCGCCGGCAACTGCCCTGCCGAATATGCCGCCTTCAAGGCGATGGCCGACGGCGACCCCGACCCTAAGACCGGGCAATGCACCACCATCTCCTCGGCCTATGGGCTGGAGGCGGTGCCGGCCTTCCTGATTCATCCCGAGGGCAAGGGCGCCAAGACTGCCGAAGCCGCACAGCCGATGAAGGCCGCCGCCGCACGATGAACTTCACGCGTACCCTCGCCGCCGCCTGCGGCGCGCTGACCCTGCTCGTCTTGCCAAGCTGCGGCGATCCCGCCCCGCAATCGTCGGGCGGACCGACGACGGTCCGGCGGGTGACCAAGGACCAGTATGCCGCGATCATCGGCGACGTCTTCGGCACCGATATCAAGATCCAGGGCCGGTTCGACCCCGATGTGCGCGAGAGCGGGCTGCTCGCCATCGGCACCAGCCATGTTTCCGTCACGCCCTCCAGCCTGGAGCAGTATGACAGCATCGCCCGCGGCATCGCCGGCCAGGTGGTGGATGAGCAGCACCGCGCCCAGCTGTTCGGCTGCAAGCCCGCAGCCGCCAATGCGCCGGACGATGCCTGCGCCGGTCAGTTCCTGGGCGAGGTCGGCCGCCAGCTCTATCGCCGGCCGCTGACCCCGGCCGAACTGAAGGCCCAGGTTGGGGTCGCCAACGCGGCGGCGACCTCGCTCGGCAGCTTCTATGACGGGATCGCGACCAGCCTCGCGATCATGCTGGAATCGCCGCGCTTCCTGTTCCGGGAGGAGATCGCCGAACCGGATCCGGACCATGCCGGCCAGATGCACCTCACCGCCTGGTCCAAGGCGACACGGCTCAGCTTCTTCCTGTGGAACACGACGCCGGACGACGAATTGCTGGCGGCGGCGGAAAGCGGCGCGCTGAACACACAGAGCGGCCTCAAGCAACAGGTCGACCGGATGCTGGCCTCACCGCGCATGAAGAGCGGGGTCAGGGCCTTTTTCTCCGACATGCTGGGCTTCGACGCGATGGCGACCCTGGCCAAGGACCCGGAGGTCTATCCCAAATTCACCCCGGTGCTGATCGGCGACGCGCAGGAGCAGACCCTGCGCACGCTGACCGACCAGCTTCTGACCCGGAACGGCGACTATCGCGACATCTTCACCACACGCCACACCTTCCTGACGCCGCTGCTGGGCGCGATCTACCGCGTGCCGGTCGATGCCAGGACGGGGTGGGAGGCGCATGACTTCCCGGACGGCGACCCGCATGCCGGCATCCAGACCGAGGTCAGCTTCCTGGCGCTGCATTCTCATCCGGGCCGCAGTTCCTCAACACTGCGCGGCAAGGCAGTGCGGGAGATATTGCTGTGCCAGCAGGTGCCGACCCCGCCGGCGAACGTGAATTTCGCCATCGTGCAGGACACCAAGAATGCGTCGCTGAGGACGGCGCGCGACCGGCTGACCGCGCACCGCACCCAGCCGACCTGCGCCGGCTGCCACAAGATCATCGACCCGATCGGCCTCTCCCTGGAGAATTTCGACGGGCTGGGCGGCTATCGCACCCAGGAAAACGGCGCGGCGATCGATGCCAGCGGGGAGCTGGACGCGGCCAAGTTCGAAGGCGCCGCCGGGCTGGGTAAGACCCTGCACGACGACCCCGCCGCGACAGCCTGCCTGGTCAACCGGCTCTACGGCTATGGCGCAGGCCGCGCGGCGGTGACGGGCGAGGCCGAATGGGTGAAATATCTCCAAGCCCGGTTCGCGGCAGACGGTTACCGCCTGCCGGACCTGATGCGCACCATCGCCACCAGCGACGCTTTCTACAAGATTTCCGCACCGGGCAAGCCGGAGGGCACGACGCAGGCAGAAGCCGCATCTCCAAACGGAGGCAAATCATGAAGTTCGATCGCAGGACCGCGCTCAAAGGCATGCTGGGCGGTGGCGCCGTCAGCGTGGCTCTCCCCTACCTGGATTGTTTCCTCAACACCAACGGCACGGCGCTCGCCGCGACAGGCGCGCCGCTGCCGATCCGCTTCGGCACCTGGTTCTGGGGCTGCGGCCTGACGCCCGGCCGCTGGATACCGCAGAAGATCGGCGCCGGTTACGACATGGGGCCGGAGCTGAAGCCGCTCGACGCCTTCAAGGACCGGCTGTCGATTTTCTCCGGCTTCAAGGCCAATACCGACGGCAAGGGGGCGGTGCCGCATTACACCGGCAGCATGTCGATCATGACCGGCGCCCCGCCCAAGGGCCAGGGCATGGTCGAGGCGCCGACCTTCGACACGATGGTCGCCGACACGATCGGCGGCCAGAGCCGCTTCCGCTCGCTGGAGGTAACCGCCACCGGCAATCCCAGCGACAGCAACAGCCGCCGCAGCTCAGCCGTCATCAACGCGTCGGAGCCGTCGCCGCTCGCCTTCTACACCCGCATCTTCGGGCCTGAGTTCAAGGACCCGAACGCCGCCGACTTCAAGCCCGATCCCAAGGTGATGGTGCGCAAGAGCGCGCTGTCGGCGATCAAGGATCAGCGCGATGCGCTGCTGAGCGAAGTCGGCGTGGCCGACCGGGTGCGGCTGGACGAATATTTCACCTCGATCCGCCAGCTGGAGCAGCAGCTCGACATCCAGCTGCAGAAGCCGGCACCGCTGGAGGCCTGCAAGGTGCCGGGCCAGCCGGGCGCCACTAAGGTCGGCACCCAGATCGAGGATGTTATCGCCAATCATAAATTGATGGCCGGGCTGATGGCCCAGGCGCTGGCCTGCAACCAGACCCAGGTGTTCAACGTCATGTTCGGCGACGCCACCTCGTCGCTGCGCAAAGCCGGCAACACCACCACCCATCACCAGCTGACCCATGAGGAGCCGATCGACGAGAAGAGCGGCGTCCAGCCCGAGGCGACCTATTTCGTCGAGCGCATCGTCGAGGGGTTGCAGACCATGCTGGTGGCGATGGACAGCGTGCGCGAAGGCGACGGCACCTTGCTGGACCATATGCTGCTGCTGGCGTACAGCGAATGCAGCTTCGCCAAGGTCCATTCGCTCGAGTCGATCCCCATGATCGTGGCCGGGCGGGCCAACGGCAAGATCAGGTCGGGGCTGCATATCGACGGCAACGGCGACCCGGTGACCCGGGTCGGGCTCACCATCCAGCAGGTGCTGGGCGTGCCGGTGTCGAGCTGGGGCGCGGGCTCGATGCAGACCTCGAAGAGCGTCACCGAGATCATGGTCTGAGGATGAAACAACCACTTCCTGTCACGCCTTCTCTAACCCGTCATTCCCGCCCCCGGGTCTGGCCGCAGGCCAGCCCGAGGACAGGCTCAGACGGGACTCCAGGAATTGAACCGCCAAGGCGCCAGGACGCCAAGGAAGCGCCAAGAAAAAACCGGATTTCCTTGGTGCCCTTGGCGTCTTCGCGCCTTGGCGTTGAATTCATGTGCATGCGACCCTGGATTCCGGCCTTCGCGGGAATGACGAAGTGGGGAATTGGTCTTCTGGGGGTTCTCGTGGCCATGAGCGCGGCGGCAGAGCCGGCCGACAGCTTTACGCCGGCCGGCCTCGTCACACAGAAGACCGTCTACGGCGACGTGCTGGCCGACGCGCGCAGGATGACGCTCTATGCGTTCGACCAGGACAAGGCCGGCAAATCCGCCTGCGACGGCCCGTGCGCCGACGTGCGCACCCCGCTAGCCGCGCCGCGCATCGCGCATGCGGCGGGAGACTGGAGCATCGTGACCCGCGACGACGGCTCGAAACAGTGGGCCTATAAGGGCAAGCCGCTTTACGGCTTCACCGGCGACCACGCGCCGGGCGACCTCAACGGCGTCGGCGGCGACTGGAAGGCGGTGATGACCAGCCCGGCCTTCATGCCGTCCGGCATCGCCATCAAGACCACCGATTACGGCCCGACCTTCACCACCTCGGACGGGCGCACGCTCTATATGGAAGTTAGCTTCTTCTACAATGCCGGCGCCAACGGCACGCCGCGCCATCAGAGCAGCCCGTCACCCTCGGTCTGCACCGGCGAATGCGCCCAGACCTGGACCCCGCTGATCGCCCCGCCCGAAGCCAAGCCCGCGGGAGACTGGACCACGGTCGCCCGCGACGACGGCAAGCCCCAATGGGCCTGGAAAGGCCACCCGCTGTTTCTCTACGGCAAGGACGCCAAGCCGGGGGACACGACCGGCGAGGGGCATTGGACGCTTATCGGCAATGTGGGCACGCACTGGGAAGTGGCGAATATCGTGCTTTAGAGATTACCTCGCCCCTCGGGGGAGAGGTCGGCGGCGGAGCCGCCGGGTGAGGGGAGCTGTGGCCGCCTTTGCGATGATTCCGTAATGCGAGAAAGTGGCGTCAGCCCCCCTCACCCGGAGCGCTGACGCGCTCCGACCTCTCCCCCGAGGGGCGAGGTTGAGGAGGGGCTTTCGCCGCACCGCTCGCAATGACGACGGTGGTTACGCCAGGTCGTACCGGTCCAGGTTCATCACCTTGGCCCAGGCCGCGGCGAAGTCCTTGGCGAATTTCTCCTTGGCGTCTTCCGTCGCATAGACCTCGGCCAGGGCGCGCAGCTGGGAGTGCGAGCCGAAGATCAGGTCGACGCGGGTGGCGGTCCATTTCGGGGCCTTGGTCGTCCGGTCGTGGCCTTCGTAGACGCCGTCGCCGGATGGCTGCCATTCCGTGCGCATGTCGAGCAGGTTGACGAAGAAGTCGTTCGTCAAGGTGCCCGGCCTGTCGGTGAAGACGCCGTGACTGTCGACACTCGCGCCCAGCACCCGCAGGCCGCCGACCAGCACGGTCATCTCCGGCGCCGACAGCTTCAACAGCTGCGCCCGGTCGACCAGAGCCTCCTCCGGCGCCATGAACTGCCTGCCGCCGAGGTAGTTGCGGAAGCCGTCGGCGCGCGGTTCCATCGGTTCGAAGGAATGGGCGTCGGTCTGAGCCTCGGAGGCATCCATACGGCCCGGGGTGAAGGGCACCGCTACCGTGACGCCGGCATCCTTGGCCGCCTTCTCGACCGCGGCGCTGCCGCCCAGCACGATCAGGTCGGCCAGCGAGACCTTCTTGCCGAACTTCGCCTGGATCGCGGTCAGCTTTTCCAGCACCTTGGCGAGCTGGGCAGGCTGGTTCACCGCCCAGTCCTTCTGCGGGGCCAGCCGTACGCGCGCGCCGTTGGCGCCGCCGCGCTTGTCCGAGCCGCGGAAGGTCGAGGCCGAGGCCCAGGCGGCGGAGACCAGCTCAGCCACCGTCAGGCCCGAGGCGAGGATTTCGCCCTTCAGCGCGGCGATCTCCTGCTCGCCCACCAGGGCATGGTCGAGGCGCGGGATCGGGTCCTGCCAGATCAGCGTCTCTTCCGGCACGAGTGGGCCGAGATAGCGCTGGATCGGCCCCATGTCGCGGTGGGTCAGCTTGAACCAGGCGCGGGCGAAGGCGTCGGCGAACTGGTCCGGGTTCTCATAGAAGCGGCGCGAGATCGCCTCGTAGGCCGGGTCGAACCGCAGAGCGAGGTCCGATGTCAGCATGGTCGGGAGATGCGTCTTCGCCCCGTCATAGGCGTCCGGAATGTCGGCGGGCGCGTTCTTCGCCTTCCACTGCTTGGCGCCGGCCGGGCTCTGGGTCAGCTCCCATTCATATTTGAACAGGTTGTCGAAGAAGTGGTTGGACCACTGGGTCGGCGTCTGGCTCCAGGTCACTTCCGGACCCCCGGTGATGGCGTCGGCGCCGATGCCGGTGCCGTGCGTGCTGCGCCAGCCGAGGCCCTGATCCTCGATCGCCCCGCCCTCAGGCTCGGGCCCCATCAGCGACGGGTCGCCGGCGCCGTGGGTCTTGCCGAAGGTGTGGCCGCCGGCGATCAGCGCCACGGTCTCCTCGTCGTTCATCGCCATGCGGGCGAAGGTCTCGCGGATGTCGCGAGCCGAGGCCACAGGGTCGGGGTTGCCGTTCGGGCCTTCCGGATTGACGTAGATCAGGCCCATCTGCACCGCGCCCAGCGGGTTGGCCAGCTCGCGCTCGCCGCTATAACGCTCATCGCCGAGCCAGCTGCCTTCCGGGCCCCAATAGAGCTCCTCAGGCTCCCAGGTGTCGATGCGGCCGCCGGCGAAGCCGAAGGTCTTGAAGCCCATCGATTCCAGCGCGACGTTGCCGGCCAGGACGTAGAGGTCGGCCCAGGAGAGCTTGCGGCCGTATTTCTGCTTGACCGGCCACAGCAGCCGGCGCGCCTTGTCCAGGTTGGTATTGTCCGGCCAGCTGTTGAGCGGCGCGAAACGCTGCTGCCCGCCGCCTGCCCCGCCGCGGCCGTCGGCGACGCGGTAGGTGCCGGCGCTGTGCCAGGCGAGGCGAATGAACAACCCGCCGTAATGGCCGAAATCCGCCGGCCACCAATCCTGCGAATCCGTCATCAGCGCCGTCAGGTCCGCGATCACCGCGTTGAGGTCCAGCGTCTTGAATTCGGTGGCATAGTCGAACGCCTCACCCATCGGGTTGGAGCGGTCGGAATGCTGGTTGAGCATCTGGATGTTCAATTGATTGGGCCACCAGTCGCGGTTCGCATGCGCCGGAGCCCTGCCCGAAAACGGGCACTTGCCATCGTCTGCCATGTCTATCTCCTATCGTGCTGCGCACTTGGCCAACGTGAAGAGATATAGCGCCTAGTTTAGAATGATTCTAGACTGAGATTGTTCTAATCGTGCTCCCAAGAGCTACGCCGCCAGCCGGCCCAGGCCGTAATCGCCCTTGATGCTGATGCGCTGGACCAGGCGAGTATGCCCGACAGGCGTGCCCTCGGCATTGTGCAAAATGCGCCAATTATCCCACGCGACCATGTCGCCGTTGCGCCAATCATGAAGGTAGGTGGCGGGCGACGAGAGGCAATGGTCGAAGACCTCCTCCAGCAGCGCGTCTCCCACCTCCGCCTCCATGCCTTCGATGCCGACGGCGTAGGCGGGCGAGACGTTCAGCACCTTCCGCCCAGTCTCGGCCTGGGCATAGACCATCGGATGAACCGAGGGCGGGAAGTCGCGCCGGAGCCGGTCGAGGATCGAATCCATCGCCGCGGAGGTGCTGATCAGCTTCAGCCCGTCCGGCTGGCCGAACCGGTGCAGGCTGGCGCGCGGCTCGAATTGGTACACAACGGACAAGTCCGCGATCCGCCGCTTCAGGTCCTCCGGGAGCGCGGCGTGGAGCGCGATCTTGTCGAGGAAGCCGGTACTGCCGCCCTCGGGCGGGACCTGGATCATGCGCAGCACGCCGCCGCGGCTGAGCTTCGGCATGAAGCACTGGTCGGTATGCCAGGGCAGCCAGCCGGCGACCCGCCGCCCGCCGACCTCGTAGATCGGCTGGGTGACGGACTGCGTGCCGGGCGGTGGCGGGATATAGGAGATGTCGATCAGGTGCGGGTTGCCCTCGACCCAGCTTTCCTTGATCGAGTGCCGCTCCAGCTCACCGAAACATTCCGCAATCCGCGTATGCGCCTCGGCGGACGCGCCGGCACCCCGGAACAGCAGCAGGCCGTGCTGGATGAACAGGCCGTAGAGTTCCTGCCGGACCTCGTCCGGAATCGGGCGCGTCGCGTCGATGCCGCAAACCTCGACGCCGACCTTGAGCAGCCGTGTGGCGAGCGCCATCAGTCCGCGCGGGCGAAGGACATGAAGGCGACCGATGCGCCCTCGGCGCCGGCAATCATCGCCGGCGGTTCCTCGCCCTGCCCGACCCAGAGTGTGGAGCGCGGCGGGTAGACCGTGCCGTCCGCCGCGACCTCACCCTCCAGCACAACGTAATAGGCGCCGCCATGGTCGACATCCGGCTGCGGCAGCGTCGCGCCCGCTGCGGCCGATAGGCGATAGGCAGCGATGCCGTCAGGCTCCTCGAACAGCGCCTCGCTGCCGGTTTCCGCATGTCCCGGCGCGACGTCCGCGACCAGCATGCGGCCGCGCCGGCCGCGCGCCGCGTTGACGGGCTTCAGAAGCGGCCCGCCGCCCGGCATCTCGTGATAGCCGATGATCGAGCGGGGGCGGAGCGTGATGTAGTTGAACCCATCCTCGGTCGCCGTGATCGGGCCGTAGGGCGTGTAGGCGTCGGCGTAATGGACGCTGCCCGGCAGCACGGTGTGCTTGCCCAGGGTGGCGCTGCCGCCGACGAAGATCTGGTACTGGTCGATCTCATGGAAGTGCGGCGGGATGACGAATTCCGGCGGGCCGTTGACCAGGAAGGCCAGCGGATGGTCCGAGGTCTCGGCGCGCTTGCCGATGAAATCCGTGGCGGACGCGCCCTCCTTGCTGACCTGGACCGCATTGCGCGCGACGGCTTCGGACGGAATGGCGGACAGCATCTCTTCCTCCCCATTTTCGGGCGACGATACCACCGCGCCGGAACCAAGCAAATGCTTGCTTTCAGCCGGAGGCCGACTAAGCTTCCGGCAAGTATTGGGAGGATCGGGATGGCGGGGATCAACATAAAGCCGTCGACGGCGACGATCGGCGCGGATATTCGCGGTATCGACCTGTCGCAGGCGCTGGACACGGACACGGTACGCACGCTGCGGGGCGCACTGAACGACCATCTGGTGCTGTTCTTCCGTGAGCAGCCGATGCTGTCGGTCGACGAGCATGTGCGTTTCGGCCAGTATTTCGGCGAGATCGACCTGCCGCTGTTCCGCACCAAATCGTCGGAGCGGCCGGAGGTTCTGGTGCTGGACCAGGTGGCGCCCAAGGGCGAGGGCGCCGATTCCTGGCATGCCGACAACACCTATATGCAAACCCCGCCGATGGGATCGATCCTGCAGGCGCGGATGCTGCCGGAGTTCGGCGGCGACACCTGCTTCTCCAGCATGGCCGCGGCCTATGAAGCGCTGTCGCCTGCGATGCAGAGCTTCCTCGATCGCCTGACCGCGACCCACTCGCTGGAGCAGATGGTCGAGCGCACTAAGCATGTCGCCGGCACCAAGCTGCGTGACAGCCTGTCGGCTTGGCCGCCGGTTTCGCACCCTGTCGTGCGTATCCATCCCGACAGCGGCCGCAAGATGCTGAACGTCAACGCCAACTGGACCCAGTCGATCGACGGGCTGACGCATGAGGAGAGCAGCATGCTGCTGAACTTCCTGTTCGCCCATGTGAAGAGCCCGGAATTCCAGGTCCGGCTGCACTGGAACGAAGGCGACGTCGCCTTCTGGGACAATCGCGCGGTCCAGCATTACGCGGTCGCCGACTACACCTCCCGCCGGGTGATGCAGCGCGTGACCATCACCGGCGACCGGCCGTTCGGACCCAATGGAGCGCATAATTGAGCAAGGCCGAACCCCTAATCCTGATCGACCCGGCAACCGGCACGCCGCTGTCGCGGCTGCAGACCTGGCTCGCCATCGCGGTGATGCTGAGCGGCACGACCTTCGTCGCGCTGGTCGTAACCGCCGTGGCGCCGATCATGCACAAGCTGTCTGAGCATTTCGGCCAGGGCACGGACGGCAAGCTGATCGCCTATGCCGTGGCGATCTTGCCCAGCATCGGCATCGCCATCGGCGGGCCGCTGACCGGGTTGGCGATCGAGCGGATGGGGTCGCGCAACTTCCTGCTGACCACGCTGGTCGTTTTCGGCCTCAGCGGCAGCGCGGGGCTGGTGATCGACGATGTCCAGCTGCTGATGGCGACCCGGTTCCTGCTGGGTTTCTCCGCCGCCGGCGCGGTGACCGGTACACTGATCATGATCGGCGAGTATTTCTCGGCAGAGATGCGCATTCGGATTCTCAGCTATCAGGGTGCGATCGGCGCCATCGCGGCGCTGGCCATCATCCTGGGCTCGGGCCAGCTGGCGGACTGGGCAGGATGGCGCGCGCCCTTCGCACTCTATCTCTTCGCCTTCATCGTTTTCGCCGCGACCCTGGTCGCCATCCCCAAGCGGCCTGCCGGACCGCGCGCCAGGGCGGCCGGCACCGGGCTGGGCGGATGGTCGGCGCTGGCCGGCATCTGGGCGCCGCTGATCGTGATCGTCGCGCTGTTCGTCGGCTCCTTCATGCCGACCTTGCAGGTGTCGTTCCTGTTGAAGGACCTTGGCGTGCTGAAGCCATCCAACCAGTCGCTGGTGATCGCCGCCGGCTCGATCATGGTCAGCATCGGATCATACCTGTACGGGCCACTGCGCCCCCGCTTCTCGGACGCCGCGATGCTGCGGATGTGCAGCCTGGCGATCGGCGCTGGGATCGTGGTCAGCGGCTTCGCCCATGAGGCGCTGCAGGTCGCGGCCGGCTGCGCCATCTCAGGCCTGGGCACTGGCCTGTTGAATCCGCAGACCAACAACATGCTGCTGACCCGCACAGCGCCGGAGGCGCGCGGCCGGGCGGTGGGGCTGGGCTACACCGCGCGCTATGTCGGCGACTTCCTGAACCCGGTCATCGTCGGGCCGCTGGCCGCGATCGGCGGCCTCAGCATGGCCTTCGTGATCCTGGGCACGGCGTTCATCGCCGCCGTGGTCGTCGACCTCGCGGCCCGCCGCCTGACCCCGGCCTCGGCATGAACGCGGAAATCAAGGCTCCCGACGGCGGAAGCTTCGGCGCCTATCTGGCCCTGCCACCGGGTAACCGACTGGCGCCTGCCCTGGTGGTCGCCATCGAGATCAGGGGCCTCAACGCCAATATGCGGGCGATCTGCGACGATTATGCCGCGCGCGGCTATATCGCCGTCTGCCCCGACCTGCTGTGGCGGATCGAGCCCGGCCTGGATTACGACCCCGACACCAAGGAAGGCTGGGAAAAGGCGATGGCGATCAACGCCGCCTTCGATGAGGCCAAGGCCGTCGACGACCTGAAGGCGACGCTGGACTGGGTACGGCAACAGCCGCGGTCGAACGGCACGGCCGGCGTGCTCGGCTTCTGCCTGGGCGGCAAGCTGGCCTATCTGATGGCCACTCGCTCCGATGCCCAAGCCTCGGTCGGCTATTACGGCATCGGCATCGACAAGACGCTGGGCGAGGCCGACGCCATCACCCGCCCGCTGATGCTGCACATCGCCGGCGAAGACCGCTTCGTGCCGCCCGAGGCGCAGAGGAAGATCTCCGGCCGTCTGGCGACGATCGAAGGCGCCGAGGCGCATATCTATCCGGGGGCGGATCATGCGTTTGCACGGAAGGACGGGGTGCGGTTTCTGGCCGAGGCGGCAGCGCTGGCGGATGCGCGGACGGTGGGGTTTTTGGATCGCTGGCTGAAGGGCTAAAGCTGTTCGTCATTGCGAGGAGCGCAGCGACGAAGCAATCCAGGGTCGTTTAGCCCAATACCATCCGGCGTGGCCCTGGATTGCTTCGCTCGTTCGCAATGACGATTGCAGTTAATCCTGCACTTCCCCATCCACGATCCACCGCTTGCGCAGGTCCTTCAGCCAGTCCGGCATCTCGATCGGCGGGTCGGGCAGCGGAGTGGCGCCCTGCGCGGCAAGCGCCTTTTCAAACGCCTCGGGCTCATCGCCCCAGGAGCGGGGGTCGCCCATCATGACTTCGATCAGCTCGGTGCCGTTTGGGCCGGCGACGAAGGGGCCGAAGGAGGCGCCGAAGGGCAGCTCGACATGGGTGCCTGCCGGGCAGTAGCGGTCGCCGCACCACATGTCGCCCTTGATCACGTAGATGATGTGCGGGCTGTAATGGCCGTGCTTGCGGGTGACGATGCCGGGGTCCCACTTGGCGTAGAGCGAGAGATATTGCGGGTCGGGCGAGAAGGCGAACCACTTTTCCCAGATCGAGGCCTTGGTCCCGTCCTTGCGGCGGACGCTGCGCACCTCCTGCCATTTCTGGTCGGGATCGTCGAGATGGCGGAAAGTCGGCTCCAGCCCCGGGACTTTCGGGCTGGCCTTGGTGGCGTCATCCATGCTGCATCCTCCCGCGAAAACCAACCATTTGCTTGGTTGTATTGGTAAGCCCGAGCCGCGCGGGCGGCAAGTGGATTAGCGCGGCCAGACGATGCGGCCGGCCTTGATCGTCGTGGTGATCCCGACTTGGCCCAGGCCGCGCCGCGCCTGAGCCCAAGGCCGGTCAAGCAGGCAGAGATCGGCCGGGGCACCGACGGCGATGGTGCGCGGCGGCCCACCCGGATCGCCGGGGTCTCCCAGGAACAGACCTACCGCCTCCTCCGGCGTCAGCCGCTCGGCCGCGTCCAGCACTTCGCCGTCGGGTGTCCGGCGGGTGACGGCAGCCTCCATCGCCTTCCACGGATCGGCATCGCCGAAGGGCGCATCGGTCCCTGCCGCGAGTAGAATTCCGGCCTCGCGGAAGGCGCGCTGGCGATAGAGCCAGGGCCGATCAAGCGGGTCGACGTCGCGCAGATAGGCGTCTCCGCGTTCGGCCACGAAATTCGGCTGGGAGACGACGGTGAGCCCCAGCCGCGCGATCCAGGGCAGGATGTCGGGTGGGGCGACCGAGGCATGCTCGATCCGGTCGCCTTGGATGGCGCCCGCCTCTTCCAACGCGCTGAGCGCGAAGACCAGCTCGGCCAGGGTCACGCAATGGAAGGCGGTCGCCCGCCCGGCAGCATGGCTTCGGCTTATGTCCGCCGACAGCGCGACAGGATCGGGCAGTTCGGTCTCGTGCAGATGGAATTTGCGCGCGCCGACGCGAACGCCGTCCCGCTCCTGCAGCCGGTCCAACCCGTCGCCGCCCATCATCAGGACGGACTGCGCCAGATCGCCCCTGCGCCGTGCCGCCGCCATGAGATCGAAGGCCGGCGCACCGTTGCCCGGCGTCGTGTCGGTGATGCCGGTTACGCCCCGGCTGAGCAGGAAATCGCTCGCGGCGCGGATGGGCGGCTCCGTCGCGCCGATGCGTTCGCGCAGCCAGCCGTCATTGTCATAGAGACGCCCGGTGAAACGGCCGTCAGCCGTTTCAAGCGGCGTGTCCCCCTGCGCGACGATATCGAGCGCCCGCGAATTCAGGATCCAGAGCCGGCCGCTGCGATGCTGGATGCGCGCCGGCCAGAGCGGCAGGACGCGGTCCAGCCAATCGCGGTCGATCTCCCCGGCGACGGACTCGTGATAGCCGATGCCGCGCAGCCAGCCTCCGCCGGATTTGAGCGCCGCGGCCTGGAGAGCCTCGGCCAGCGCCCCCTCATCGTTCACCCAGGGCGGTCCGCAGCGGACCGAATCCCGGGCGGCGGCAAAGGCGAGCAGGTGGATGTGATGGTCGTGCAACCCGGGCAACAGGGTGTCGCCACCGGCATCGATCACCGCCTCCCCGGGCGCGGGGGCCAAACGCCCGATCGCCGTCATCACCCCATCCGCAATGCGGATATCGGCGCGCCGCCCGAAATCGATCTCGGCATTACGGATCAGCATGCCACACCGAACTCCCGCAGCACGGATTCCGTGTCGGCGCCCAGAGGCCGGGCGCTTTCCGACGGTTCGCGCGCCGACGGCGGCGCGGCAGCGATCCCGGCCGCATCGAGGATACGCTGCCATTCCGCCGCGCGTGCGTGGGCGGCCTCGACAGACGGCAACTCAGCGAACGCCATGCAGTGACGAACGACATCCCGGATTGCGATCGACACCAGCCCGCCCTGCCCGCTCTGCCAGCGTGCATAAGCGGCCAGCGCCGCGTGCAGCCCGGTCAGCGGATCGCCGACGGCATCGCTGCAGAAGATCGGGCCGTCCGGCAGCAAGGTGCTGAGCCCCGCCGCAACGCCGGCATCGTCACCGTAGGCGATCCAGTTGGCGGCCTCACCGGTCCGGCCATAGCCGGTGATACCGACCCAGGTTAGCCCTTCCCGCTCGCCGACCAGCTCGGCGGCCGAGATGCCGAGCTGTTCCAGCGCGCGCGGCCGGCTGCCCTCGATCACGATATCCGCTGAGCGGATCAGCGCCCGAAGCTGTTCGCGGCCCTGCGCAGTCGTGAGGTCGAGCGCCACGCTGTCCTTGTTGGCATTGAGCAGGTCGAAAAAGGCAGGCGGACCGAACCGGCCCCCGTCGGGCCGGCCGGCGCCTTCCACCTTGATCACCCGGGCACCGGCGAGCCCCAGCAGATCCCCGCAAAGCGGACCGGCCCAGAGCGATGCCAGCTCGACCACCACAGGTGTCTTGTTACGGCGTGGCGCATGTCCGGTTTCGAGCATCACCTCATGCCAGGGACGAACCGGCCCGGGAGGCCGGTGGGCGGCGACCGCCAAGCCCAGCTCGCGCCCCCGCGCTACTAGAGTGCCGGCGGACATGTTCCGGGCAGCCGCCGCGACTGCGGACCAATCGGCTTCGATGGCTTGCTCGAAGAGAGCGGGCAGCATCCGCCAGTCATCTTCCCGCGCCAGGTTGAGCGCGATCCAGCCGTGCTCGGCCTCGATGAACCGGCAGCTTCCGCCGGCCGAGACCGGCCCATTACGCCCATAGCCGGTGATGGCGGCGCGTTCGCCCAGCAGGCGGGCGCCGCCCGGATTCGATGGAAAGCCGCGGCCAGCGCAATGCGCCAACGCCATCAAGGCACCCTCGGCGCAGGCGGCAAGCGGGGCCGGGCACATGACCGGGGCACCGTCGCGGTGTCCAGTCAGCGCCATCGCACCACTCAGCGCCCATGCTATCGCGGGATGCGCGGCGGCGGTCGCCGGAAAAGCGGATACAGCTATGCCTAAATCGGTCAGCAGGGTGCGGGCATAGTCGCGTGCGAAATCCTCGCCCTGATCCATCGTCCCTTCCATCAGCCCTGCGGCATCTCGCCCATCACCCCTAAATCGCTTCCCCCAAGGGCAGGGCAATCGCATATGGAATTTTTTGCAGTCATTCCCGCGAAAGCGGGAATCCATTTCAGGCCTCCGTGCGAACGGATGAGTGGATTCCCGCCTTCGCGGGAATGACGATAAAGGGAAAATCGAGGCAAAACCGGATACAAAAACCACATGCGACAACCCTGCCCTCAGAGGGCGAGGCAAAGTCTACGATACACAATCCGTTATCCCGTGGTCCCCAGCCTAGGGCAGATCCCAAACCAGCGGCAGCTCTTTCACCGTCAGCGTCGCACCCGGCAGATATTCGAGCGCGGCGCCCGGCTTCAGCCGGAAATGGGGCAGAGCCGGCAGCGCCTCCTCCAGCATGATGCGGAGCTCCACCCGGGTCAGATGGGCGCCAGGGCAGATATGCGGGCCGGCGCCGAAGGCCCAGTGGGTGGGCTTGCCGGAGAAGCGGCCGAAATCGACGGTCAGCGGGTCGGGGAACGCCTTGCGGTCGAGGCCGGAGATCGCGGTCGACGCGACGATCGGATCGCCCGCCTTCATCGCCACGCCGTGGAATTCGATGTCCTGCGCCACCTCCCGTCCGATATGGGAGATGCCGAAGCGGCGCAGCATCTCCTCCACCGCCTTGGGGATCAGCGCCGGGTTCGCTCGCAGCGAGGCCTGATGCTCGGGATGGGTGGCGAGGAAATGGAAGACATGCGTGGTCTGCGAGGCCACCGTATCGAGCCCGCCGAGGAAGAGCATCATCGACATCGACAGCATTTCTTCGAAGGTCAGCGACCGGCCGTCGACCTCGGCGCCGAGCATCGCGCCCAGCATGTGCCCTTTGCCGGCGGCCGCCTTGGGGTCCTTGAGCTCGGTCGCCAGCCATCCCGCCAGATAGGCCCCGGCGTCCTCGAAGCCGCTGAGGATTTCGGCCGGCGACTGGCCGCGGAAGACCTTGGTGATGAAAGGCAGGAATTCGTCGCGCTTGTCGCCGGTGACGCCCATCATCCGCAAAAACATGTCGACCGGGACCAGCGTCGAGAAAGCGGAGACGAATTCGCATTCCCCGGCATCGCGGAAGCCGTCGATCAGACCTTGCACCAGCTGGCGGCATTCATCGCCCATCGCGCCCAATGCGCGGGGCGAGAACATGCCTTGGGTCAGGATCTTGCGGTATTTCGCGTGCTGGGGCGGCTCCAGATTGTTGGGGATCAGCACTGGCGCGCCGGGCTGCTTCGGGATGGCGACGGAGCGGACGGAGAACAGGTCGCCGCGGGCGAAGACCTCCTCGATATAGGGGCCGCTGGTGACGACCCAGTAGCCGCCGAGATCGGGCGACCAGAAGATGTCCGGCTCGTCGTTCAGCCGTTCCATCCAGCCCCAGGGATCGGTGCGGAGCTGCGGGTCCTGGCGGAAGTCGTAATGCTGGACCAGACCCGGCGGCACATGCGCCGGCACCACCCCGGAAAGCTCGGTCATCGCCTCAGTTCCTCTGCCGCTGCTCCGCGATCCATTTTTCCAGCACCTCATAGAGATAGGCGCAATCCTCACCCGTCATCGTCGGATGGCAGGGCAGGCAGACGCCGTTCAGCATGATCTGGTCGGCGACAGGATAGCCGTCAGGCGCGGCGCGATATTCGACCTCCCGCATCATCGGCTGGCGGGTGATGTTGCCGGAGAAGATCGTGCGGGTGACGACGCCGTGCGCCTCCAGATGCACCTGCAGTGACCGGCGCGACCAGCCCGTCTCGGGCCGGATCTGGACGGGGTAGTTGATCCAGGTCGTGAAGATGTCGTCGCGCTGCTTCGGCGCGATGAAGAT
>DATBAZ010000086.1:0-3659 GCA_036271255.1 Alphaproteobacteria bacterium
TCCGTCAGCCGCTTCTCATGGATGTCGGAGAGCATGACCGTCGCCCCCTCCTCCGCGCAGCGCGTCGCAGTGGCGTTGCCGATGCCGGTTCCGGCCGAGGCGGTGACCAGAACGGTCTTGCCCTTCAGGATGTCACGGCCCTCGGGGTATGGCGGCGGCAGATTGGTCATGCCAGCAAGCCTCCATCGACGATCAGGGTCTGGCCGGTCATGTAGGATGAGGCCTGGGAAGCCAGGAACCGTGTGGCGCGGGCAATCTCGATCGGATCGCCGATCCGCTTCATGAGATTATTCTGGGAGATATCCTCGACGAACTTGGCGCGGCGTTCCTCGTCCTTGGGCATGATCATGTCGGTCGCGACCGTGCCCGGCGTCAGCGCATTCACCCTGATACCGTCCGCCGCCCACTCCTTGGCCAGCGTATGGGTGAAGTTGATCATCGCCGCCTTGCTGGCGCAGTAGGCGCCGATCCCCGGCATCGGCACATGCGCGCCGGCAGCCGTGATGGTGACGATGGCGGCGGCCGGACTTGCCGCCAGCAGAGACTTGAGGCCCTGGCAGAGGAAGATTGCCGCCTTCACATTGACCTGGAACAAGAGGTCGAACTCGGCCTCGGTCAGCTTGACGATATTGTGCGGCTTCAGGATCGCGGCGTTGTTGACCAGCACGTCCAGCCGGCCGATCTCCCGCGTCAGCCAATCCACCAGCCCGGCGCCCGCTCCGGGCACCGATGCATCGTAGGCAATCCCGACGGCATCACGCCCGATGCCGGCGGCGACCGCGCGGGCCTGCTCCGCGTCGCGCCCGGTGACGACGACCCTGGCCCCGGCCTCGGCGAAATCCTGCGCGATGGCCGCGCCGATGCCGCGTGTACCGCCGGTCACCAGGCAGACCCGCCCATCCAGCCGGAATGCCGCATCGCCGTCGTATGTGCTCATCGCGCCGCCCCCGATCCCGTGCGGGATTGTTTAGTTGAAATAGTTGTCTTAGACAACCATTATCCCCGCCCGATATAGGGCATTTTCGTCGCCATCACCGTCATGAACTGCACGTTGGCCTCCAGGGGCAGGCCGGCCATGTAGAGCACCGCGTCGGCGACGACGCCGACATCCATGGTCGGCTCGGCCATGATCGCGCCGTTCGCCTGGGGCGTGCCGGTGGACATGGCCGCCGCCATTTCGGTCACCGCGTTGCCGATATCGATCTGGCCGCAGGCGATGTCGTATTTACGGCCGTCTAGCGCGGTCGAGCGGGTCATGCCGGTGACGGCGTGCTTGGACGCGGTATAGGCGATCGAGTTGGGCCGGGGTACGTGGGCCGAGATCGAGCCGTTATTGATGATCCGTCCGCCGCGCGGGGACTGGTCCTTCATCATGCGGAAGGCGGCCTGGGTGCACAGGAACGTGCCGGTGACGTTGATCGCCAGCACCTTGCTCCAGTGATCGAACGTCAGGTCCTCCAGAAGGCCCGGCGGCAGGCCGGTGCCGGCATTGTTGAACAGAAGGTCCAGCCGGCCGAAGAAGGATTTGGTCTCGGAAAACAGATTTTCGACCGACGCCGGTTCGGCCACATCCGCCGGCACGACCAGCGTGCCCCCCGGCCCTTTCGAAGCCGCCGCCGTCGCCACCAGCGCGTCGCGCCGCCGCCCGGCGAGCACGACGGAATAGCCTGCGCCGGTCAGCGCCACCGACACGGCCCGGCCGATGCCGCTGCCGGCGCCAGTGACGATCGCGATCTTTGCTGGTGAACTCATGGTGCCTCCCTGTTTCTCCCACTCTACCGATCCGATCGATCTCGTCTATTCGGACGTTGCCGAGCTGTGCAGGCATAGGCTATCTGTCAATCATATAAAGGAAAGGGGCCGAACACATGGAAGGGGACGGGCTGCTGTGAAATTTTCCATCATTTATGAGGCGCAGACGGTTGCGACCGATCCGGAGACCGAATTCCGGATGTTCCATGACATCGTCGACCAATGCCTGCTGGCTGAGAAGGTCGGTTTCGATGTCGTCTGGGCGGTCGAACATACCGCCCTGCCGCAATATGCGCATATGAGCGCGCCCGAGACGTTCCTGGCCTTTCTCGCCGGCAAGACCGAGCGGCTGGAGATCGGGCACGGCGTCGTCTGCCTGCCGCCGCACATGAACCACCCGGTGAAGGTGGCCGAGCGCATCGCCACCCTGGACATATTGTCCAAGGGCCGGCTGCATTTCGGCATGGGCAAGGGCGGCACCCAGCAGGAGGCCGGGACCTTCGGCTACAAGCTGGAAGACCTGCCGCCGATGATCGAAGAATCGATGTATCTGATCCCCAAGATCATGACGCAGGAATTCATCGAGCATGACGGCAAGTACGTGCAGATCCCGCGCCGCCCGATCTATCCCAAGCCGTACCAGAAGCCGCACCCATATCTGTACATGGCGACGACCAAGCCCGACACCTTGGCCGTCGCCGGGTCGCGCGGCATCGGCGCGCTGGTGCTGGGCTTCGGCGGCCCACCCGACGTGGCGCAGAAGAACGCGATCTATCGCGAAGCCTACAAGAATCGGAGGCCGGAGAATCAGGTCGGCTTCCGCCCGATCGAGCATCTGGCGGCTTTGTGCCCGGCCGTCGTGCTGGACGACCGGGAAAGGGCCCGCCGGATCGGCTTGCGCGGACAGCGCTTCTTCGTCGAATCCCTGGCCCACTGGTACAATAACGGCCCGCCGCCGGAGACGGACGACCTGGACGCCTCCGAGCACGAGGCGGCGCTGCAGAAGATGTCGACCGCCCGCATATCGTCCGAGACGATCACCACCGGCAACACCTATGTGTCCAGCTCCGTGGCAGAAGACGCGTACGGCGACGTCGACAACTGCATCCGCTATGTCCAGCGGCTGTTCGAAGCCGGCGCGGACGAGATCCTGTTCCTGTTCCAGATGGGAACGGTCCCGAACGACGTGGTGATGGAGACGATCAAGAATATCGGGGAGCGGGTCATCCCGCATTTCCGCGGTAAGTAGCTCTCTTGGCTAGACTATAACGGAACCGGATTCACACAGGGGCGTTCGAGATACGAACTAACCTGTGTGAACCACCGTGGGCTATGCCGTCTGCCGCCACAAACCCCATTTCCGCAACTGGCTGATATCCGAATTTCCTATCCGGTGGGGAACCCAGGCAGAGGCTATCGTCTATCCAAACAAGGGCGACGCCGAGCGTATCAAGCAGAGGATCGGCGGCCGGACGGCGGTCATCGATCTGGGCTCCGAACGCGCGCCGCCCAGGCCCCCCAGCTAGTATTCTTCTGGCAGGATCTAGGGCCGCAGCCGCGGCTGGACCTCGACTGCGAACAGCCGGCTGGCCCGCGCCAGCTCGACGACATTGCTGTCGAGCCGGGCCGCGTTGATCGCCTCATTCTCGAACAGCTTCCATAAGGTGGGCATCGCGCGGAAAGCGACCGCTGCCGCGACGGCCGCGATATAGGGGTCGGTGAAATCCGGGGTGAGGCCGGGCGTAATCAGGCGCCCGAATTGCATCGCCAGTGACAGGCTGAAGGCCAGGATGGCCGAAAGACCTGCCCCACGCGACCAGAAACCGCGCCTCAGCCAGATCATCGCGCCCACGGGCACGAACATGAGCCCGGTGACGACAACGTTGCGGGCCGCCTCCAGCTTGGTC
>DATBAZ010000087.1:0-4763 GCA_036271255.1 Alphaproteobacteria bacterium
GATCCCCGGCAGCACGGCGATGTCCGAAACCGGCGCGCCGGGCATTCCCCTCGCGATCCAGAACTATGTCGGCCGCGACCAGCCCGTCACCACCGATCAGAACGGCCGCTTCGACGCCCATGTCCCGGCCGGCCACTACACTGTCGTCGGCGCCTCGGACAAATGGGACATCGTGCCCTATGCGCTCTCCTACATGAAGCCGACCGACTTCGAGTTGCCGGACGGCGCCTGCGCGGATTTCGTGTTCCTGGCGCAGCCGAAATAGCCCCTGTCGTCATTGCGAGAAGCGTAGCGACGAAGCAATCCAGAGCCTTACCGACCAGTATCGGGCTAATGGCCCTGGATTGCTTCGCTGCGCTCGCAATGACGGAAATTAGACGATCAGCTTCTCCAGCGTCTCCAGGTGGTCGGCCTCGCCCGCCGGCTTGTCCCAACGGATGCGGTGGACGCGAGGGAAGCGCATGGCGACGCCGGATTTGTGGCGGGTGGAGCGGTGGACGCTGTCGAAGGCGAGCTCCATCACCAGCCCAGGCTCGACCTCGCGCACCGGACCGAACTTGTTGGTGGTGTGGGCGCGGACCCAGCGGTCGATGCGCAACAGCTCCTCGTCGGTGAAGCCGGAATAGGCCTTGCCGACCGGCACCAGCTCCAGCCCGCCCGCCTCCGCCGGCCGCCAGCAGCCGAACGTATAGTCGGAGTAATAGCTGGAGCGTTTGCCGTGGCCGCGCTGGGCATACATCATGACGCAATCGAGCGTCAGCGCCCCGCGCTTCCATTTGAACCACGGCCCCTTGGGCCGGCCGGGCACGTAGGGGCTGTCGCCGCGCTTCAGCATCAGCCCCTCGATCCCGTTGTCGCGTGACGCGTCGCGCATCGCCTTGAGCGCCGGCCAGTCGGCGAACGGCACCATCGGCGACAGGTCCATGCGCTCCGGCTTCATGCGCGCGTACCAGTCCTCCAGCCGCCGGCGCCGCTCGTCGAAGGAGAGGCGCCGGAAGTCCTCGCCGTCGGCCGCCAATATGTCGTAGAGGCGGACATGGGCGGGGTACTGCGCCAGCATCTTCTGGGTCACGATCTTGCGGTTGAGGCGTTGCTGCAGCTCGTTGAACGGCATCACCTCGCCGTCGCGCACGACCAGCATCTCGCCATCCAGCACCGCATCGAAATTCATCGCCCCGACGATCTCCGGGAAAACGCCGGTCACCTCGTCACCGGAGCGGGAATAGATCCGCCGCTCGAACGCCCCCAAGTCCCGCGCCTTGCCGACGAGCTGGACGCGGATGCCGTCCCATTTCCATTCGGCGCGGTAATCCGAGGCCGTCAGAACCTCAAGGTCCGGGGCCTCCAGCGGGTTTGCCAGCATCAACGGGCGGAAGGCGGCGTGATGGTCGGGATCGGGGCGGGGCCCCTTTCCCTCCAGCCATTCGAACAAATCGGCATAAGGCGGTTCCAGCCCATGCCAGACCTCCTCGATGTCGTTGACCTCCTTGCCGGCCCATTCGGCCAGCGCCGTCTTGGCCAGACGGGCCGACACGCCGATGCGCAGCCCCCCAGTGATAAGCTTGATGAGGGCAAAGCGCTGGTCGGCGTTACAGGCATCGAGCCAGGCCTCGACCAGCTCCGGCGTCTCGCTGCGTTTGGCGGCGGCGATGTCGGCGATCACCTCGGAGAGGATCGGCGGGGCGCGGTTGGTCGGCTTGGGCGGCCAGATCAGCGCCACGGTCTCGGCGAAGTCCCCGACATAGTCGTGAGACCAGCCCAGGAGATCGGCATCGACCCGTGTGCGGACCAGATCCCGGATCATCGCCGGCTTGGCCGTCGGCAGGTCGAGATTGCCGGTCAGCGCCGCCAGCGCCCAGCCGCGATCCGGATCCTGGGTCGTCGCGAAATACTCGGCGAGCAGCCGGAGCTTGCCGTTGCGCGACGGCATGAAGACCAGCGCGTCGATCAGGCGGGAGAACAGGATCATGAGGCGGCGGCGACCATCGGATAGATGCGAATCACATCAGATGGTTATTCCCGCGCCGCCCGGCGAGGTTCCCAAGGCCCTATCTATCGTCCTGGTTCCGCCGCGAGGCGCCCGTCAGCCGCTCGAACAGGCTGTAACTGCGCTTCGGCTCGGGTGCCGCCGACGGGGTCGAGGCCGGGATATAGACGCCTGCGTCGACCGATGGCGGGCGGTGCGTCGGTGCGGGCGGAATCTCCGTCGGAGCGGCCTGGAATGGAGCAGCCGCCATGGGCGCAGGCGGGACTTCCACGGTGGGCGGCGGTATTTCCGGTTCGGGCATGGCAACCGGCTTTCCCGCGACCGCCCCGCCCCGGATGACCTCGAGCAATGGCGGGCGCTGGGCCTGGGCGGGCGCATCCATGCCGGTGGCGACGACCGAGACGCGGATTTTGCCATCCATCGCCGGGTCGAAGGTCGAGCCGAAGATGACGTTGGCGTCGGGGTCGACTTCGGCCCGGACCCGGTTCACCACCTCGTCCACCTCGTGCAGCGACAGGTCCATGCCGGCGGTGATGTTGATCAGCATCGACCGCGCGCCGTTCAGCGAGACTTCGTCCAGCAGCGGGTTGGAGATGGCGGAATCTGCGGCGCGGGAGGCGCGCTCCTCACCAGCCGCCTCGCCCGTGCCCATCATCGCCTTGCCCATCTCGCTCATCACCGTGCGGATGTCGGCGAAGTCGAGATTGATCAGGCCCGGCATGACGATGAGGTCGGTGACGCCGCGCACGCCGGAATGCAGGACCTCGTCCGCCATCTTGAAGGCATCGGCGAAGGTCGTCTTCTCATTGGCAATGCGGAAGAGGTTCTGGTTCGGGATGACGATCAGCGTGTCGACATATTGCTGCAGTTCCAGGATGCCGGCCTCGGCGGTCTTCATCCGGTGGGCGCCCTCGAACTGGAACGGCTTGGTCACCACGCCGACAGTCAGGATGTTCTGCTCGCGCGCCATGCGGGCGATGACCGGCGCGGCGCCGGTGCCGGTGCCTCCGCCCATGCCGGCCGTGATGAACACCATGTTCGAGCCTTCGATGATGCCCGACAACTCCTCAAGCGATTCCTCCGCCGCGGAGCGGCCGACTTCGGGTTTCGAACCGGCGCCGAGACCGCGCGTGGTTTGGAGTCCGAGCTGTATCTTGCGCGAAGCCACCGAATGGGCCAGCGCCTGGGCATCGGTATTGCAGACCAGGAACTCGACGCCTTCCAGATTGGCGCAGACCATGTTGTTGACGGCGTTGCCACCGGCGCCGCCGACGCCGACGATGGTAATGCGGGGGCTGGGGGTAGTCATGATCTGTCCTTGAGAAATCGGGGCGCAGCGAATCGCAAACGCCGAAAGACTCGTTATAGCAAATGCGGACCCGGTTCAGTCCTCTTCATCTTCATAGCCGACCAGGGCCAGCGCCCGCGCCCGCTTGCCCATCAGCCCGGCGGCGTGGATGAGCGCTTCCTCGCGGCCATGCGTGACCCAGATCTCCCCCGCATCGACATCCTGGATCGTCCGCAGCAGCTCGTCCCAGTCTGCATGGTCGGAGATGACCAGCGGCAGCTCAACCCCGCGCTGCCGCGCCCGTTGGCGCACCCGCATCCAGCCCGAAGCGACGGCGGTGATCGGATCCGGCAGGCGGCGCGACCAGCGGTCCGAGCTCGCGGCCGGCGGCGACAGCACGATCTGGCCCTTCAGCTCCTCCTTGGTCGCCTCGGTCGCCATGCGCAACTCACCCAGCTCGACGCCGAGGCGGCGGTAGAGGTTGCACAGATTCTCCAGCGCGCCATGAATATAGATCGGCCGGTCATAGCCGGCGCGGCGCAGCAGCGCGATCACCCGCTGGCACTTGCCGAGCGCATAGACGCCGATCAGATGGGCGCGGTCAGGGAACAGTTCGAGTGAACGCAGGACCTTGCCGATCTCTTCATCGTCGGGCGGATGGCGGAAGACCGGCAGGCCGAACGTGGCCTCGGTGACGAAGACGTCGCAGGTCACCACCTCGAACGGGACGCAGGTCGGATCGAAGCGGCGCTTATAGTCGCCGGAAACCACGACGCGGCAGCCGCCCCACTCAACTACCGCCTGCGCGCTGCCCAGCACATGGCCGGCCGGCGCCAGCCACAGGCGGACGCCGTCGATCTCGATCGGCTCGCCGTAATCCAGCGCCTGGGTCGCGCCGACCCCGTCGCCATAACGGGTGCGCATGATCTCGATCGTGCCGGGGGTCGCCAGCACATGCCTGTTGCCAGGCCGCGCGTGATCGGCATGGCCATGGGTGACCACCGCCCGATCCACCGGCCGCGTCGGGTCGATGAAAAATCGCCCCGGCTCGACATACAGGCCCTGCGGCGTGACGCGGACCCAGCTTTCGGGTTTCGGGATGGCGGTGGGCATTGGAGCGATATGAGATCATCGCTCCGCGATTACCACCTGAGATCGTAATCGTGCGACCGCTGCCTCACCTCGTGCTCGCGCGCCGCCTTGTCGACCTTGGCCAATCCCAGGCCCTCCAGTTCGGCCAATGAAACGACCTTGGCATCGACCGCCGGCTTGGGCGCGCCGGGGCTGCTGTCGGCGATGGCGGCCCAGCGCAGGAACAGCATGCCTTCGCTGAGTCCCTCGGTATCGATCCAGTTCTCGAGGCCCGGGTCGGTGGGTGTCACGACGACGGTAAAGCTGCCGTCCGGGTTCTTCTTGACCTGGTCCAGGTTGCGGCTGGACAGGTGATGGACCGGGTCCATCGTCGTGCCCCACAGGTTGCTGACCGGA
>DATBAZ010000088.1:0-3880 GCA_036271255.1 Alphaproteobacteria bacterium
CAGGAGAAGGCCTTGGCGAATTCCGGCATGTCCGACACCACGCCGTTGACCCGGAACTCCGGCGGGGAATGCGGATCGGTGGCGATGCGCAGGCGCTGGCCCTCGGGCCGTGTATGGCCGCACCACGACTGTCCGTAGGCGATGAAATAGCGCTGGGCCGCAGTGAAGCCGCCGACATCGGGCGCCGGAGTTTCGGCCAGGATCTTCATCAGCGCGACATAGCCCAGCCGCACGCCGCCCAGGTCGGCGACATTCTCGCCCAAGGTCAGCTTGCCGTTGATGTGCAGTTTGTCGACCGCGACATAGCTGGAGTACTGGTCGACCACGCATTGCGCCCGCGCCTTGAACTTGGCCGCGTCCGCCCTGGTCCACCAGTCGGTCAGGTTGCCCTTGCCGTCATACTGCCGGCCCTCGTCGTCGAAGCCGTGCGTCATCTCGTGGCCCACCGTGCCGCCGGCGGTGGCGCCAAAATTCACCGCGTCGTCGTATTTGGGCGAGAAGAAGGGCGGCTGCAGGATGCCAGCGGGCAGGTTGATGTCGTTCATCTGCGCGTCGTAATAGGCGTTGACCGTCGGCGGGCTCATCTCCCATTCGCCGCGGTCGACCGGCTTGCCGATCTTGCCCAACTCGCGCTGCAGTTCGAAGGCGCTCGCCTGGGCCGCATTGCCCAACATGTCGGTACGGCTGATCTTCATCGCGCCGTAATCGCGCCAATGATCCGGATAACCCAGCTTCTTGCGCATCTGGCCGAGCTTCACCAAAGCTTTTTCGCGGGTTTCCGGGCTCATCCAGTCGATCGTCCTGAGGTCGTTCTCGAACGCCTCGGTGATCGCGGCGACCATCCGTTCGGTGCCGGCCTTGGCCTCGGGCGGATAATGATCGGCCACCCATGCGCGGCCCAAATCCTCGCCCAGCGCGTCGTCCGTCGCGCTGACGCACCGCTTCCAGCGCGGCCTGATCTCGGTCGCCCCGGTCAGGCGCTTGCCGTAGAAGGCGAAATTCTCATCGACCAGGGCCTTGGGCAGCCAGGCCGCGGCGTCGCTGACGACATGCCATTTGAGATAGGTCTTGAGCTCGTCCAGCGTCGTCGCGGCGACCAGCTTGGAGGCAGCGCGGAAGAATTTCTCCTCGGTCACGTCGATCGTGCCGACCGGCGGCGCGCCGACGGCAGAGAAATAGGCTGTCCAGTCGAAACCGGGCGTCAGCGCGTCCAGCTGCTCCCGCTTCAGAAGGTGGTAGGTGAGAAGCGGATCGCGCCGCGACACCCGGTCGAGCGCGCCCTTGGCCAGCATCGTCTCGATCTTCAGCACGGTGGCGGCGTGAAGGGCTGCGTCCTTTTCGTTCTCGCCACTCAGCACAAACATCTTCGCGATATGGGCGACATAGTCGGCGCGCAGCTTCACGCTGTCGGCGTCGGCCTTCAGGTAATAGTCGCGGTCCGGCAGGCCCATGCCGCCCTGATCGGCGATGGCGATCTCGGATTCGGCATCCTTGGCATCCTGCCCGGCGCCGAAGCCGAACAGGCTTTCGACGCCGTCGCGATGGAGCGTGCCCAGCAATTCTGGAAGCTTCGCCTTGTCGGTGAGCGCATCGACCTTTTCCAGCTCCGCTCCCAGCGGCGCCAGGCCCTTTTTCTCGATCCCGGCCTCATCCATGCAGGCGGCGTAGAAATCGCCGATCTTCTGTGTCTCGGGCGTCGGGCTTTGGGTCGCTTTCTCGAGGATGGCGCGCAGCTGAAGCTGATTGCGCTGCATCAGCTCCTGGTCCAGACCCCAGCTGGATTGATCGGCCGGAATCGGGTTAGCGTCGATCCAGCCGCCGCAGGCGTAACGGAAGAAGTTGCCGCAAGGATCGGCCTTGAGGTCCATGAAGCGGTGATCGATGGCGGGGTCGTTCGCGGCGACCGGCGGCGCATCGGCCGCGTGCGCGGTTCCGGCGATCAGCGGCAGCATGACCAGAAGCGGTCTGAGGATCATAAGGTCGGCCTTTCCGGCGAACACGTTGAGCTGACGGTAATCTGCCCAAGCGCGGCGCGCTTGTCTCGGTATACATCGCTCATTAAAGCTGAGCCTAACTCAGGGGAATACGTACAGGCGGGGGAAGAGATGCCGATCAAAGATGTGTCCGGGCAGTCGCTTCAGCAACTGATATCGCTGGAGGGCCGGGCGGCCGTCATCACCGGGGCCGGGCGCGGCATCGGCCTCGCCATCGCCCGCCGCCTGACCGAGGCCGGGGCCGATGTGCTGATCGGCGACATCGACGCCGCCTCCGCGGAGGCCAGCGCGGCAGCCCTCTCGAAGGAATTCGGCCGACGGGTCGTCGGCACCGCGCTGAATGTCGGCGAGGAGGCGAGTATTATCGCCCTGGCCGATCGGGCGGTGGCCGAGTTCGGCAAGCTCGATATCTGGGTCAACAATGCCGGCATCTTCCCGGGCAGCCCGACCGTCGATCAGACGGTCGAGATCTGGGACCGGGTCCAGGACATCAATCTGCGCGGCTCTTTCATCGGTGCGCGCGAGGCGGGCAGGCGGATGCTTGCCCAGACCCCAACGGGCGGGGTGATCGTCAATATAGCCTCGGTCTCGGGCTACAGCGGACGGCCGGGACTGGCCGCCTATGTCGCCTCCAAGCACGGCGTGATCGGGCTGACCAAGAGCCTGGGCGTCGAGTGGGGACCGCACGGCATCCGCGTCCTCGGCATTGCCCCCACGGGCATCAGCACGCCCGGCGTTGATGAGCGCAAGGCCCAGGCCACCGGCGCCGAACTGGAGCGGATACTGGAGCTGGAGAAGAAGGTCGGCGAGGCCCTGCCGCTGCGCCGGCTCGGCGTGCCGGACGACATCGCCCGCGTCGTGCTGTTCTGCGCCAGCGACCTGTCGATGCTGATGACCGGTTCGGTCGTGCTGGTCGATGCCGGCGCGTTGGCGAACTAGGCCCTAGGCGGCCGCCACCAGCTTCGGCTTGAACTTAGCGGTTGTCGGCTTCCTGAGCAGGAACAGCGTCCGCACGACGATGCCGAGCAATAGGATCGCGTTCGCCTGGTGCAGGGCGCCCAGCCAGACAGGCACCTGGTTCAGCACCGTCTCGACACCGAGGAAGATCTGCAGCGCCACGACCGCGAACAAGGCTGTGGCGGTCTTGCGCAGCTCGGGCGCCACGGTTGGCGCGCGCAGGCGAAGGGCCAGTGCGATCAGGATCAGGCCGGTCGTCATCGCCAGCACGCGATGGGTGAACTGCACCGCGCCCCGGTTCTCGACGAAGTTCGCCAGCAGCGGGTGCTCCGCCAGCAGGTCCGGCGGAAAGAAGTTGCCGCCCATCATCGGGAAGCTGTTATAGACCAATCCGGCGCGCAGGCCCGCCGTGAAGGCGCCCCAGACGATGGTGATCGCCAGCATCGTCAAGCCGAGGATCGCGTGGCGCTGCAGGATCGGCTGATGCAGCGCTGGGACCAGCGCCGTCGACCGCGGGCGGCTGACGAAGAAGGCGGTCCACAGGGTCAGCGAATAGATGGTGAGGTCCATCGACAGGTGCGCCGCCAGCCGGTAATGGCTGACCGACGGCCGGTCGACCAGCCCGCTCGCCACCATCGCCCAGCCGAGCAGCCCCTGCAGCCCGCCCAGCACGAACAGCCCTACCAGATAAGGCACCAGCCGCTTCGGCAACTGCCGGCGGACCAGGAAATAGAGGAAGGGGACCGCGAAGGCGACGCCGATGAACTGGGCGATCAGCCGATGGGTCCATTCCCACCAGAAGATGCCTTTGAATTCCGCCAAGCCCATCCAATCGTGAGTCACCTGAAGGTATTGGGGCGACAGCTTGTATTTCTCGAAGACCACTCGCCAGGCTGCATCGCTGAGCGGCGGGACGTCCTGGATCAGCG
>DATBAZ010000089.1:0-4266 GCA_036271255.1 Alphaproteobacteria bacterium
GGCGTCACCGGTCCCGGCAAGGAGCCGGGCAGCGCGCTCAAGGGCTTCGACCTCAAGACCGGCGAGGGCAAGGTCAGCGCCAAATTCGCCGGCCCCAAGAATTTCTGCAACGACATGGCGATCGGGCCGGACGGCGCGGTCTATGTCACCAACACCGACACACCGCAGATCCTGAAGTTGCCGCCCGGCGGCACGGCGCTCGAGGTCTGGCTGGCCGAACCGAAGATCAAGCTGGGCAAGGGCGGCGGCCTGGACGGCATCGCCTTCGGCGGCGACGGCAATCTTTATGTCGACACGTTCGGCTCGGGCGAATTCTTCCGTATCACGCTGAAAGCCGGCGCGGCCGAAACCGTGACCAAGATCACGACGTCGCACCCGCTTGCGCAGGCCGACGGAATGCGGCCGATGGGCGGTACTAGTTTTGCGATGATCGAGGGTGTGGGCCGGCTCGACCAAGTCACTGTTGAAGGTGACAAGGCGACCGTGACGACACTCCGCGACGGCCTTAACGGCCCGACCGCCGTCGCGCTCGTTGGCGACACCGCATGGGTCTCAGAAGGTCAGCTTGCAGCGCTTTTCAACAAGAAGGCGCCGCCGAAGCTCCCATTTAGCCTGGTGCCGACAATTCTGTCCAAGCCGTGAGGCTTGCCAAGGAGTACACAGCATGACGATTCGAACTGGGGCTGCTCTGTCGGCCTTCGCCGCCTTTTTGATGAGCGGCACCGCGTGGGCGGATACGCAGGCCTGTTCCAGCGATCCCGGCGGCATCACCCTGTCGCCCGGTTTCTGCGCGACCGTCTTCGCCGACAATATCGGCCATGCGCGCCATATGGTCGTGGCGCCGAACGGTGTCGTCTATGTGAACGACTGGAGCGGCACCTATTACCCGCATGACAAGCCTACCGCCGGCGGCTTCCTGGTCGCGCTCCAGGATACCAAGGGCACCGGTCATGCCGATGTCGTAAAGCGTTTCGGTGACACCAAGGCCCAGGGCTCGGCCGGTGGCACCGGCATCGCCCTCTATAAGGGCGCGCTTTATGCCGAGATGAACGACAAGATCATCCGCTATGCCCTGACCAACGGATCGATCGTGCCGGCCGGAAAGCCTGAGACCGTTGTTTCCGGCCTGCCGCTGACCGGCGACCATCCGATGCATCCATTCGTGATCGATGCCGAGGGCAATCTGTTCGTCGATCTCGGTTCCGCCACCAATTCCTGCCAGTCTCAGAACCGCCAGCCCAACATTCCAGGTATTAATCCCTGTACCGAGCTTGAGACGCGTGCCGGCGTCTGGCGCTATGACGCCAACAAGACCGGCCAGGTTTTCTCCCCGGCTGAGCGCTATGCCACCGGTATCCGCAACGGCGAGGGCTTCACCTTCGATGCTGAGGGGCATCTCTTCGTCACCCAGCACGGCCGCGATCAGCTCTCCCAGAACTGGGCCAAGCTCTACAAATCCGCTGAGGGCCCTGAGCTGCCGGCGGAGGAGTTCGTGCAGGTCGAGAAGGGCGGCGATTACGGCTGGCCGGAATGCTATTTCGACGGCTTCCAGAAAAAGCTCGTCCTGGCGCCGGAATATGGCGGCGACGGCGGCAAGACGGTCGGCGTCTGCGCCGACAAGAAGGCCCCTGCCGCCTTCTTCCCGGCTCACTGGGCGCCGAACGATGCGCTGATCTATCAGGGCAAGCAGTTCCCGGCACCCTATCAGGGCGGGGTGTTCATTGCCTTCCACGGCTCCTGGAACCGCGCCCCGGCGCCCCAGGGCGGCTATAACGTCGTCTACCAGCCGATGGAAAACGGTAAGGCCAAGGGCGATTTCGTCGTCTTCGCCGACGGGTTCGCCGGCGCGGTCAAGGATCCCGGCAAGGCGGCCCACCGCCCGGGCGGTCTCGCTGTCGGCCCCGACGGCGCGCTCTACATTTCGGAGGATATACGCGGCCGCATCTGGAAGGTGACCTATCACGGCGACCCGGCTGTCGCCACGGTCGCGGCCGCGCCGGCCCCTGCGTCAGCCGTCGGCTCGGCCTCGGCTGAGCCGCCGGAAGGCACCCATCCCGATGCCGGCCGCGCCGCCGTGGCGCTGCCGGTCCCGCCCGGATCGACCAAGGATCAAGTGGCACTCGGCGACCGCGTCTATCACGGCGAAGTCGACGGCGGCGCCTGCGCCGGCTGCCACGGTTCCGACGGCACCGGCACCTCCATGGCCCCCGATCTCACCACCGGCAAGTTCGTCTGGGGCGACGGCAGCGTGAAATCGCTCGCCAAGACGATCACCACCGGCGTGCCCAAGCCGAAGAACTTCACCGGAGCCATGCCGCCGCTCGGCGGCGCGCAGCTGACGCCGCAGGATGTCGAAGCGGCCGCGGCCTATGTCTGGGCCTTGTCCCATGCCGGTAAGGCCAAGGGATAGGCAGCGTTGCTCAGGCGTTTCTGAGCCAAGCCGGCCGAGCCGTTCGAGGCTCGCCCGCGCTGGGCTTGGAAGCCCGCCGACTCTCGTGCACAACCGCGGCAATCGTGTGATTGTCCGGAAAGACGGACAAGGCGCGGCACGTGCTTAGGGAGGGCTTATGCTAACTGTTCATCATCTGGCCGATTCACGGTCGCAGCGGATTCTGTGGCTGGTCGAGGAACTCGGCATTCCGTACGAGCTCAAGAAATATCCCCGCTTCAAGAACCAGTTCTCCCCGCCCGAATACCAGGCGCTGCATGGGCTGGGGAAATCGCCGGTGATCACCGACGGCGACCGCACCATCGCGGAGTCAGGGGCGATCATCGAGTATGTATTGGAGGTCTACGGCAACGGCCGGATGCGGCCCAAGGCCGGCAGCGACGATTGGGTGCGCTATATCCAGTGGATGCATCTGATCGAGGGGTCGGTGATGCTGCCCTATATCCTCAACATCTATGTCGGCATGCTGGGCGACGCCGGGGTGCCGTTGCACGGCCGCGTCCATGGCGAGGTCGACAAGCATTTCCAGTTCCTGGAAACCGAGATGACCGGCCGCGACTTCGTCGTCGGCAACGACCTGACCGGGGCCGACTTCCAGCTCACCTTCCTGCTGGAAGGCTCGGAACTCAGCGAGATGCTGGGGCCGTATCCGGCTCTTCACCGCTATCTGAAGCTGATGCAGGAACGGCCGGCCTACAAGCGCGCGCTCGAGGTCGGCGGCAGCTATGACATGCGCCGGCTGATGCCCGAGAATCAGTGATTTGTAGGATGGGTAGAGCGGAGCGAAACCCATCATTCAACGCGCTGGGGTGATGGGTTTCGCTACGCTCTACCCATCCTACGAAAGCTCAATGCAGCCAGGCGCCGCCGTCGACGAACAAAGCCTGGCCGGTGATCGACCGCGCCAGGGGTGAGGCGAGGAAGACGGCGGCTCGCGCCACATCCTCGGCGCTCGCCAAATGGCCCAGCGCCGTGCGGTCGCGCGCCGGCGCGTCCAGGCTGTCGGCGGTGACGCCCAGCGCCGCTGCCTGTGCCTCAAGGAAATTGCGGCGGGGCATGGCGTCCATCGGACCCGGATGCACGCCGTTGACGCGTATGCCGTAGGGACCGAACTCGCGCGCCAGATGCCGGGTCAGGTGCTGAAGGGCAGCCTTGGAGGCCGTGTAGCCGCCGAAATCCGGGTCCAGCGCCTCGCTGCCGTGGGTATTGATATTGACGATCGCCCCGGCCTTGGACGCCTTGAGCGCAGGCAGCGCCGCCTTGATCATGTTTAGCGTGCCCCACAGATTGACATCGGCGACCGCCCGCCACTCTGCCATGTCGGCCTGCTCGAACGCGCCCGGCGCTTCGGCCTTGAAGGCGTCGTTCACCAGAATGTCGATCCCGCCGAAGCGCGCGACCGCCAGCGCGGCCAGGGCTTCGCAGGCTTTCGGGTCGCGGATATCGGTTTTGAGGCCCGCGTGAGGCGCATCACCGAGCAGCCTTTGGGCCTCAGCCAAGCTCGCCGGATCGATGTCCCCGAGAACAAGATTGGCCCCGGCCTCGGCCAGGCAGCGCACGATCTCGATGCCAAGCCCGGCGCCCACGCCCGAGACGATGGCGGTCTTCCCTGTGAGGATCATGCCTAATCGTTTAGCGCCGTAGGGTGGAAGAGCGAAGCGTATTCCACCATCGGTCTATACGCGGGCACCTGATGCCGCGCTGCCCACGGCTGGTGGAATACGCTTTGCTCTTCCACCCTACCTATGAACCCCGTCCTACCCGTCCAGCCCGCCGAACAGGACATATTTCATCTCGAGATATTCCTCGATGCCGTA
>DATBAZ010000090.1:0-10291 GCA_036271255.1 Alphaproteobacteria bacterium
GAGGTTTTCGTAAGGCTGGTCGCTCATCTTCCCGCTGAATTGTCGGCTTGTCGGACAATTCTGGACAGTACACTCTGGGTGTGCTGCTATCAAGCCATGCAGCCTCGTGAATTTCCTCGGCTCGAGCGGGCCCCGGCCTACAAACTGGTCTATGACGCCATCGAGAAGCAGATTTTCTCAGGCGCCCTGAAGGTCGGCGATCCGCTGCCGGCCGAGACGCTGTTGGCCGAGCAGTTCGGCGTGAACCGCTCGACCGTGCGCGAGGGCATCCGCCTGCTGGAGCAATCCGGGCTGGTCGAACGCGAGGGCGCCAAGCGGCCGCGCATCGCCATTCCGCATTATCTGGAGCTCGCCTCCTCGGCCAGCCGGGCGCTGATCCTGGCGACCATCACGTTCCGCGAATTATGGGAGGCCTCGTCGCTGGTCGAGCCGATGATGGCTGAGATCGCGGCCCGCAACATCTCGGACGCCGATCTCAAGCGGCTGGCCGCCAATATCGCCGAGATGGAAGAGGCGATCCGGCTGATCGAGGCCAGGGAGATTTTCGATATCGACGATTTCGTCGGGCTGGACCGCGAGTTCCATGAGATACTGGCGCAGGCCTCGGGCAACCGGGTGCTGATCCTCTCCCACGAGCCGATCACCAAGCTGTTCATCCCGGCCGGCCGCATCATCCTGCCTCGCCTCGGCACCTATCGCCGCGTGCTGGACGCCCACCGCTTCATCCATGAACGCCTGGCCGCCCGCGACCCCGACGGCGCCCGCACCTGGATGCGCCGGCACATGAACGATTTCCGCAAAGGCTATGAGCTGACCGGCTTCGACCTGGATCTGCCGTTGGACGCGGCGCGGCTAGGACTGGCGTAGGAAGAACTTTTAGCCACAGATTAATGCAGATTTTTTGATCGTCATTCCCGCCTCGCGGGAATGACGATCAAGGAAATTCTTTATCTGTGAAAATCTGCGTAATCTGTGGCTATTCAACTCTCAGAACACATTCCCCGCCCTTGCCGTGCGGCGGCAGAAGGGGATGCTGATCTTGCGCAAGCGCTTCAGCTCCTGCTGGTGGCGGCGATAGGCGGGGTTGGCAGCTTTGGTCGCGACGATCAGCGGCTGGGGGCCGCCCAGGCTCATGATCATGGCGACGATGCGGGGGTGCCAGTAGACGCCGCGTGACAGCTTGTCGAGCGCCCCCTCCCAACTGCCGGGATGAAGCGAGCCATCCAGGACCTGGATGAGGCGGCTCGGATTCTCGCCGAAAAGGGCGCAAAGCTCGGTATAGGTGAACCCCTCGGCGCGAAGGACATGGATGCTCATCGCATCCTCGAAGCTCATCGCGGGGTTCTTTGCAGGTCTGCTCATGTCAAACATCCTCAACGCACTTCGTGGCGAAAGAACGGCTGACATTCCGCGCCCGGCTCGCCGGACGCTTCCCTTAGACAGGGCGGGCCGCCATGCCCCATTCCCGGGTGGCCGGGCGGGAACAGATGGTCCGCGATTTCCTTCTGTTCGGCGCTCAGCATCCCATAGAAAGGCTTGAGCACTGTCAGAAGCTTGGACAGATCGTCCGATTCTTGTACGGCCATATGCTGGCGATCCTGCAAGATCGTCGGCAAATCGGGCGGTTCGGTCGCAGCCTCGTGGGCTTTGCGATGCGCCTCGATCTCGGCGTCGTGCCGCTTGGCCTGATCGCGCAGCACGTCGGCGACGGCATTCCAGGCCGCTGTCTGGGCGTCGGTCACCTTGAGCGCGGTCTTCAGGAAAGCGAGATGCGCCTCGATCATCGCACCCGGCAGCGGCGGCGGCGGCAACTCCTTGGCCGCTGCGGCGTGCTCGGCTTTCGGGCGGTCGATCGGTGGCCCGCCGGGGTCCGCTTCGTAGCCATAGGCGAAGCCGACGACGAAAACGCCGCCGGCAGCGATCGTCAGCATCACGGCAAGGCTCAGGCTGGGCAGGTATCTCAGATTCATATTCTCGACCCCCTCGGTTGAAGACGAGGCGAATAGAACCCGGCCGCGTTACCCGATGATGTCCGGCAAAGCACCTTTTCGTTACGGTTTGTGGCACCCAGGCCGATTGTTACAAACTGTTACCGAAGGACGCGGCCGTTTTCGGCCGCGCGCTGATAAAGACTGGGCCATGGCTACCACACCCCATCTTCTGGTCGTCGAGGACGACCGCGAAACCCGCGACCTGGTCGCACGCTACCTCACCGGGCGCGGCTTCCGCGTCACTGCCGCGCGCAACGGCGCAGAGATGCGCCAGGCGCTGGAGGCCGGCAATTTCAGCCTGATGCTGCTGGACCTGATGCTGCCGGGCGAGGACGGGCTCACCATCTGCCGCAAGCTGCGCGCCGAGAAATCCACCCTGCCGATCATCATGCTGACCGCGCTGGGCGAGGAGGCGGACCGCATCGTCGGCCTGGAGGGCGGGGCCGACGACTATCTGCCCAAGCCGTTCAGCCCGCGCGAGCTGGTGGCGCGCATCACCGCCGTTCTGCGCCGCACGGACCGCACCGTCCCCGCCCTGCCGGAAGACCGGCTCGCCTTCGCCGGCTTCGTGCTGGAGCCAGAGCGGCGCCGGCTGATCGGCCCGCAGGGCCAGGAGATCGACCTCACGGGCGGCGAATACGATTTGCTGATCGCGCTGGCCAGCCGGCCGAACCGGGTGCTGAACCGCGACCAGCTGCTGGACATCACCAAGGGCCGCGAGGCCTCGCCGTTCGACCGCTCGATCGACGTGCAGGTAAGCCGTCTGCGCCGCAAGCTGCAATGCGCGCCGGACGTGCCCGAGATCATCAAGACCGTTCGCTTCGGCGGCTATGTCTTCGCGGCGGAGGTGGCGCCATGCTAGGCGGAAACATGCTGCGGCGTATTCTTCCCGACCGCCTGTCGCACTGGCTGGTGGCGCTCGTGATCGGCGGCATCCTGGCGACCCAGGCGCTGGCGCTCAGCCTCTATCACGCCGACCGGATGCAGGCGCTGGAGGCCGCGCAATCGCACCAGGCAGCGGAGTGCGTCGCCGGCTTTGCCCAATTGCTGAGAGCGGAAAGCCCCGAACATCGCCGGATGCTGATGCGGCCGCTGATGTTCGCCCATCGCATGGAAGACCGGCCTCCTGCAGCACCCGGCGCCGACGGCAATCCGCCGCCTGGTGGCGAGCATGGCGGGCCGCCGCCGGGCGGTCCCCCTCCAAACGGCCCACCGCCTGACGATCTGCCGCCGGACGGTCCTCCCCCGCCCGATGGCGCGCACCCGCCGGACGGCATGCACCCGCCACCCAATTTTCTGATTCATCTGCCGGAGATGGGGGAGCATGGGCCGCCATACTTTGGCGGACCGCGTTTCTTCGAGCATATCCGAGCCGAGAGCATTCTGCCGGACGGCACCAAACTGACCTTGGATGCGCCGCAGCCGCTGAGCCGTTTCCTGACCCCGACCTTCGCCGCCTATATCGCCGCAGTGGTGGCGGTGGGGATGCTGGGGTCGATCTGGTCGGTTTCGCTGGCGACCAAACCGCTCTCCCGCCTGTCGGAGGCGGCGGACCGGTTCGGCACCGATGTCCATGCCCCGCCGGTCGCGGAGACTGGCCCGCGCGAGGTCAAGCATGCCGCGGCAGCCTTCAACCGCATGCAGCGGCGGTTGCGCCAGTTCGTCACCGACCGAACCCGCATGCTGGCCGCGATCTCGCACGACCTGCGCACCCCGCTGACCCGCATGCGGCTGAGGGCCGAGATGATGGAAGCAGGGGAGCAGCGCGCCAAAATTCTCAACGATCTTCAGGAGATGGAGGACATGGTCGGCGCCACGCTGGCCTTCGCCCGCGATGAGAATGTAGACGAGCCCAGCCAACCGATCGACCTCGCCGCGCTGCTGGAGACCATCACAGCCGACGCAAAGGACATGGATCAGCCGGTCTACCTCATCACCGCCGGCACCCTGCCGGTCGTGATGCGTCCCAGAACTTTCAAACGGGCGGTCGTCAATATCATCGACAATGCCGTGCGCTACGGCGGTGCGGCGGAGCTCAGCCTGCGCCGGGACACTGACGAGGCGGTGCTCCGCATCGTGGATTACGGGCCGGGTATCCCCGTGTCCGAACGCGAAAACGTGCTGCGCCCCTTCTATCGGATCGACGGTTCGCGTTCGCGCGACACAGGCGGCATCGGGCTCGGCCTGTCGATCGCCTCGGACACGATCAGCGCCCATGGCGGCAAGATGGCGCTGTCGGAAACGCCCGGCGGGGGCCTCACGGTGGAAATACGGCTACCAGTCGCCGTCTGAGTACCCATATCCAATGAAGCCGGCGCCGCGAAACACATGAGGCACCGGCTTCGTTGGTCGATGGAGAGACGGATGATCCGAGCCGATACCAAAGCCGCAACCGCCCGGGAAACCTGGCGCCGGGCGGCCGTCCTGACAGCCTTCGCCGCCCTGACGATCCTTCCTGGCGGGCGGGCGGCATTGGCGGCCCCACCATTGGCGGATGAGATTTCGCCACGCGGCATGCTGTTCGCGCAGGTCAGCTATCCGGCCCCCGGGAAGGAGCCCGTGGCGCGGATGGAATTCCCGTCCAACGCGACCCCGATCTCAGGCGCCGAGATCGTCTCCGCCCTGTCCGGCCACACGGCCATGCTGCCGGGCGGCTTCGTCGAATATTACGCACCGGACGGCTCGCTGCACGGCCTTGCCGAGGGCAAGCATTACAGTGGCCATTGGGAGGTCCGGAATGGCGACTTCTGCACCCTGCTGCAGGACAGCGACGCCGATATCTGCTCTCCGGTCGAACGCCAGGGCAGCACGCTCTATTGGAGCGTGGACGGCGAACCGCAGGCGAGCCCAGTCACCATCGTCGCCGGCAATCCCCAGGGGCTGAACTAGTTTCGCGTTCTATCGCACCTGATCGGCGAACCGCCGCTTGATATCGGCCTTCAGGTCACCTTTCGCCGTCTTGCCGCCTGACGACACCGGCAGCTCATCCACGAGGATCAGGTGCTCGGGGAACCATTCCTTCGACACGCCGCGGGCATTGAGGTGCTGGGTGATCGATTCCAGGGTGACGGTCATCCCCTGCCGGGGCACGACATAGACCGCCACCCTCTCCCCGAACACCTTGTCGGGCGCGGCGACGGCGGCGACGAGGGCGATGGCGGGGTGGGTGCCGACTTCTTCCTCGACCGCGGGGGCGCTGATGTTCTTGCCGCCCCGGATGATGAAGTCGGAGGTGCGCCCGACGACGCTGAGATAGCCGTCCGCATCGATATTCACGATGTCGCCCATCAGCATGTGGCCGCTGGGCGCATAGAGCTTCTTGTTGCCCGCCTCATCGTTCCAGTAGCCCAGGCACGTCGCCGGGCCAATGCAGCCGGGCTGGCCGGTCGTGCTTGTGCCGGTGATGTCCTCGCCCGTGTCGGGATCGAACAGGCGGTTGTTCATCTCCTCGACCAGCCGCCCCGCCGTACGCAGCCGACGTTCGCGGCTGTCCTTGGCGGTCGTGCCGGACATCAGGCCGGTCTCGTTGGAGCCGTAGAATTGCAGCACCGCGGCGCCCGTCACCTCCTCGAACTCGGCCGCGCGCTCGAACGGCACCGCCTCGCCGCCGGTGAACATCGAGCGGAGCGACGACAGATCGCGCGGCCGCTCGGCCTGGGCGTTCAGGAGCATAATGAACTGGGTGGAGACGCAGCAGAGAACCGTCACCTTTTCCCGCTCGATCAGGTCGAGCGCGGTGTGGGCGTCGAACTTCTCCATCACCACGGTCGGCACGCCCATGATGGTGGGGGAGAAATGAGCGGTCCACATGCCGAAGCCGAACGGCGCCGGCACCGCGCCCATGAAGATCTCGTCATCCTTGAACTGGCCGGAGATCGCCGCCCGCTTGTGGAAATAATACCAGCGGTTGGGCGTGTGCATGACGCATTTGGGCAGGCCGGTGGTGCCCGAGGTGGAGTTGAGCAGGAACAGCTCGTCCGGCCCGATGCCGAGCTCGGGCGGTACCGGCCCGGTCCCGGTCGCGGGCTTGCCGTCGATCAGGATCGGCTTCTCGCCGGAAAGGAAATCCGGCACCAGCACCAGATGCTCCAGCACCGCCCCCTGGTCCGCCATGGCGGCCTTGAGCTCCGAAGCCGGCCGGCCGCGCTGGACCTCGTGAGTGATGAGCGCCCGGGCGGCGGTGCGGGTCAGCAGATGCGACAGCTCCCGGTCGCCGGCGCGCGCGCCGATGCCGACCGCGACCAGCCCGGCCTTTTCGACACCGACCAAGGCGGCATGGACGGCCGGCCCGTCGGGCAGCACGACGGCCACCCGGTCCCCGCGCTGAAGCCCCAGCTCCAGCAAAGCGGCGGCGACACGCTCCGATGCCTGGTCGTAATCCTTCCAAGTGAAGCGCGCGGTTTCGGTGATATAGGCCGGGTCGTTCGGGCGCTTTTTGGCCAGCTTGCGGATCCGGTCGGCATGCCGCTCGTCGCTCCACCAGCCATCGGCGCGATATTTTGCAGCGACCTCGGGTAGCGCGGCGATGATGTTCCCGTTCGTACTGAAGTGACCCATGAACCTACCCCGGCGGCCTAGTCCTGCTACGACGAGCCCCTTCTAACGCGAGCCCGTACGAAAACCCAATATGCGCAAACCATACGCGGGAGGATTATTATTATAATGATAAAGCCGCGACACACTGTTGCATCGCCGATTATCGACCTTTAGGGTCGGCGGCGATTCACGAACGATGTTCGCCAACTGGGCGAGGGGAAATTCCATGGTCAAGACTTCACGCTTCCTGTTCGCCGCGCTGGCCGCGACATGCCTTACCGTTCCGGCGCTACTCCAGGCCGCCCCGGCCGAGAAGGGCTGGCCGATGGTCGAGGGCGATCTGGGTAATTCGCGCTTCTCCACGCTGAAGCAGGTCAATGCCGGCAACATCAAGGAGTTGGGCGCGGTCTGGAACCACAAGTTCGAGGGCGAGGTTTCGCGCGGCACCCCGGTGGTGGTCGACGGCGTGATGTATGTGACGGCCGGGGCCCACGTCTATGCGCTGAACCCCAAGACCGGCGACGTGATCTGGACGCACCAGACCGACATCGCCCCGTCCTTCCAGTTCAAGGGCACGACGGTGGCTGAGGGCAAGGTGTTCTACGGCACCGCCGACGCCCATATCATTGCGCTGGACGCCAAGACCGGCAACCAGCTGTGGAGCTCGCCGATCGGTGATGATCTCCCGATCCGCAAGGACAGCCCGGCCGCGGCGCTGACCGTGACCGGCCAATACGTCTCCGGTGCGCCGACCTATGCCGACGGCAAGGTCATCACCGGCCTGTCGAACGGGGATTTCGGCGTGCGCGGCCGCGTCGTGGCGCTGGACGCCAAGACCGGCAAGCAGGTCTGGACCTTCTTTTCGGTCGCCGGGCCTGACCAGATCGGCGGCGAGAGCTGGCCCAAGAATGACGAGTGGAAGCGCGGCGGCGGCGGCGTGTGGAATACGCCGGTGGTCGATACGGCGCTGGGGCTGGTGATCTTCGGCACCGGCAACCCGGTCCCGCAATGGGGCGGCGAGCTGCGCGGCGGCGACAATCTGTTCACCGACAGCGTGGTCGCGGTCGACCTGAAGACCGGCAAGTACAAATGGCATTACCAGACCGTGCATCACGACATCTGGGAAGACGATATCGGCACGCCGATCGTCCTTTACGATGCGACGGTCGACGGCAAGCCGCGCAAGGCGGTCGCAGCGATGCGCACCGACGGTTTCATGTTCCTGCTGGACCGCGCCACCGGCAAGCCGATCCATCCGGTCGAGGAGCGGCCGCAGCCGCAGGCCCCGCGCCAGATGACCGCGCCGACCCAACCCTTCCCGGTCGGCGCCGACCGTGTCGGGCCGGACTGTATCGATCCGAAGGACATTCCGGCCGGATATAAGCCGTTCTGCCATTTCCAGCCGATCGATTTCGACACGCCGAACGCGATGTATCCGGTGCTGACCGCCCGCTCCTCGCCGATGGCCTACGATCCGGCCACCAAGTATTTCTTCGTCGCCGGCTCGCCGGCCTGGCCGCTGTGGCTGCACCGATTCGAGGATCCGCGCTTCTTCGTCGGCGGCAATGGCGGCCTGCCGGGCATCCATACCTCCGGCATCATGGCGGCGATCGACAGCAAGACCGACAAGATCGTCTGGCAGAAGAACACCGAGTACGAGATGCAGAACGGCTCGGGCTTCACCGCCACGGCCGGCGGCCTGCTGTTCCACGGCGATCCGGCAGGCGAGCTGCAGGCGCTGGACCCGAAGACCGGCGACATCGTCTGGAAGTTCCAGACGGGCTCCAACGAGAGCGGCCCGGCGTCGATCTATGAGATCGACGGCAAGCAGTACATCTCGGTGATCGCCACCAACGTGCTGTGGACCTTCGCGCTGGGCGGCAAGATGGATCAGGCCGCCGCTCCGCCCCCGCCGCCCACCGTCTCGACCTTCGGCGGCCGCGTGGTGAAGGCGACGGCGGTGACGCTCGGCGGCATGATCGGCGACGGCGGCCTGGTCGACAAGATCCGCGAGGTTCCGGACGAATATTCGACCCTGCCGATGCGCATCCGCGTCCATGTCGGCGACACCGTGACCTGGAGCAACAAGGGCAAGGAAGAGCACGACGCCACCGCCCAGGACGGCAGCTGGACCACCGGCCCGATCAAGCCCGGAGCAACCGGCACCGTGAAGTTCGACAAGGCCGGCACCTGGACCTACCAGTCGAAGAAATTCCCCTGGATGTACGGTCAGGTGACGGTGGAGTAGTCTCGCCGGCCGGAAGGCGAGTCCCGTCATGGACCGCCTTCCGGCACGAGACCCCACGGAGACGGACATGGATCAGATCGCCCACCACTCGAAGCATGGCGGTCTCTGGATCGACCGGCTGGATTGGCGGGCGGAACTGGACCGGCGCACTGGACGCGGCCTTCTCGACCATATGCTGGCCGACCGCATCGCTTCATTCGTCGACAAGGGCTTCATCATCCTGGAGGGCGCGGCCTCTCCGGCCGCGGTGGATGCCTTTCAGGACCGGCTGGCCCGCGCCTTTCGCCAAGGCGACCAGGAGATGCTTTACCAGTATCCGGGAGATTCCAATTCGAAACCGCTGGCGGCCGGAACCGAGCGCCTCGGCACGCGCGTGGTCGATGCCTTCGTCGCCGCCCCCGAAGCGCTCACCTTGTTCCAGACGCCGGCCCTGATCCAATTCCTGACGGCGATCTTCGACGAGGCCCCGCTGCTGTTCCAAAGCCTGAGTTTCGACCAGGGGTCGGGCCAGGGGCTGCATCAGGACACAGCCTATGTCGTGGTCGACAAGCCGCTGGAGCTGGCCGCCTGCTGGATCGCGCTGGAGGATGTAAAGCCGGGGTCCGGCGAGCTGATGTACCTGCCCGGCAGCCACCGCTATCCCGATTTCGACTTCGCCCCGGGATGCAAGCACTGGGACCCCGCGGCCGTCGGCCACGAACCGCACGATCGCTGGTCGGCGTGGCTGCGCGAGGAAGGTGAGCGGCGCGGCCTGGAGCTGGAGACCTTCCGCGCCAAGAAAGGCGATATCCTGATCTGGCATGCCGATCTGGCGCATGGCGGCCTGCCGATCCAGGACCCGTCGCTGACCCGCCAGAGCCTTGTCGGCCATTTCTGCCCGGCCTCGCGGGAGCCCCATTATTTCAGCTACCTGCCCGCCCGCAGGACGGTCCGCTCGGCCGGCCAGCTGCGCTATTCGAGCATGTATTACGCACTTTAAGATGAAATCCCTCTGTGTTGCTGCCGCTCTGGTCGCCCTGCCCGCCTATGCGGCGCCCGAAGCCCTCACCCCTGAGCGCGTCTTCTCCAGCCCCAGCCTGAACGGCCCCGCCGCGCGCGGTGTGGAGGTATCGCCGGATGGAAAATGGGTCACCTACCTCAAGCCCGAGCCGACCGACCAGTACAAGCTCGACCTGTGGGCCGCGCCGGTCGCGGGTGGCGAGGCGCGGCTGCTGGTGTCGGGGGAGAAGGTCGAGCCGCCGGGCCAGCAGTTGACCGAGGCGGAGAAGAACCGCCGCGAGCGGCAGCGGCTGGCCTCTGTTTCCGGCGTCATCGAATATCGCTGGGACGAAGAGGGCAAACGCGTACTGATCCCCGCCGGCGGCCTGCTCTACACCGCCGATGCCACGACCGGTCAGGTCGAAAGACTCCATACCGGCCCCGGCATCAGCGACGCCAAGGTGTCGCCGAAAGGCCATTATGCCTCCTACGTCCGGGACCAGAACCTCTATGTGGTCGGGTTCGATGGCAACAGGGC
>DATBAZ010000091.1:0-3321 GCA_036271255.1 Alphaproteobacteria bacterium
CAACCGGTCCCATCCCGCCGGATGATGTCAGCCCTTGGAGACTGGATTTGAAGCAACCCTTGCGTGAACTCACGCTGCGCGGCGTCATCCTTGGCGCGCTGATCACCGTCGTCTTCACCGCCGCAAATATCTATCTCGGCCTGAAAGTCGGCATCACCGTCGCGTCCTCTATCCCTGCCGCCGTGATTTCGATGGCCGCCCTCAGGCTGGTGAAGGGATCCAACATCCTCGAAAACAACATCGTCCAGACCATCGCTTCGGCGGCAGGCACGCTCTCGTCGATCATCTTCGTGCTGCCGGGCCTGGTGATGGTGGGATATTGGACAGGTTTCCCGTTCTGGCAGAGTGCCGGCATCTGCGCGATCGGCGGTACGCTGGGCGTGATGTTCACCGTGCCGCTGCGCCGCGCGATGGTGGTGGAGAGCGACCTGCCCTATCCGGAAGGCGTGGCCGCCGCCGAAATTCTGGAGGTCGGCAGCGCCGGTACGGATGTCGTGCGCAGCCCGGGAGAGCCGGGCCTGTGGGATCTTACCATCGGCGGCCTGATTTCGGCGGCATTCAGCGTGATCAGCAGCGGGTTCGCGATCTTCGGCACCGAGGTCAGCGGCATTTTTCGCGTCGGCCCCTTCGTCACCGGAATTGGCGCCCAGACGTCCCTGGCCCTGGTCGGCGTGGGTTACCTCGTCGGCATCACGGTCGGCATAGCGATGTTCGTCGGGGTCGTGATCGCCTGGGGTGTCGCCGTTCCGACACTCTTCCACCTGATTCCCGCCCCCGCCGGCATGGACTACCGCGAGCACGCCGACGCGCTCTTTCACAAAGACGTGCGCCTGATCGGGGCCGGGGCGATCGGCGTTGCGGCGATCTGGACGCTGATCAAGCTGGCCGCGCCGATGGCAAAGGGAGTCAAGGCCGCCATGGCGGCCGTCGCCGCGGCCCGATCCGGCCAGGATGCGGCACTTCCGAGCACCGAACGCGATCTCAGATTCGACTATGTGGTCGGCACCAGCCTTTTCCTGGCATTGCCGCTGGCCGGCATTCTGGCCTGGTTCATCAGTGAATCAGGCGTGTTCAGCGGCGGTATCGTATGGGTGCTGGTTATTGCCGGCACGATTTTCAGCTTCATCGTCGGCTTCATCGTTGCAACCGCCTGCGGCTATATGGCGGGCCTGATCGGATCGTCGAACAGCCCGGTTTCCGGCATCGCCATCCTGGCTGTCGTTTCGGCCGGGCTGTTGCTGGTCGCGCTCTTGGGCCAGAGCCTCGACCAGGCCGCCGTGCAGAAGGAAGCCATCGCGATCTGCCTGTTCGTGACCGCTGTTGTGCTGGCGATCGCGACGATCTCCAACAACAACCTTCAGGACTTGAAGACCGGTCAGATCGTCGGCGCCACACCGGCAAAGCAGCAGATCGCGCTGGTCATCGGCGTTGTCGTCGGCGCGATCGTCATCCCGCCGATCCTCCAGTTCGTCTATCAGGCTTATGGTTTCGCGGGCACTTTCCCGCATCCCGGGATGGATCCGGCCAAGGCCCTGGGCGCTCCGCAGGCGACCCTGATGTCGACGCTCGCGACCGGCATCCTGTCCGGCAAACTCGACTGGAGCATGATCCTCACCGGCATGGGCGTCGGCGTGGTCCTGGTTGTGGTCGACGAGGGGCTGAAGCGGTTCACCAGGCTGCAGCTCCCGCCCTTGGCCGTGGGGCTCGGCATCTATCTGCCGTCGGCCGTCACGACGCCCGTCACGATCGGCGCCATCGTCGGATGGCTGGCGGATCGCCGGCTGAAGGCTCGGGCCGCCGCGGCGGGTCAGCCGTTCGAAGCCTATGCCGAAGCGCCCAGGCGGCGGGGGACGCTCGTTTCTTCGGGGCTCATCGTCGGCGAGAGCCTGGTGGGCGTCGTTCTGGCCGGGCTGATCGGGTTCACCGACAACCAGAACGTCATCGCCCTTGTCGGCAAGGATTTCGCCCCGACGGCGATGTGGCTGGGCGGCATCGTCTTTCTGCTGGCCTGCGTCGATCTCTACCGCCGCATCGCTAACAGCAAGAAATAGCGGATCATATTTCCTTGGACCCACGTTCCTTGAGTGACGATATCACCCAAGGAGATGGATCATGGGATCGCAGGCCAATGAAGGTGAAGGCAACCGCAAGGCGGCCCGGGAATACAACAAGGGCGTCCAGGACTTCGTGAAAACCGGACAGGTGGAGAAGAAGGCGCGCGAGGCGGCGGACGCCCTGGACGGGCCGGAAGCGAATGAATTGCGGAAGGCCGAGGAGGCCGGCAAGGAACACAGCCATGGTGAAGATCCGGCGCTGAAGCAGGGCGCCAAGGGCCCCCGCGAGGCCTGATCGATCGAATCGAATGAGGCGCCGGTCACCGGCGCCTCATTCGGATCACGCTTACTTAAGCCACGCTGGCGACGACCTCGCCGCGGCTGCGAACCAGACCGTCGCGCATGGCGGACCGCAGGGCTTCTTCCTCGAATTCGATATCGGTCGGCTGGTAATTGCGCCCTTCGATCGACACGAAGACCGGTGCGCAGACGCGGTGGCCGTTCCGGAAACGCAAACTGACGACGCGCATGGACATGGAACCCACCTCAACAATTGCTTGTACAGCTTGTACGCTCGTACCAGCCCCGCGGTTCCCTAAAAATCACGCGATAGGCCGGAAATCTTGCAGGTTCTTGCCGTGACCTGAGCGACGCGTCATGTTCGCCCAAACATTCGTGAGCGGAGCGGAAAATGACGGGACAGGTGGTGATGATCACGGGCGCGGCGGGCACGCTGGGCAAAGCCGTGGCGGCGGCGTTCGCCGGGGCCGGCGCCAGGCTGGTGCTGGTTGATATCGCGGCCAAGGGGCTGGAAGCGGCCTATGGCGCGGAAAGCGACAGCAAGCTGCCCCTCGTTGTCGACCTGACCGATCGTAAAGCGATCGAGGGCGCATTGGCAGCGGCGAAGAAGAAATTCGGTCCCGTCCAGGTCGTCTGCAACATCGCGGGCGGCTTCAATATGGGCCCCGCGGTGCATGAGACGACCGACGATTTCTGGAACGGCCTGATGAACCTCAACGCCGGGTCGGTGCTGAACGTGTCGCGCGCCGTGGTGCCGGATATGATCGCCGCCAAATACGGCAAGATCGTCAATATCGGGGCAATGGGTGGAGTGGCCGGCAAGGGCAACATGGCGGCCTATTCCGCCTCCAAGAGCGTCGTTCACCGCCTGACCGAGAGCCTGAGTGCCGAGTTGCGCGACCACGGCATCAACGTCAATTGCGTAATGCCCAGCATCATCGACGGCCCGGCCAACCGTGCCGACATG
>DATBAZ010000092.1:0-2684 GCA_036271255.1 Alphaproteobacteria bacterium
GCAGGATGGTCGTATCTCCCGACAGGCAGTAACGCCGCGTCAGAATATAGGCCGACAATACGAAAAAAAACGTGACGGCGGTGGAGCCGTTGATCACGACGTAGAAAACGCTGCCCTGCAGGCCGTCGCCGGGACGAACGATATCAAGACGAGAATAGAAACGCTGCAGGAAACCGTCGACGGTATGGTCCAGCACCACGACCAGCGCGGCGATACCGCGCAAGGCTTCGAGGGGAATGTCCTTGGATTTCGAGCCCGTGAAAATTTCCCAGCTTCTCCGGCTATGCCACCGCGTTATCGGCTTCTCCCTTCGGGTGCCGGGCTCTGCTCAGCCGCCGCGAGCGCTTGTTCGAGTTCTTCGATACGCTTGCGCGCCCGGCCGAGCGCATCTGTCCGCTTGGTCAGCTGGACCTTCATGGCCGCCATGTCCGCCCGGACCGACATGCCGTCCTTTTCGAGCAGCCGGCAGGTCTCGAGCAGCGAGTCGGCGGTGTAGAAGCCGTCGATGACGGCCTGAAGCGCCGGCGTCATGCGCGCCTGCGGCGCCAGAATTCCAAGTCCGTTGAAGAACGGCAGGCTATAGAGGCTGGTCTCCACGCCGCAGCTCGCCCGGAAGTCCTCGACGCCGGTGAGCACCCCGTTGTGAGGGCCGCCCTCGTGAAGCGCGTTCGCGAGATGGCCGTTGAGACCCGCATCCGTCAGCTCCGACTGCCCCGGCAAGATCCCGCGATAGGCATAGGGGTGGCGATCGACGACGTGGATGCCGTCCGGATTGTAATACATGTCCCGCCGGGCGTAAGGCCAAGCGACATCGTGGAACAAGACTATCGGCGGCGGCTGGCGGGATTTGGCCGCCAGCAAATAGATCTCACGCAGCTCGTGATAGACGGTGAACCAATTGTGGTCGCCATCGAGAAGGATCAGCTCGGCGGGCTGAAGCCGCGGCAGAACGTCGAGGCTCTTGCGTGCATGGTAAGTGTATTCCTTCCCGAAGCGCGCGAGCACATCGTGAAGCGCCGGGTGGGGCGAGGGATCGACCACATCGATATGGGCCCCGGTCTCACGGCAGTAAGTCAGCAGACGCTCGGTATTCCATCCGAACTCGGCCCCGACCTCAACGATCCGGCTGGGAGCGACCGTCTCGACGATCGGTTTGATATAGCGTGTCCAAAAGCGGTGCATCGTCCCAGGCCCCTAGAGATCGTCGAAATCGGCCATGTCGTCGAGCGACGTGGCCGGGGTAGTCAGTATCCTCTGCAGATAACCGTTCGGGCAAACCGTCACCAGCTGCTGGTTGCGGCTATAGTCGATCACGAACGGCGTCTCGCGCACGAGTATATTGATGACCGCCTGAAACCAGTATTTCGAGTAGCCGAGCCACGGCTGACCGAAAACGGTGCCGATGAATATCAGATAGGAACGGCACGAGACGAAACGGGCGTAGCTGCGCAGCGGATCGATAGGCGTGTAGTCGTCGCGCCGCGGCGCAAACAGGACCAGGACATCCTCCTCGGTTCCGATGGCCTGCTCCACCACCGCCAGTGTTTCCGGCGCATACGGATCGCCGGCGATCGCATCGACCGAGCCCGGCAGCGGATGCGCCGTCGCGTCGTCGGCCCCGACCCAGAGGATCCGCCCCTCGGTGCCCGTAAGCCTCAGGAAGGACTCGAGCATATTCACGACGGCGTAGTCGAGATTGACCGCAACGATCCGGGCGGGCCGAATATTGCCGACGATATCCTGGATCTCGACGATGTCCGCCGGGGCGAGCTGCACCTCATGGCCGCACCATTTCGTCAGCTTGTGCAACCCGCACTCGACATAGACCGACTGCAGATTGGCTGCCGACATGGCGTCGAAATGCAGCGTCAGCGACCCTGTCCGGACTCGATCGGTAACGCCCAGCCGGGCGGGAGAGAGAGGGCGCTGCCGGCCGACCACCGCGGACTGCGCCCGCAGCTGACCGCGCTGGCGGATGTCGACAGGCCGGATTCCGAGATAATGCTCGCCGCGCAGCAGCATGTAGGTGTTTTCATAGCTGCGGACCCGGACATCCTTTTCACCGTCGGCGACGTTGGTCGTGGTGCCTTCGTGAAACTGATGGAAGGACGCCTCGCCGAGAAGCGCGGTGAAGGGTTCCGGCGACGCGTCGACCGCCCGCTTGAACAGGTCGAGATTGGCATAGCCGCCGCCGGCCTCGTCGAAAGCCTCATCCATGCCGCCGATCCGGTCGTAGATCGTCCGCGGCACAAAGAGGCAGTTGCTCTCGATCATGCCGTCGAGCCAGTGATTGGGGCTTTCCCAGATCGGCGATCCGATCTTGAACATCCGGTAGCCGTCTTTCGGCCAGTGTATCTTATCGAAGAGGATGTCTTCCTGTTCGCGTGAGTAGCCGGAAACCGACAGCCAGCGCTGATCGCCGCCGATGAACCATTGCCTGAGACCGACGACCACGTCAGGCGTGTCGTCCACCGCATCCCAGACTTCGCGGAAAACCCCCGGCGACAGTATGTGGGCGCCGTCGATCATGATCGCCAGATAGCGGCCCTTGGCTTGTCGTGCGGCCTCGTTGATGGCCGCGCACGGCGAGGACGAGCGCACCGAAGGGCGCAGCAGCCGGAACTCCGGGCCGAAGCTTTCGACCCACTCCTGCTCGATGGGCGGCGTCGACCCGTTGTCGATGC
>DATBAZ010000093.1:0-9895 GCA_036271255.1 Alphaproteobacteria bacterium
CGATCGTTGGAGCCGACATTGCCCACCATCGCCTCGCCGCAGTGAAGCCCGAAGCGGGTCGTCATCGGAAAAAGCCTGCTGTTCGTGTTGCCCGCGTTCAGGTCGTCGCAGACCGACGCGGCGGCGAGGAGGGCGCGGCAGGCTTTGGCGGCATGGTCGTCATCGAACTGGGGCGCGTTCCATATCGCCATGATCGCGTCGCCGATGAACTTGTCGATCGTCCCGCCGTGCTGCTGGATCGCCGTGGATAACGCCTGGAAATAGGTGGACAGCTCGCTCAGCACCTCTTCCGGGGGCAGGGCCTCCGACTTGCTGGTGAAGCCCTGGATATCGGTAAAGAGCATGGTGATCTCGCGCCGCTCCCCGCCGACCGATACCTGCCGGCCCGATGCAACGATGGACCGCACCAGGTCCTTGGGAACATAGGCGCTGAAGTTGATCAGGCTGGTCTTCATGCTCGCAATGACCTTGACGAGATCCTCCACCTCGACAATCCGCGAACGCAATGCAAACTCGCCGTCCAGGTCGAAATCACCGATGCGCCGCGCTTCGGCTGCAATGCGCTGCAAGGGGTTCGTCAGTTGCTGCGCCAGGATACGAATTGCCAGGATGGCAACCAGCAGAACGACACCGCCCAGGATCACGATACGCAACGTGCCCCTCAGAATCCCGCCGGTGACCTCGTCCTCGTAGGCAAGGACGCCGATCGTCCAATGCGTGTCCCGGATCGGCGAAAATGGGGTGAAGGTGGCAAGGAAACGCCGCTTGTCCTGGGTGTAGCCGTTGAAACGATCGCCTGCTCCGGCGATACGTTGCGCGACGGCGGCGCGAATGAGCGGATCGGGCGATTCCTCGGCTTTCGCGATGTCCGCGCTCTCGCCACCGGACACGCTGACCGGCGCATTCGACTGGATGAGCAGGCGGCCGAGCTGGTCGATGATCACCACACGCCCGCTTTTCCCGAGCTTCTTGCGGTCGAGGAAGGCCGACAGATTGTCGAGCGTCAGGTTGACGCCGGCCACTCCCACCAACTTGCCCGCCGCGTTCACCGCCTTCACGGAAGCCGTCACGCCGGCGAGGCCGGTGGAGTTGAACAACGTCACGTCGGACAAGGCCGCGCCGCGAGACTTCAGGGCGGCCTGGTACCAAGTGCGCGCCGTCGGATTGAAGGCGCTGCCCTCCACCGTATCGGTGCCGGTCACCTGATCCCAGGAGGACATGAAAATGTAGCTGTTGGTTTTCTCGGACAGGTACTGAAGGACGAACTGCGAATCGGCAGGCGGCGGCGTTTTGCGCGGACCGAATTTCTGCAGTCCCGGGGGCAGCCTCACAACCTGGGAAAATGCACCGTCCTCCTCGAAGCCGAAATAGATGCTGTAGATCGGCGGCAGGTCTTTTATCTGGCGGAACAGCAGGTGCCGCCCCTCAGTCGAGCGAAAGACATCTGGATCGTGCTCCGCCAGGGTCGCCGTCGTATGGACGATATGCAGCACGGAACTCACGAGATTTTGGACGCTCTCGCTGATGTCCTGCGAAGACAGCTTCATGGAGCGTTTCGCCGCCCCCAGGGCGAGATTCGTATTCGTAAAGTATAAATAGAGGACAATAATCCCTATCAGTGGGACTATAGCCAAGGTAAAACTTAGAGATATTCCAAATCTCAGACGTATTTTCATCTCTAGGCTCGTCTGCTGGGTTGATTTGGTCTATCAACAGTTCCATGGGGGAAGAAATAAGTAGGGGGCGATTTATTCCAATTTAGCTCTTTTTTTATGAAAGACAATTTACGAAAGATATCCCGCGGTCAACCGATAATTAACGAATTTCGCGCGCAGTAGGTCTGTGAGGTTCGGCTGAAGACGCCTTCGTCAAGCTTCGAGCACCCTGTCTTTCAGCGCCGCGCCCACGCGCGACACGACGCCCTCCCAGTCCCCCGGACCGGTCTGGCGGAACTGGCGCAAGGTCGGGTACCACGGGCTGTCGTCGCGGCCGTCGAGCCAGCGCCAGCAGGAATCGAAGCGGTTGAGCAGCCAGACCGGCCGCCCCAGCGCCGCCGCGAGATGCGCGACCGCCGTATCGACGGCGATCACCAGATCCAGGTTCTGCACCAGTGCCGCGGTATCGGCGAAGCTGTCCAGCTCGCTCGTCCAATCGTGCAGCTTTACGCCCGCCAACCCCGCCCCCGTCTGTTCGGCCGCGTAGCCCTTTTGCAAGGACACGAAGGAAACCCCTTCCACTTTTGCCAGCGGACCCAGTTGATTGAGGCGCAACGATCGCCGCTGGTCCACGCGGGTGGCTTCGGGGTCGTTCAGCCGGGGATTGCCCGCCCAGACGAGGCCGGTCCGCAGGCCCGGCAACGCAGCGAGGCGCTGCGCCCAAGCCGAGGCGGCTTCCGGGTCCGGCGCCAGGTAGGGGCATTTCGCCGGGATCGTGTCCAGCGATATGCCGAGCCGCAACGGCAGGCTCATCAATGGACATTGCAGATCGATGTGGGGGAGTTCGCTGCCGAACCCGAGGCAGACGGCCACGCCCGGCATGGGGGCGAGCAGCGACACCAGCTCCGGTTGGGTCAAAAGAATTACCTTGGCACCGCGCTCCGCGACCAGAGGGGCGAAGCGCACGAACTGGATCGTGTCGCCGAAGCCCTGCTCGGCGAACAGCAGGATGGTTTTGCCGTCCAGGCTGTCCGTGCCGTTCCAGGTCGGCGCGCCGGATTCATACCATCCCGGCGCCATTGCCGGTTTCCGCCAACGCGCTTCGAAAGCGGCCCAGCCGGTGGCGAAGTCACCGAGCGACAGCGCGGTGTTGGACAGGCTCCATTGCAGATCCGCCGAGTCCGGCGCGATCGCGCATCCCCGGCGGAACACCGCCTCGGCTTCGCCGAGCCGCCGCTGGTAGAACAGCGCCGAGCCCAGGCCGGCGATCGCGTCGATATGGGCAGGATCGAGCGCGAGCGCCGCGCCGAAGCTTTCCGCCGCCGGCGAAAACTCTCCCGAACCCGCCAGGGCGCTGCCTAGATTGCAATGAAAATCCGGCCGGTTCGGCTGGAGGCGCAGGGCTTTCCGATACGAGCGCGCGGCATCGGGAAACCGCCCCAGCTCATACAGAACGCCGCCGAGATTATTGTGATAGCCGGCGGCCGACGGCTTCAGCGCCACCGCGCGGCGCAGATGCGTGACGGCAAGGTCGCCCCGGCCGGTCTGGTGGGCCAGCAGGCCCATCATGTTGTGGGCTTCGTCGTGATCCGCGGCCAGCGACAACGCCCGCCGATAGCTCCCCTCGGCCGCGGCGAGGTCGCCGGTCCTCTGCTGCGTGAGGCCGGTGCGGAATGCCTGAGCGGCCTCGTCGCGCTTGCTCGGTTTCATCTGCCTCTCGGCCGGGTGCCGGTAAAAGGAGGCTCTGAACTACTGCGCCGCCGCGCGCTGCACAACGCCGATGAGGCCTAAACCCGCCGCAAATCCAGCGTCCGGGGAAAGTCCGGGTTGATCCCCGGGTCCTGCGGCTGGAACTGGCCGCTCGTGTGGCCGAAGGGCTCGAACCGGGCCAGCCTGCGCCCCTCGGCCTCGTGCGCGTTCACCGGCATGGTTTCGAAGTTGCGGCCGCCGGGGTGGGCGATGTGGTAGGTGCAGCCCCCGATGGCACGGTTGGACCAGCCGTCGATCAGGTCGAAGATCAGGGGGCCGTGCGCCGGGATGGTCGGGTGCAGGGCCGCGGGCGGGGCCCAGGCGCGGAAGCGTACGCCGGCGACATATTCGCCTTCGGTGCCGGTCGAATGGAGGGGCAGCTTCCAGCCGTTGCAGGCGACGGTATGGCGCTCACCCACCATGCCGGTGACCTTGACCTGCAGGCGCTCGACCGAGCTGTCGACGAAGCGGACCGTGCCGCCCGACGCGCCTTCCTCGCCCAGCACATGCCAGGGCTCCAGCGCGTGGCGGATTTCCAGCTCGATCCCGTTCAGCACGACCTTGCCGTGGGTCGGGAAGCGGAAATTCATGTGCGGGGTGAACCAGGCCTTGTCGAAGGTGAAGCCGGCGAAGTTAAGGTCGTCGATCACACCCTTCATGTCCTGCTCCACGTAATGGGGCAGCATGAAGCGGTCGTTGAGGTCCGTGCCCCAGCGCACCAGCCGGGTGGCGTAGGGCTGGTTCCAGAACCAGGCGATCAGGGCGCGGACCAGCAGCTGCTGCACCAGGCTCATCTCGGCATGGGGCGGCATCTCGAAGCCGCGCAGTTCCAAGAGGCCCAGGCGGCCGGAGGAGCTGTCGGGATTATAGAGCTTGTCGATGCAGAACTCGGCGCGGTGGGTGTTGCCCTGCACGTCGGTCAGGATGTTGCGCAGCGCCCGGTCGATCAGCCAGGGCGGCGGGTTGGTGCCGGCGCGGGCAATCTCCTTGAAGGCGATCTCCAGCTCATAGAGCGCGTCGTTCCTGGCCTCGTCGATACGCGGCGCCTGGCTGGTCGGGCCGATGAACAGGCCGGAGAACAGGTAAGAGAGGGCAGGGTGGTTCTGCCAGTAATTGACCATGCTGCGCAGCAGGTCGGGCCGGCGCAGGAACGGGCTGTCGGCGGCGGTCGCGGCGCCGACGACGATATGGTTGCCGCCGCCTGTGCCGACATGGCGGCCGTCGATCATGAATTTCTCGCTGCCCAGATGGCAGAGCCGGGCCTCGGCATAGAGATCCTGGATATTGTGCGAAAGCTCGTCCCAGCTGCCGGCGGGGTGGATATTCACCTCGATCACACCGGGGTCGGGCGTCACCGCCAGCACGTTGAGGCGCGGGTCGCGCGGCGGGCCGTAGCCTTCGAGGATCACCGGCATGTCGAGATCGACCGCCGTCTCCTCGATCAGGCCGACCAGCTCCAGCCAGTCGTCGACCTGGGCGAAGGGCGGCATGAAGATATAGAGCTTGCCGTCGCGCGGCTCGACGCAGATGGCGGTGCGGATAACCCAAGGCGCGGATTCGCCGGTTGCCAGCGTCTGGCCGGGGAGGCCCGCGGCCGGTGTGCGGCGCTGATGCACGATCTCGGTCGGGACGAGCTGCTTGCGGCCGGCGGGCCGTTGCTGTGTCGGCGGCGGGGTGACGGTTGGGGTGGGCAAGGGACCGCGCTCGGCGAAAGGGTCTTGCTCGATGATGTAGGGATAGTTGATCTCGTCGACCCAGGGCAGCGACATCAGCGGCAGCCGGTAGCCGACCGGCCCGTCGCCCGGGGTCAGGAAGACGTAATCCTGGCGCAGCGGCCAGATGCTGGAGAGCCAGACCGGGCCGATACCCTCGTGCCGCCGGCCGACCGGGAGCATGAAGCCCACCGGCGCATGCAGCCCCGCCTCGAATACCTTGGCCAGCCGCGCACGGGTTTCCGGATCGGCCAGCTTGTTGTCACGCGGATCGACATTGGCCGGCAGCTTGCGCTCCACCTCCAGATAGTGCCACGGGTCCTCATAGGCTGGGCGGCTTAAGGCCGGATCGATGCCCAGCTTGCCGGCCAGCGCCTGGATGAATTTCTCAGCCTCCGCCGGGCCGAAGCCGTAATCCACGTCCTCACGCGCCAGATACTGGCCGTTGGCCCAGATCGCATGTCCGTCCTTGCGCCAGAAGGCGTTCAACGCCCAGCGCGGCAGGCTCTCGCCCGGATACCATTTGCCCTGGCCGAAATGCAGCACGCCGCCGGGCGCGAAACGGCGCATCAGCCGGTCGACGAGGTCCGCCGCCATCTTGCGCTTGGTCGGACCGACGGCGTCGACGTTCCATTCCGCACCGTCCATGTCGTCGACCGAGACGAAGGTCGGCTCGCCGCCCATGGTGAGGCGCACGTCGCTGTCGTTCAGCTTGCGGTCGACCGTGCGGCCGAGCTGGTCGATGGCGCCCCACTGGCTGCGGGTATAGGGCTTGGTCGTGCGCGGCTTCTCGGCGATCCGCGCCACCTCCATGTGATGGCCGAACTCGACCTCGCACGGATCGACCGCGCCGGAGATCGGCGCCGCCGCGGAGGGATCGGGGGAGCAGGCGAGCGGGATATGGCCCTCGCCGGCGAGCAGGCCCGAGGTCGGGTCGAGGCCGATCCAGCCGGCACCCGGCAGATAGACCTCGGTCCAGGCATGCAGGTCGGTGAAATCATGCTCCGGCCCGCCGGGGCCGGTCAGCGATTTCTGGTCGACGACCAGTTGGATCAGGTAGCCGGAGACGAACCGCGCGGCGAGGCCGAGACCCCGCAGCAGCTGCACCAGCAGCCAGGCGCTGTCACGGCACGAGCCTGTGCGTCCGCCCAGCGTCTCTTCGCAGGTCTGGATGCCGGGCTCCAGCCGGATCACGTAACCCACCGCCTCTTGCACTTTGCGGTTCAGGGCGATCAGAAAATCCATCGTCGGCGCAGCGCTGCGGTCGACTTCGCCGAGGAACCGCGTGAGCAGCGGCGTCAGCGGCTCGGTTTCGAGATAGGGCCTGAGGTCGCGTTCGAGTGCCGCGTCATACGCGAACGGGAAAGTCTCGGCCGATTTCTCCAGGAAAAAGTCGAACGGGTTGATAATCGCCATCTCGGCGACCAGATCGACCTCGACCGTGAACTCCCGCGTCGGCTCGGGAAAGACCAGCCGCGCCAGATAGTTGGATTGCGGATCCTGCTGCCAGTTCAGGAAATGCTTTTGCGGCGTGATCTTCAGCGAATAGCTGAGGATCGGCGTACGGCAATGCGGGGCAGGGCGCAGGCGGACGATCTGCGGGGCCAGATTGACCAGGCGGTCGTAGCGGTAATGCGTCCTGTGTGTCAGCGCGACTTGAATTGCCATCCGTTAGCGGTCCCTCGCATCGCAAGTGCGAGATAGTAGAGTTGATTTTTGTGCATCGCACAATAGGAACAACTATCCTGTACGCTGCTTTTCTCGGGCGCGGCCCAATCTACATCCTGATGGGCTATATCCTGGCGGGCACTATCTTGTTCATTGAGAGGCGGCGATGCGGCGGCTGAAGGTTTCGCATGTCACGACCTATGACTATGCCAATCCGGTCAGCTTCGGCGACCATCGGATGATGCTGCGGCCGCGCGACAGCCATGACCTGCGGATCATCTCGACCCATCTCGGCATCACGCCGGAGCCGACGGCGGTGCGCTGGATGCACGACCTTTACGGCAACTCGGTCGCGGTCGCGAACTTCGATTTCGAGGCGCGGCAGCTGCGCTTCGAAAGCGAGATCGTGCTCCAGCATTTCGAGAGCGCCGAGCCGGACTGCCCGATCGAGGCCTATGCCCGCGTCTATCCTTTCCGCTATCCGTCGGACGAGATTCCGGACCTCAGCCGCCTGATCGAGCTGCAATATCCCGACCCGCTGCATGCGGTCGACGAATGGGCCAAGTCGTTCATCGTGCCGGACGGGCCGACGGACACGTGGGAGATGCTGGGCGCGATCACCAAGGCGATCCAGCGCGACTTCACGTATCTGGCGCGCGAGGCCGAGGGCATCCAGACGCCCGCCGACACGCTGGCGTTCGGGACAGGCAGCTGCCGCGATTTCGCCGTGCTGATGATGGAGGCGGTGCGGGCGCTGGGCTTCGCCGCGCGCTTCGTTTCCGGCTATCTCTACGTGCCGGACATGGACGGGCTGGGCAATGTCGGCGGCGGCGCCACCCATGCCTGGACTCAGATCTATCTACCGGGCTCCGGCTGGGTCGAGTTCGATCCGACCAACGGCATCGTCGGCAACCGCGATCTGATCCGCGTGGCGGTCGCGCGCGACCCGAACCATGCCGTTCCGCTGCAGGGGTCGTGGACCGGCCTGCCCAGCGACTATCTCGGCATGCAGATCCATGTCGAAGTGACGGCAGAGCAGGAAGAGGGGAACGAATAGCCTTCGGGCAGGCTTAATCCCACAGAGATTCAACGATTTGTGTGGAGTTCATCATGGGCACGATCCTGATTATTGTGCTGCTGGTCCTGCTTCTGGGCGGTGGCGGCGGCTATTACGGCTATCGGAGCTATGGCGGCGCGGGCCTCGGCGGTGTGCTGGGCTTGGTGCTGGTCGTTTTCCTGGTCCTGTGGCTTCTGGGAGCCCTCGGCGGGCGGGTATAGCACCCTCTATCCAGCTTAGCTGATGCGGTTATAGACTTCGGGCCCTCACAGGTCCGGAGTCTTTCCGTATGATCGGCAGGCTGATTTCCTTCACGTCTTTGGCGCTGTGCCTCTCGGCTAGCGCCGCTTGGGCCGAATATCCCGGCCACCCCAACACAACCCCTGACATCAACGCGGCCGATCTCGCGGCCCGCGATAAGGCGATATCCGACGATGCCTTCGAGGGGCGTGGCCCGGGCACGCTGAATGGCGAGGCCGCCGCGCAGTGGATCGCCGACGAGATGAAGCGGATCGGGCTCAAGCCCGGCAATCACGGCAGCTATTTCCAGGAAGTTCCGTCGGTCCAGATCACCCTGGATGCTGCGAAATCGAGCCTGTCCTTCGCCACCCCGCAAGGCGCGCTCACCCCCAAATTCCCCGACGAAGCGGTCTATTGGACGCCGCAATTCAAGTCGGACGAAGTCAAGGTCGCGGGCGCGCCCTTGGTGTTCGTCGGCTATGGCGTTGTCGCGCCGGAATATCACTGGAACGACTATGCGGGCGTCGATGTGAAGGGGAAGACGGTCGTCATCCTGATCAACGACCCCGGCAACGAGGACGCCAATCCCGACCCCGCCTTTTTCAAGGGAAAGGCGATGACCTATTACGGCCGCTGGACCTACAAGTACGAGGAGGCGGCCCGACAGGGCGCCGCAGCGGCGATCATCGTCCATGAGACCATCCCGGCGGCGTATGGCTATCAGGTGGTGCGCAACTCCAATTCCGGCGCCAAGTCGTGGCTGGACGAGCCCAACCACAATATGTCGATGGTGCCGATCGAAGGCTGGGTCTCGCTCGACACCGCCAAGGACCTGTTCAAGCGGGCCGGGCTCGACTATCCGGCGCTGAAGGAGGCGGCCAACAAGCCGGGCTTCAAGGCCGTGCCGATGACCGGCGAGACGCTGAACGCCGATGCGCATTCGACGGTCGCCCACCTCAAGACCCGCAATGTCATCGGCGTCGTCCAGGGATCGAAGCACCCCGACGACTACATCCTCTATACCGGCCACTGGGACCATCTGGGGATCAAGCCCGACGTGGCAGGGCCGGACAAGATCTATAACGGCGCCGTCGATAACGGCATGGGCGTCTCCAGCATCCTGGAGATCGGCGAGGCCTTCGCGCACGACAAGCCGGCGCCGCAGCGCTCCATCGCCATCGTCTGCTGGACCCTGGAGGAGCAGGGGCTGCTCGGCTCCGAATATTTCTCCAAGCATCCTGTCTGGCCGCTGTCGCACATCGTCGGCGGCATCAATATCGACGCCAACAATCCGGAGGGTGAGGCGCACGATATGGTGCTCACCGGCAACGGCGCGTCGGAGATGGAGGACATCCTGGCCGAGGTGCTGAAGGGCCAGGGCCGCGTGATCTCAGGCGACCCCGAGCCCGAGAAAGGCCATTTCTATCGCTCGGACCATATCAGCCTCGCCAAGGTCGGCGTGCCGATGCTCGACCCCGGCGGCGGGCTCGACCTGGTGAACGGCGGCAAGGCGGCGGGCCAGGCGGTTCGCGCCGACTACGACAAGAACCACTACCACCAGCCCTCGGACGAGTTCGACCCGAAATGGGACCTCTCCGGCCCGATCCAGGACCTACAGGCGCTCTATCAGTTCGGCGCAAAGCTCGGCAACAGCGACCAGTGGCCCGACTGGTACCAGGGCAACGAATTCCGCGCGATCAGGGACAAGAGCCGGGCGGGGAAGTAGGACGACCATCCCTTTCCCAGCGAAGGCAAGCGTCGATGCCGTCGGGCGGCAGAGAGGGGTAGGCTCGGAATATTTCGAACCGGCTGCT
>DATBAZ010000094.1:0-26250 GCA_036271255.1 Alphaproteobacteria bacterium
AATCGGCCGAGACGATGAAGGCCTCGGTTGCCTATCTCGAGCCTTTCATGGAGAAGGCCGAGGGCCAGGAGAAGGGACCGATCGTGCTGGCGACGGTCAAAGGCGACGTTCACGACATCGGTAAGAATTTGGTCGATATCATCTTGACCAATAACGGTTATCGCGTCGTCAACCTGGGCATCAAGCAGCCGCTCGCAAGCATTGTCGCGGCGGCACGCGAGCATAAGGCCGACGCCATCGGCATGTCCGGCCTGCTGGTCAAATCGACCGTGGTGATGCGTGAGAACCTCGTCGAGATGACCCGCGAGGGTATCGATATCCCGATCTTCCTCGGCGGCGCGGCGCTGACCCGCAACTATGTCGAGGATGACTGCGTCGAATCCTATGGCAGCGGCCGCGTGGCCTATGCCCGCGACGCCTTCGACGGCCTGTCGCTGATGGACAAGGTGAAGTCGAACGGCTTCGACGAATATCTGGCCGCGATCCAGAAGAAGCGCGAGGGCAAGCCGTCGAACCAGAAGCGCAAGCTCGGTATCGCCACCGACGCCGCGCCGCCGGTCGACAAGGACTATGCCCGCGCCCGCCGCGCCGGCCTGGCCCAGGGTGTCGCCGTGCCGAACCCGCCTTTCTGGGGCGCGCGGTTGATCGAGCATGTCGAACCCAAGGCGCTCGTGCCGTACATCAATGAGCGCTCGCTGTTCCAGTTCCAATGGGGATTCCGCAAGGCCGGCAGGAGCTTGGAGGATTTTCTTGGCTGGGCCAGGCAGGAGCTGCGGCCGGTGATGAAGCGGATGCTCGATATCTGCGATCAGCAGCAGATCCTCCAGCCCCAGGCTGCCTACGGCTATTGGAAGGCGGCAGGTGACGGCGACGACCTGGTCGTCTTCGCCGAGGACGGCACGACCGAGGTGACCCGCTTCACCCTGCCCCGGCAGGCGCGGGAGAACGGTGAATGCATCGCCGACTTCTTCCGCGACATCGATTCCGGCGAGCGGGACGTCGTCGCCTTCCAGGTCGTGACCATGGGTCCCAAGGCCAGCGACACGGCGCATGAATGGTTCGCGGAGAACCGCTACCAGGATTATCTTTACCTGCATGGCCTCAGCGTCGAGATGGCCGAGGCGATGGCCGAGTTCGTCCACAAGCGCGTCCGCTCAGAGCTCGGCTTTGCCGAGGAAGATGCCCGCGACATGGATGCGCTGCTGAGCCAGGGCTATCACGGCAGCCGCTACAGCTTCGGCTACCCGGCCTGTCCGCGGCTGGAAGACCAGGAGCCGATCTTCAAGCTGCTGGATGCCGGCCGCATCGGCGTGTCGCTGTCCGACGAATTCCAGATCCACCCGGAACAGTCGACCTCGGCGCTGATCGTCCACCACCCCAAGGCGAAGTATTTCAGCGTGTAAGCCATTATTCCCTCGCCTGCGAAGCGGGAGAGGGGGGACCCAGCCCCTCCCTCTCCCGTTTCACGGGCGAGGGGGTCTCCCACCGATCTTTCTGGTGCAGAAATCAATGATTTGATAATGCAGAGCCGATAAGGTGCGTGAACCGCCGTTCCGGGGCGGTCGAAGGGAGCAAGGGCAGCATGCGGGTGACACGGCGGGATGTGGTCGCGGCAGGTGGGTTGGGCGCGTTTGCGCTCGCTGTGTCGCAGATCGCGCAAGGTGCGCCTCCGGCCGATATGCCGGCCAACGGCGCGCCACCGATGTCGCCCAATCTCAACGGCCCGAGCGCGGCCAGCGCCGCGACGATCGAGAAGGCCAACATCCAGCTGGTCAAGGATTTCTGCAAGGCCTGGGGCGACGATCCGCCCGACCCCGATGACATGGCCGCCAAATATCTGGCCGACGATTGCGTGGTCCGCTTCGGCGACACGATCGATCCGGTGACCGGCCATGATGCCGCGATCGCCCTGTTCCAGACCTTTCTGTCGAGCGGCGAGCGCTACGACCTCAAGATTCTCGAAACCTTTGCGCGCGGGCCGGTTGTGGTGAACTCCCGCATCGACAGCACGATCAAGGGAACGCGGACAACGCATCCCACATCGGTTGTCGGCGTATTCATCGTAAGAAATGGCAAGATAAAGGAATGGAGCGACTACGTCTGAGCCCCGGTTTACAGTCCCTTGGCGAGGGAATGCAGGCTAACGGCCAACGATAATGACGGGTCGCCGTCGCAGGTAAGATATGCAGCCTCTGATAGACAAGGACGCGATCCGCGACCTGGTGCTGGCCTATTCGCGCGGCATCGACAGGCAGGATTTTGCCCTGGTGCGCAGCCTCTACACGCCCGAGGCGGTGGAAGATAACCATTCCGGCCTGTTCACCGGATCGGCTTCGGATTACGTCGATTGGCTGGAGACGTCGCTGCCGCGCGTCGCCGCCACCACCCATGCGGTGCAGAACCATCTGATCGTGCTGGTCGACGAGACCCACGCCCAGGGCGAGGTCTATGTCATCGCCTATCACCGCCTGCCCACCGAGGGCGGCGGCTGGTTCGACCAGATCCACGGCTCGCGGTATCTCGACCATTACGAGAAACGGGACGGGCGGTGGCTGTTCGCGCGTCGCACGGTCGCGATCGACTGGAAGCGGCGCGGCCCGTCGAGCTGGAACAGCGACAATCCCGATGTCGGGGGCGCCCCGCTCGGAACGCACGACGGTGACGATCCGTCTTACCGCGCATTGGATCACGCGTTTTTCGCCCGGCGCGGATAGCAGTATTTGAAAGCCGCCAAGCCATCCTCCCGTGTCAGCCGCCTGGTCTCCCTCAGGCGGGAGCTGATCGGCGCGGGCATCGCCATTGCCGTCATCATCCTGGCGATCGCCGGCATCGTGCTGATTCTGCTGCGTAACCAGACGATCGAGAATTCCGACCGGGCGATGGCGACGGTCGCCCGCGTGACGGCCGAGCGCACGTCACAGACCTTCGCCGCCGCCGACGTGCTGGTCCGTTCGATCGTCGATCTGGCGATGAAGCCTGGTGCCGGCGAGGCCGCCAGCCTGGCCGAGCGCGCCAAGACCGAAGATTTCCACGATGCGCTGTTCCGGCTGCAGAAGCTGCTGCCGGAACTCGATTCCGCGGCCGTCGTCGACGCCGACGGCAACGTCCTCGGCAGCAGCCGCGAGTACCCGGCGCCGAATACCAACATCGCCAATGTGCCCTTCTTCAGGACCCTGAAGGAGAAGCCGGACAGCGGCCTTGTCCTGTCCGATCCGATCATCTCGCGGCTGACCGGCAGCCAGACGCTTTATCTCGCGCGCTCCATGGTCGATGACGAGGATCGGTTCCAGGGCGTCGTGATCGCCGCCGTTCCGGTCAGCTATTTCCAGACATATTTCTCCGGCGTCGACCTCGGCGCGACATCGACCGTCACGCTGGTCAGTCCGGGGGCCCTTGTGCTGGCCCGGTGGCCCGACCCGGACGGGCTCACCGGAAAGCAGCTTCAGGGCCTGCCCTCGGGCCGGCGCCCCGCCAAGGGCGAGACGGTCACCTTCGTGGCCGGGAACGCCGGCCAGGGCGCCCGCCGGATCGTTGCATCGGCATTCGAGGTCGGCCGCAAGCCCATGATACTGGCGATCAGCCGCACCGAGGCGGCGCTGCTCCAGCCCTGGCGCAGCGCGCTGGTCTTCATCGTTCTGTTCGCCGCCACCAGCCTGGTGGTGCTGGGCGTACTGGCGGTCTTCGTACTGCGCGCCATCCGCCATGAGGAGCGCTGGGGCAACGCGCTGATGGAACGTGAAGTGAGGCTTTCGCGACAAGCGATCGAGTTGGCCCATGCCCGCGACGTAGCCGAGACCGCCAATCGCGCCCGCGGCGAGTTCATGGCCAACATGAGCCATGAGCTGCGTACGCCGCTGAATGCCATCCTCGGCTTTTCGGAGATATTGGAGCGCGGGCTGTTCGGCCCGCTCGGCGACCCGCGCTACCGCGAATTCGCCGCCGATATCCATTCCAGCGGCAAGCATCTGCTCGAGGTCATCGGCAATATCCTCGACCTCGCCAAGGTCGATGCCGGCAAGCTGGAGCTGTTCGCCCAGGATTTCGACATCGTCGACATGATGCAGATCTGCGGCCGGCTGATGTCGGAATCGGCCAATACCGGCGGCGTGCTGCTGGAAGTGCTGATGCCGCAGGGCCCGGTCTATATCCAGGGGGATGCGACGCGCATCCGGCAGATACTGCTCAACCTTCTCTCCAACGCGATCAAGTTCACGCCGCGCGGCAAGACCGTGACGCTGACCGGAGAGCCCGTCGAGGACGGCTTCATCATTCGCGTGGCGGACACCGGCATCGGCATGACCGATGAGGAGGCGCTGAAGGCGATGGAGCCGTTCCAGCAGATCGACAGTTCGCTCGCCCGCCGCTATCAGGGCACCGGCCTCGGCCTGCCGCTGACCAAGTCTCTGGTCACGCTGCATGACGGCGAGATGGACATCAAAAGCGTGCCGGGCGAGGGGACCACCGTCACTGTGTGGCTGCCTAGACAGCGGAGCTCGAGCGCGGGTAACGTTGCTGCCTAGGCAGCGATTATTTGCGCTGTGCGATAGTCCGCCTGCTTGCTAATCATTAGCTAGCTATCTATTTTAAATTCCGGCTCCCGCGCGAGCTCGGAATTCTGTCAGGATCCTCCCATGCGTCTCAGTTTAGCGACCTCTCTGCTTGTGCTTACGGGCCTGTCGGCTTGCACGGTCGGCCCCGATTTCAAGCCGCCGGTCGCCGAGACTCCGGCCGACTGGGTGACCAAACCACCCAAGGAGGGAAAGCTCGACAGCAAGGTGACGACCGAATCGGCCGACGCTGTCGCCTGGTGGGACGCGTTCAACGATCCCGAGCTGTCCTCGCTGATCAAGCGCGCCCACGACGCCAATCCGGACCTGCAGCAGGCGGCGCTGCGGATCGAGGAGGCACGGGCGCAGCTGAAGTCGGTGGATGCCAAAAACCTGCCGACGGTGAATGAAGACAGCTCCTATGCCCGCACGCGCCTATCGCCCAACGGTGCGCTGGATGTGTTCGGCGGCGGAGGCGGCGGCATAACGGCGGCCCAGGCAGCCGCGGCCGGCATTCCGGCGAGCGCCATCCCGGGCTCGTTCAACAATATTCCGCCCTTCGACCTGTTCCAGACCGGCTTCGATGCCTCCTGGGAGATCGATCTGTTCGGCCATATCCGCCGCCAGGTCGAATCGGCAGCGGCGCAGACCCAAGGGCTGGAGGAGGCGCGGCATGACGCGATGATCTCGGTCTATGCAGAGATCGCCCGCGATTACATCACGCTGCGCGGTGTCCAGCGCCTGATTGCCATCACCAACGACAATCTGCGCGCCCAGCAGGACGCCTATAATCTGACGCACGCCCAGGCGCAGGGCGGCGAGACCAGCAACCTGGACGTGGAGAGCGCTTCGGCCGAGGTCGCCACCACCGCCGCCCAGCTGCCGGCGCTTCAGGACCAGGAGGCGCGGCTGATCAACGGCCTCAGCCAGCTTCTGATGCTCGATCCGGGGGCGCTCGAGGGTGAGCTGGCGCCGGTCAAGCCGCAGCCGGTCAATCCGAAATTCGTTGCCATCGGCCTGCCATCCGATCTGGCCAAGCGTCGCCCCGACATCCGCCGGGCCGAAACCGCGCTTCACGCCGCGACCGCCGATATCGGCGTCGCCACCGCCGAGCTCTATCCCAAGCTGAGCATGTCCGGATCCCTCGGCCTTCAGGCGATCCGCTTCGGCAAGCTCTCCGATTGGGGCAGCAAGTTCTACAATTTCGGCCCCGCCCTCTCGATCCCGGTCTTCAACGGCGTGACCTACGCGAATATTGAAGTCCAGGAGGTTCGCCAGAAGGAGGCGGCGCTGAACTACAAGACCACGGTGCTGGGCGCGCTGCATGATGTCGAGAACTCCGTGTCATCCTACGGCGCGGAGCAGGTTCGCCAGCATTCGCTGCAGAAGGCGGCAGAGGCGAACGAGCATTCGCTGTCGCTGGCGCGCCAGCGCTATCAGGCCGGTCTGTCCAGCTTCCTCGACGTGCTCGACGCCGAGCGCCGGCTCTATGCCTCGCAGACCGACGTGGTGCGCAGCTCGGTCACGATCGGCACCAACCTGATCCAGATCTACAAGGCGCTGGGCGGAGGCTGGAATCTGGAGAACCCGGACCAGCCGATGCAGGCCGCCAAGGCGGACGCGCCGACGTCGCAGCAGGTCGCGGCGGCAACGCAGGCCCCTGCCGCGCCGGCTCCCGCCAAGTAATGGTCAAGCTCAACAAGATCTATACCCGCACCGGGGACAAAGGCTCGACCGGCCTGGGCGATGGGCAGCGCGTGCCCAAGGCCTCGCTCCGCGTCAACGTCATGGGCACGGTGGATGAGGCCAACGGCGTCATCGGCGTCGCCCGGATCGAGGCTACGGGCCTCTTCGAGGCAGCTGCCGGCCAGATGCTGCTGCGGATCCAGAACGACCTGTTCGACCTCGGCGCCGACCTCTGCATGCCCGGTGAGGACAAGCCGGAGGATGTGCGCCTGCGCATCACGCCGGCCCAGGTGAAGCGGCTGGAGAAGGAGATCGACGCGATGAACGCCGACCTCACGCCCCTGACGTCGTTCATCCTGCCCGGCGGCGCCCCGGCCGCCGCCCATCTGCACCTGGCCCGCAGCGTCGTCCGCCGCGCCGAGCGCGATTGCTGGGCGCTGGCCGGCGACGATCATGTGAACGGGCCGGTGCTGCAATATCTGAACCGCCTCAGCGATCATCTCTTCGTGATGGCGCGCTGGATCAACCTGAAGACCGGCGCCGGCGACGTGCTGTGGAAGCCGGGCGGGGATCGCTAGGCAATATCCCGCAGCGGCCATCAACCCTACGGAACCGGCGTTGTAAAGCAGTGCTTGTTACAGATTAGTGGGGGTGGATTGGCCGATCCGGATGTAGCGTTGGATACAGGGTTGCTGCGTTTCCTCGATGGCGGCGGCGATATGGCCGCGCGCATGCGCGCCTTTGCGTGGGACACGACGCCGCTCGGCAGCCCCGACGGCTGGCCCAAGTCGCTCAAGACTCTCGTGAGCCTGCTCCTCGTTTCCAAACTGCCGATGTTCCTGGCATGGGGGCCGGAGCGCACCTGGATCTACAACGACGCGTTCACGCCGATTCTCGGCCGCAAGCATCCGGATGCGCTCGGCCGGCCCAGTATGGAGGTTTGGGCGGAGGCCCGCGATCTTCTCGAGCCGTTGTTCGATCGCGTCTATGCCGGCGAGCCGGTCTCGATCGAGGATTTTGCGCTCGGGCTGGACCGGGAAGGCCGGGTTGAGGAGGCTCATTTCGAATTTGCCTACACGCCGGCGCGCGGCGACAGCGGTTCCATCGACGGGCTTTTTGGCGCCTGCATCGAGACGACGGCTCGGGTGATCGCCGAGCGCCGGCAGACCGAGGCGGCGGAGCGCCAGCGGCGCCTGTTTCAGCGCGCGCCCGGTTTCATCACTGTCCTGGCCGGACCCGACCATCTCTTCGAGTTCGTCAACGACGCCTATGTCCGGCTGCTCGGCGAACGCGAGTATCTCGGCAGGCCGGTGCGCGACGTGATCCCGGAACTGCGGGAGCAGGGCTTTTTCGAGCTGCTTGACCGTGTTTACACGACCGGCGAGCGCTACATCGCCCACCAGACACCCGTCACACTGAGCCGGACCCTTGGGGCCCCCACGGAGCTCCTGTATCTCGACTTCATCTATGAGCCGGTCGTCGATGAGACCGGGCAGGTAACCGGTATCTTCGTCGAGGGCTTCGACACCACCGAGACCCGCCATGCGCAGGAGGGCCTGCGGGAGCTGAACGAGACCCTGGAACAACGGGTCGAGGCGCGGACGCGCGACCTCAAGATCGCCGAGGAAGCGTTGCTGCAATCGCAGAAGATGGAGGCGCTGGGCCAGCTGACCGGCGGCATCGCGCATGACTTCAACAATCTTCTGGCCGGCATCAGCGGAAGCCTCGAATTGCTCGATACGCGAATGGCTCAAGGACGGCTGGGTGAGGCGACGCGCTATATCGCGGCTGCCCAGGGTGCGGCGCGGCGGGCTGCCGCCCTGACCCATCGCCTGCTAGCATTCTCCCGGCGTCAGACGCTCGACCCGAGGCCGACTGACATCAATAAGCTCGTCGCCGGCATGGAGGATTTCGTCCGCCGCAGCGTCGGGCCGGATGTCGATATCGAGGTCGTCGGCGCAGGCGGCTTGTGGCTGACCAAGATCGATCCCTCACAGCTCGAGAACGCGCTGCTCAACCTCTGCATCAACGGCCGTGACGCCATGGCCCCTGCCGGGGGGCGGCTGACGATCGAAACCGCCAATAAATGGCTCGATGATCGGGAAGCACGGGAGCGCGAGCTCCCGCCCGGTCAGTATATTTCGCTCTGCGTCAGCGATACCGGAGCGGGAATGACACCCGACGTCATTGCCCGCGCCTTCGATCCCTTCTTCACGACCAAGCCGCTGGGTGAGGGAACCGGGCTCGGCCTGTCGATGGTCTACGGCTTCGTGCGTCAGTCCGGCGGCCAGGTCCGCATCTATTCCGAACCCGGATACGGGACGACCGTCTGCCTTTACTTGCCGCGTCTGACCGATGCGCAGGAAACCGCGGAGGATGCCGACGCCGCGCCCGATATCGTCTATGGCGATGGCGAGACCGTCCTGGTCATCGACGACGAGCCGACGATACGCATGCTGATCGTCGATGTGCTCGAGGAGCATGGCTACGCCGCCATCGAAGCGGCTGACGGCGCGGCTGGCCTTCGTATTCTCGAGTCCGACGTGCGCATCGACCTCCTGATCACCGACGTGGGGCTGCCGGGCGGCCTCAACGGCCGGCAAGTTGCCGATGCGGCGCGCCGAACCCGCCCTAAGCTGAAGGTGCTGTTCATCACCGGCTTTGCCGAAAATGCCGTCATGGGAAATGGCCTGCTGGATGCCGGCATGGCCCTGATTACCAAGCCCTTCGTCATGACGGCGCTTGGTGAGAAGATCCGCAATCTTATCGAGAGTTAGGAAACCATGCTCGATCTCGCAAAAGCCCAGGGCTTCGTCGACAGCTACGGCCGCGCCTCCGCCGCCAACGACCCGCAGGCGCTGGCCGGCCACTATGCCGAGCCCTTCCGCGCCTTCACCCAGGGTTATAGCGGCGGGTTCGAAACCCGCGCGGCCGCGTTGGCCCAGCTGGTGCCCTGGATGGCGCGCTTCAAGGAATACGGCCTGGAGGACATCCGCTTCGTCGGCAATGAGCTGGTCCCGGTCTCCGACACTTTCTGCCTCTGCCACATCACGATCGAAGTCCGTCCCAGGGACGGAAAGCCGCCCTTCCGTTTCATGAATGTCTACGGCCTGCGCCAGGACGCGAACGGCCAGCGCTTCGAATTCTCGGTCGCCGACAACGAGAACGCCGCGCTGGTCGAGCGCTATCCCGACTTCATGGGTTAATCCGCCGCCGCCGCCCCAGCCGGCGCGGCCCCGGCGGCCTTCGGCACCCGCAGGAAGAAGACCAGCGGGATGATGGCGACGCAGAGTATGCCCAGGAGCCAGAAGATATTGATGAAGGCGATCATCGCCGCCTGCTGGGTGAGGCCCAGATTCATGACATGCATGCCCATCGCGCCGTGCGGCAGCGACATGTGGCGGAACGGGGTCATGAACTCGGCAAGATAGCCGTGATTGATCTGGGTCGATTCGACCAGTTGGGAGGCGGCGACCGAGACGCCGATGGCGCTGCCGATATTGCGGGTCAGGCTGTAGAAGCTGGTCGCCTCGGTGCGCAGCTCGCCGGGCAGGGTGGCGAAGGCCATCGTCGTGATCGGCACGTTGATGCAGCCGCTGCCGGCGCCCTGGAGCAGGCCCATGATGATGATGCTGGTCTCGCTGGTCATCAGGTTCCAGCCCGACATCAGATACAGCGTGACGCCCGACAGCAGCAGCCCGAACCCGACCAGCGCCCGGGGCTCGATCCATTTGCTCAGCCGGTTGGTGATCATGATCGCCAGGATCGTGCCGGCCCCGCGCGGGGCCATGATCAGCCCTGCCGTCAGCACCGGATAGCCGAACTCCTGCTGCAGCATCTGCGGCGTCAGCACCATCGATCCGTAATAGACGATGAAGATCAGCATCATGATGATGGTGGAGACGATATAGGTCCGGTCCTTGAACATGCGCACGTCGAAGAACGGCCTGGCCGTCGTGGCGCTGTGGGCCACGAACATATAGAGGCAGAACAGCGCCAGCGCGCCTTCGAGCTGGATTTCGCCCGACTGGAACCAGCCCTTGCTCTCGCCCCGGTCCAGCACGAGCTGCAGGCAGGTGACACCGAGCCCCAGGAAGCCGAAGCCGAACCAGTCCAGCTTACGCGCATGCCCGGGCACCTCCGGCACGAAGGCGATGGCGCCGGCGATGGCCACGATGCCGATCGGGATGTTGATGAAGAAGCACCAGCGCCAGGAGAATTCGTCGGTGAGGTATCCGCCCAGCACCGGCCCCAGGATCGGCGCGATCATCACGCCCATCGAGAAGATGCCCATGGCGCGCTGAAGCTCGCCCCGGGGATAGGCGTCCAGCAGGATCGCCTGCGACAGCGGCACCAGCGACGCGCCGAACAGGCCCTGCATGATGCGGAACAGCACGATCTGCGGCAGGGTCGTCGCCAGCCCGCACAGGGCCGAAGTGACGGTGAAGCCGAACATCGCAATGGAGAACAGCCGTGTGCGGCCGAGCTGCCCGGCCAGCCAGCCGGTCACCGGCGTGCTGATCGCGGCGGCGACGATATAGGAGGTCAGCACCCAGGCGATCTCGTCCTGGGTGGCGGCGAGGCTGCCCTGCATATGGGGCAGGGCGACATTGGCGATTGTCGTGTCGAGCAGCTGCATCGTCACGGCGAGCATCGCGATCGCCGTGATCAGAACCCGGTTCGGCTCGTCCCTCGCGGGCCGGGCGAAATCCACTACCGTGGTGGTCACAGGGCGGAGCCCCTTGGCCTAGGCCTTAGCCGTGGCAATGGCCCTGGCCAGATGCGCCCTTGCCGCCAAGGAAGCTCGGCAGGTGGTGATAGGCGCCGGTGTCGATATCGATATCGACCGACAGGCCGGCGCGCAGGGGCGGATCGTCCGGCCCCAGGACCGGCGTCAGCTTCAGCGGCAGGCGCTGCACGATCTTGACCCAGTTGCCGGTCGCATTCTCGGCCGGCAGCACCGACAGCTCGGACCCCGTGGCCGGGCTGAAGCTCTGCAGCTTGGCGTTGAAGACGTGGCCGGGATAGGCGTCGACGGTAAATGTCGCCGGCTGCCCGTCGCAGACATAGGTCAGGTCGGTCTCGCGGACATTGGCCTCGATCCAGGTGTCGCTGGTCACGACCTGCGGGAACAGGTTCTGGCCGGCCTGGACATATTCGCCGGTCCGCACCGTCACCGTGCCGACCCGCCCGTCGGCGGCGGCGCGGATGGTGGCGTGGTCCAGATTGTACTGGGCGGTGTCGCGCGCCGACAGCGCCGCCATATAGGATGGCAGCTTCTCATTCGGCGTATCGATATTGCCGCCCAGCTGGGCCAGGTCGGCGTCGATCTGGTGCTTCAGCCCGGCAACCTTGGCTTGCGTCATGGTCAGGTCGCGCTGCGCCTTGTCGTTCATGTTCTTGGCGACGGCGCCGCTGGCGACCAGCGGAGCCTGGCGGTTGAACTCGCGCTGAGAATATTCGACGTCGGCATTGGCCTGAACGATATCCTGCTGGCGGGCGCGTACCTGGGCGCGCAGCTGGTCTGCGTCCTGGACGACCCGCGCCAACTCGGCCTGGGCGGATTCGAGCTTCAGCTGATACGGCGCCGGATCGATCTGGACCAGCACGTCGCCTTTTTTCACGGTCTGGTTGTCGGTGGCGGGAACGGCGATGACCTGGCCCGGCGACGTCGCCGTGACCGAAACCATCCGCGACTTGATATAGGCGTCGTCGGTCGAGACGTAGCGGCCGCTGAACAGGTAATAGACGCCACCGGCGACGATCAGCACGATCGGCCCGATCAGCAGCAGGATCCGGCGCCAGGTCAGGCGTCGGCTCATCGAACCGGGGACCAGGTTGGTGACCGGCATCGGCGCGGTCGGGGTTGAGCGTTCCATTTGGGCTTGGGTCATGGCGTTTCCAGCAGGCGAACAAGTCGGGATTTGATGGTGGTCAGGCTTGCGATCAGGCCTTCCAGCTCGGAAGGCGACAGATCGGCCAGCATGTCGTCGCGCAGTTTCTGGCCGATCACGCCCATCTCGTCCATCAGGGCGGCGGCCTTGTCGGTCATCGTGACCAGCTTGACCCGGCGATCCTGCGCCTCGGCCCGCCGCTCGATCAGGCCGGCGGCTTCCAGCCGGTCGATCAGGCGGGCGACGGTCGCGGTCTCGACCTCCATCATCTCGGCCAGGGCGGCCTGGGTCATCGGGCCCATGCGGCGCAGATTGGCCAGCGCCTGCCACTGCGCCCGCGTGACGCCGATGGTCCCCAGCCTCCTGTCCGCAAGCTTGCGGATCAGGCGCGAGGCATCGGCCAGCAGCCAGCTGATGGAGGAGATGTCGGTCGTGCCGGTCATGCCTCCAGAATAGATAGCTAGCTAATTATTAGCAAGCATGCGAACCCGGATTCGGGAAAAATCCAGAGCTTATTCGGGCGCCGTTGTCGGCTTTTTTGCCCGGGTCGCTTCCGCTTTGGGAGCTGTTTTTTTCGTTACGCGGGATTTGCCCGGGGCGTCCGGCATGTGCCGGGTGCCGGGCGGGACGGTGGCGGAGTGATTCGCCGCCTGCTGCTCCAGACCGGAGCAATCGGCGTCCTTGACGTCGCCTGCATCGATGAAGGCAACGACGGCGGCTACGGGGGTCAGAAGGGCGCCCAATGCCACTGCCGCGCCGCCGCGGATATAGGCTTCGGCGCCCAGCCCGATACTCGGCTTCTTGAAACTGCCGCCGACTTCGATCGGGCCACCCAGCGCCACTGGCGTCGCGTTCTTCGGATCGCCGTGGATCGAGAGATCGATCTTCTCGTCGCTCAGGCTGATCGAGCCCTTGGCGGTGTCGAGCGCAGCGTCGGTGTCCAGGATGAAGGTGCGCGGCGTCATCTGGCCCTTGTCGACGCCGAAATCGACGACCAGGCAGTTCAGCGGCACCTGCTTGTCGCCCGAGATCAGCACGCCCAGCGTGCGCGCCACGTCCAGGCCCAGGCCGTTGGCGACCAGATCGCTGATCGTGCCCTTATCGACCATGGCGCTGACCTGCCCGTTGGCGCTGCCCAGCGACTTGCGCACCGAATTGCCGGTGCCATGCAGCCGGATGCGGCCATAGATCGTGCCGGTGCCGCCCTGGGGGAAGCCGGCCTTCTTGAAGATTTCCGCGACTTGGAAGCGGCTGAACTTCAGATCGTAATCGGTGGCGACCGTGTCGGCGCGGGCGTCGAGGACGATGTTGGCATCGATCTGCCCACCGGCGACGCCGACCTTGAGCGGCTTGAAGCTCAGCAGCCCGTTGTCCAGGGTCATATGCATATCGACATTGTCGATCGGCAGGTTCTGCGCTGCGACATGCTCGCCCTTGAATGCGATGCTGGCGTCGACATTGCGCACCTCGTCGAGGTCGAGCGGCGCATCGGGCAGCACGCGGCCGGTCTGCTCCTGCTTCTTCTCCAGGACTTTCTGCGTCTCCGACACCGGCCGGTCGCCGGTGGTCGCGCCGGGCGCGCCGACCAGCAGACCCAGATCGGCAAAGTCCAGATTCTTGGACTTGAGGTCGCCGCCGACGAAGATGCGTTTGCGGCCCTCGGTCTCGAAGCGGAGCAGGCCTTCCAGGTCGCTCTTGCCGACCGTGCCGGTGAAATTCTTGAACAGCCAGGCCTTGCCGTCGCGGTCCAACGTGCCGGTCAGGTGATAGGGCGGGGTGGCAGGGGCCGGAATGCCGAAAACCGTATAGAGATCGTGCGCGTTGTCGCCGTCGGCGGTCATCTTCAGGTTCATGTCGGTCAGCTTGAACGGGTCGGTGACCGTGCCGGCGATGGTCACCTTGGTCTTGCCGATCGCGGCGCTGGCGTTGATGTCATAAGGCTTGGAGGTTTCGCGCAGATCGTTCAGCGATCCGCCCTTCAGCTTGATGGTGAAGGGCGCGCTGCCGTAGGTGCCGCTGCCTTCCATGGTGAAGGCACCTTCGCCGGTTCCGCCGGTGGCCGCGATGGTCTTCACCGTGCCGTCGATGGTCAGATGCCGGGCGGTATCGCGATAGGTCAGCTTGCCGTTCTTGACCGTCAGTCTGCCGATGATCGGCATATTCCCCCGGCTGCTGGGGCCGCTGGCCTCGCTGGCGATATCCCAGTTGGCCTTGCCGTCCGGGCCGCGCAGCAGGTCAAGGCTGGGCGAATCGATATCGATGGTGGGGAAGTTCAGCTTGCCGTGCAGCAACGCTTTGAGGTCTATGGTCAGCGCGAACGTGTCGATCCTGGCCACCTTGGGCGCGGCCTTGAAATCAGGCTCGTCGATCCGGATATCCTTGGCCGTGATCTCAGGCACCCAGGCCTTGGTGCCGGTGATCGGCCCATCGATATGAACCTGCTTGCCGGTCAGCGCCGACAGCCGGGATTCCAGCGGCCCGCGCAGCCAGCTCCATTGAAAAAATACGACGACCAGAACGACGGCGACAACCAGGACGCCGATCACGCCCAAAAGCCACCGGGTGACGCTGCCCATGCCCGTCTTCCCCTACAAATGATTTCAGCCTGTTAGTCTGTAACCGGGGGGAAGGGGGAGGGTTCCGTCGGAGCACCTGTCTAGTAGATCACCTGCAACCCCAGGTAGCCGGAAAACCTGTTGTTTTCCGACGCGTTGGCCAGCCCGCATCCGGCGGAGAACAACAGGTTCAGATCCTCCGCCAGCCCGTAGGAGCCGCCGAGATTGAAGCCCGGCGCGTCCTTGTCGCCCGGCGCCTCGGCGGTCTGGAGATAGACCTCGCCGCCGAATTGCAGCTTTTCGGTGAACTGGTAAAGCGCGACGACCCCGGCCAGCCAGGCGTTTTTGCCGTCCGCGCCCGGATTGATGCCGTAGCCGCCCCCGCCATAGACCGTCCATTTGCCGAGCGTCTTCTGCGCCCAGATCGGCAGCAATGTCCGCCCGACGCCGGCGCCCAGCGCCCGCCTCCTGTCGCCGGTCGGGATTTCGAACAGCGGATAGAACGCGACCATCGGCACCCAGCCGTCCGCATCCTCCTCGATGAAGCGGTACTTGGCGCCGATCTCCAGATCGCCGAAGCCGAAATGCGTCCCTTCCGGTGTGCGGACATAGGCCATCTGCGGCTGGATATGGAGCTGAAGGTCGGGCAGCGCGCCGTAATTGGCATCGATCACGGGCAGAGCGGCATCCCCACCCCCATGCGCCAGCGTGCCGGCGAGGGCGGAATTGATCTCCCACGTGCCATATTCCGGCGGTTCGGGATCGTCGGTGACAAAGGGCGGCCCGGCGTGCGCCGGCAGGGCGGATATCATGATCGCCGCAGCGATCCTGATCGTGCGGCGAAAGGGTAGACGGAATGTCTGCATGGAGAGGGCTATACTATACGCCCTCAGCTATTTTCCAGCTGTGCTCCCTGCCGTCTCAGTCGGCCACGGCATGATCGGCACGGCGCTGATGCTGTTCTTCGGGCTGCCGTCGACCAGCTTGTCGCTGTAGGCGAGATAGACCAGCGTGTTGCGCTTCTGATCCAGAAAGCGGACGACGCGGAGCTTTTTGAACAGGACGGAGCGGCGCTCGGTGAAAACCTCGTCGCCGGGGTCGAACTTCTTTTTGATGGCGATCGCACCGACCTGGCGGCAGGCGATCGAGGCGTCGGATGTGTCCTCTGCCAGGCCCAGCCCGCCTTTGATGCCGCCGGTGCGCGCCGCCGACAGATAGCAGGCGACGCCGTCAACGTCCGGGTCGTCGAAGGCCTGGACGACGATCTTGTTGTCCGGGCCCAGCACTTTGAAGGTGGTGTTGACGCTGCCGATATCCTCGGCGTTGGCGGCAGCCAGCGGCAGCAGCACCGCCGACAGCAGGATCAGGTTTTTAGCGGTAATGGCTTCAACTCCGGGTTGGGCGGCGGCGCCAGCTTTTCCTCATGCGGCAGCAGGGCCGCGTTCAGCTCACCGCCGAAGATGAAGATGATGGCGCTGACATAGAAAAACATCAGCGTGATCATCACCCCGCCGAGGCTACCATAGGTCGCGCTATAGTCGGCGAACCTCCCGAAATAGAGCGTGAGAATGCTGGCGGCGATGATCCAGGCCACCGTCGTGGTCAGCGCGCCGGGCAGGATCTGCCGTATCGTGAGGCGCGAATTCGGCAGCACCACGTGGAGCACCACGACCAGCGCCGCCAGCGCCACCAGGGTGACGCCGTAGCGCGCCACGTGAATCAGATTTTCATCTGTTGCGTCCAGGAAAGTGAACCGCGCGATCAGATTCAGGATGAACGGGCCGGCGATGATCGCAACCGAGCTTGCCATCACGATGATCGAACCTACGGCTACGACCATGAAATCCTGAACCTTGCGCCACCAGAGGGAACGGGTCTCGTCGACGCCATAGGCGAGGTCCAGCGCCAGCCTGAGTGCCGAAACGGCGGAGGATGCGGAATAGAGGGACAGCACCAGGCCGATGGTGAGCAGGCTGCCGCTGCGGTTCTTGATCACCTCCTGAATCGCCGGCTCAAGGGTTGTCATCACCGCCGGCGGGGTGAACAGGAACAGCGTATTGAGGAAGTCCTGCCCCGACCGCGTGTCGCCGAAGAATCCCGCGACCGAAACCAGGAAGATCATGAACGGGAACAGCGACAGCATGACGGTGAAGGCGATATAGCCGGCGATCTCGAAGCCGTTGCGGCACGACATGCCGTCGATCACCTTCCATCCGAATGTGAGCGGCCGTGGCAGCCTCATGAATGGCCGTCCGCCGCGACCTCGGCCAGCCTGTGTTCCAGGAAGGCGAGGACCGCCGCCTCTTCCGGCGGCAATTTCTCCAGCTCCTCGGCCAACGTCGCTTCGACCTCCTGCTTCAGGCTGGCGGCAAGGGTGCCGTCGAGATAGGCATCGAACAAGGCCGGATGAACATAACATTTCCGGCAGATCGAGGCCGTATTGCCGAGCTTGGAGGCGACCTGCTCGATCGCCTGGGTAATGTTGCGTTTCGCGGCGGCCTCTGAATCGAAGGCCTCGAACTCCCGCAGGGCCAGCGCCGCCAGCACCGTGCCGGCCCAGGTGCGGAAATCCTTGGCGGTGAAGTCGGCGCCGGAGGCCTCCTTCAGATATTGGTTCACGTCGTCCGAGTCGATGCTGCGCCGCTCACCGTCCTTGTCGACATATTGGAACAGCTCATAGCCGGGCAGGTCGCGGGCGCGCTTGACGATGCGGGCGAGCGTCCGGTCCTTCAGATGCAGTTTTCGCATCTTGCCGCTCTTCGCCCGGAATTCGAAGCTGATCGTGCCGCCCTCGACCTTGACGTGCCGATTGCGCAGCGTGGTCAGGCCGAAACTGTCATTCTCCCGCGCATATTCCCGATTGCCGACGCGGATCAGCGTGGTCTCGAGCAGGCGCACGATGGTCGCCAGCATCTTCTCCCGCGGCAATCCCTCGCGCCTCAGGTCGCGCGCCACCTGCTCCCTGATCGCCGGCAGGGCGCGGCCGAAGGCGAGCATGCGGCTGTATTTGGTCTCGTCACGCACCGCCCGCCAGTTCGCATGATAGCGATATTGCTTGCGGCCTCTGGCGTCGATGCCGGTCGCCTGCAAATGGCCATTGGGCGAGGCACAGATCCACACATCCTGCCAGGCCGGCGGGATCGCCAGCTTGCGGATACGGGCGAGTGTGACGGGGTCGGTGACCTTTTCACCCTTGGCGTCGCGGTAGGAAAAAGCCCGCCCGGCGCGCTTCCGATGAATTCCGGACATATGGTCGGCGACATAGCGCAAACCTGCCGCACGCGCCGCCGCGGCGGGCTCCAAGACGAACGGGTGATCGCAAACCACTTGATTTTCCAGGGAATTTTGAAGCACTTTAGGTCTGGCCGCGCTGGTGAAAACGTAATATGCAACGCGATACGGGTTTATTTGTTGCCCCGGTTTCGCCACGATTTACGGATGCGCAAAATTCGTCGATATTTTGCGGATGTTGTTGCCTGCACGGGTGCGTTGCCGATCACGATGACCTATCGGCTTTTCCATGCCAGCATCTGATCCTGGTTCTGAGAACGACGGCAAGCCGTGCGCCGTAAGCCAAATCCGTGACGGGCTGGCGGCGTATGAGTTCGAGCCGTTCTTCCAGCCGATCGTGAATCTTGCGGATTCGTCCCTGGCCGGGTTCGAGGCGCTGGCCCGCTGGCGCCATGCCGAGCGCGGCCTGGTCGAGCCGGCGGAGTTCATCCAGCTGGCCGAGGCGAACGACCTGATCCGGGCGATCGACGCCGTGATCCTGGACCGGGCCTGGGGGGCCTTCGACGGCGCCCTGTTCGCCTGTGCGCGGCCGCATCCGCCGCTGCTGCTCAGCGTCAACCTGTCGGCGGCGAACCTCGAGGACAGCGCAGCTATCGAGCGGATCGAGGCGCTGGTCGCGAACGGGCGCAGCCACGGCGTCCAGCTTCAGTTCGAGATTACCGAGACCATGCTGATCGCCGACCTCACCAAGGCTGCCCAAATGATGGAGCGGCTCAAGGCTGTGGGTGTCTCCTTCGCGCTCGACGATTTCGGCATCGGTTATTCAAGCCTCGTCTATCTCCATCGCCTGCCGATCGACTGCATCAAGATCGACCGCTCCTTCTCCGAGGCGATCCTGACCTCCCAGCGCAGCCGCACCATCGTCCGCGCCATCGCCGGCCTGGCCCAGGCGATGGAACTGCGCGCGGTGGCCGAGGGTGTCGAGGACAAAGCCGTCGCCGACGCCCTGCTGGGGTTGAATTGCGGGTACGGGCAGGGGCTCTATTTCGGCGAGCCGGTGCCAGCCAGCGGCCTGGCCGCCTGCCTGGAGCGGGGGAAAGCCTGATCGTTTATTCGAGGAGCTGGAGCGTGAAAAATCCGCTTTAGCTTGTAAATAAAGATTTTCGACCACAATCACAAAATGAAAATGTTCCTGGAAATATTGTCGGGAACAGTCTTGCCGGTTGGGGTTTTAATCCGCCAAGTTCCCCAATACCGGAGAATTCACGATGATGAAGTATATTTTGACCGGCGCCATGGCGCTGGGACTAGCCGCCGGCGTAGCACACGCCCAAGACGATAGCGTATCCCGTGAGCGGACGGTGGTGACCCAACCCGACGGTGACCGCACGGTAAATACCCAGACCACGGTGAACCGTGACGGCCCTTACGGCGACCATACGGTGACCAAGGATACGGTCCGCCGCAGCGACGGCGTGGGCGACAGCTCGACCACCAGCCGCACCACCCGGACCAACGACACGCCCTACGGCGATACCAGCTCGACCACGGTCCAGCGTACCACGACCGACCACTAATCTTTTCGGTCGTGCAATAGAGAGCGGCGGCGGAGCGATCCGCCGCCGCTCTTTTATGCTAATCCTCCAGCCGCGCCAGGATCGTGTCGACCTGCTTTGTGTAGAAGCCGTAGTCGCAGATCTCGTCCAACTGGGCAGGAGAGAGCAGGGCTGTGACCTGCGGGTTCTGGCCCAGCAGGGTGCGGAAGTCGTCCTTGCGTTCGTCCCACACCCGCATAGCCGTCGATTGCACCGTGCGATAGGAATCCTCGCGGCTCATCCCGGCCTGGGTCAGCGCCAGCAGCACGCGCTGCGAGAAAACAAGGCCGCCCAGCGAATCCAGGTTCTTGCGCATGTTCTCGGGGTGGATGACCAGTCTGTCGATCAGCCCGGCCAACCGCATCAGGCCGAAATCGAGGGCGATGGTCGCGTCCGGCCCGATCACGCGCTCGACCGACGAGTGGGATATGTCGCGCTCATGCCACAGCGTCACGTTCTCCAGTGCCGGGGTCACAGCGCCGCGCACCAGCCGTGCGAGGCCGGTCAGGTTCTCCGATAGCACCGGGTTGCGCTTGTGCGGCATCGCCGAGGAACCCTTTTGGCCCGGCGAGAAATACTCCTCCGCCTCCAGCACCTCGGAGCGCTGCAGATGGCGGACCTCCGTCGCCAGGTTTTCCATCGAGGCCGCGATAACGCCCAGCACGGCGAAGAACTGGGCGTGGCGGTCGCGCGGGATGACCTGGGTCGATACCGTCTCGGGCACCAGCCCCATCATCTTGGCGACATGCGCCTCGATCCTGGGATCGACCGTGGCATAGGTGCCGACCGGGCCGGAGATGGCGCAGGTCGCGATCTCCGCGCGGGCGGCTACCAGGCGCGCGCGGGCGCGCTTGAAGGCCGCCCAGTGGCCGGCGAGCTTGAGGCCGAAGGTCGTCGGCTCGGCATGGATGCCGTGGCTGCGGCCGATGGTCAGCGTATGGGCATGCTCCAGGGCCCGGCGGCGGATCGCGGCGATCACCGCGTCGATATCCTTCAGCAGCAGGTCGGATGCCTGGGCAAGCTGAACCGCCAGCGCGGTGTCCAGAACATCCGACGAGGTCATGCCCTGATGCAGGAAGCGCGCCTCAGGCCCGACATGCTCGGCGACATTGGTCAGGAAGGCGATGACATCGTGCTTCGTCTCTTTTTCGATCTCATCGATCCGGTCCGGCTCGAAGGCGCCCCGCTCCCAGATCGCCTTGGCCGCCTCTTTGGGGATGATGCCCAGTTCCGCCATCGCATCGCAGGCGTGGGCCTCGATCTCGAACCAAATCCGGTAGCGGTTCTGCGGTTCCCAGATATCGGCCATCTCCGGCCGGCTATAGCGAGGGATCATGGGGTCGAGGCTTTCATCAAACGGAATCGGACGCCGAAGCGTCCGATTGAATATGCGATATGGCCGGCGCGGTCGAGCCGACGGCTGCAACCCTAGCTTGAGGCGACGCGCTGCACCGTGCCGGGGCCGTTGATCTTGGTCGTCAAGTGCGGGTCGCCGCGATAGCGGACATGCCCCACGCCCTTGACGTCGGCGGTCAGGTTCTCGGTCGCGAAGACATCGGCGTCGCCGACCCCGTTGACCTGAACGGTCAGATTCTTGGTCTCCAGCTTCGCGAGCTGGAACTTGCTGGGGCCGTTCATGATCAGATCGGCGGATTCGACAACTCCGCTGCCCGAAAGCTCGACCGCGCCATTGGCCTTGATTGTGATGGGGTCGCGCAGCCCGACCAGGTTCACCTTGCCATAGCCGTTGACCTGAAGGGCGTGCAGATGCGGCACGACGATCGCCACGCGAACGCCGGGGGCCGAGCCGCTGACGGTCAGCTTGCCGTCATGAACGCGCGTATCGGTATGGCCGAAGCCGCCCGTGATCGTTACCGATTGCGTGTCGCCGATGGTGACGGTGGCATCCGCGCTGTTCTCGATCGTGACGCTGTCGAACGGATCGAGCGCACGAACCTCCGCGTTTGCCGACGGTGCAGCGGGTACTGCCGGTACGGCGGGAACGGCCGGCACAGCGGGAACCGCGGGAATGGGCGGGATCGCCGCCGCGGCCTTTTCGACCCCGGCCTGGGCCAGCTGCTGTGCCTGCTCGGCCAACGCCTGCGCTTGCTGCTTCAGCTCGTTGGCGCGTTCCTGCAGTTCTTGCTTGCGGTCGGCCCGATCCTGCGCCCTGTCCGCCTCTTCCTGGGCGCGGTCCGCCGCCTCCTGAACGCGGTCCAGGGCAGCCTGGCGGGCATCCTCGGCGGCATCGGCCGACTTGTCGGTGTTGATGGTGATCTTGTGATGGCCAAAGTGATGCAGAAACCCGAACGGCGTCTGCGTCCCAAAGGCGGCATAGGTGATGATGGCGGCGACGATCGCGATGATGAGCGCTGCGCGTCCGGATCCGGTCTGCACGTTCCGTCTCCCGAAATTTCGATACGGCGACCGATTCATAGCACGTCGGGGCGTCGGCGGGGAGGGCTTCTCGTCTCCCTGCCGGCTCAGCCTTCCTGGGGCTTGAGCTTCAGCGACACCGAGTTCATGCAATAGCGCAGGCCCGTCGGGTTCGGGCCATCTGGGAACACATGGCCCAGATGCGAGCCGCAGCGTGCGCACGTCGCCTCGGTTCGGACCATGCCGTGGGTGCGGTCGGTCTCGGTGGCGACGGCATCGTCATTCTTGGCGGCATAGAAGCTGGGCCAGCCCGAACCGGATTCGTATTTCGTGGCGGAATCGAACAGTTCATGCCCGCAGGCCGCGCACACATAGGTGCCGGGCTCCTTGGTCTTGTAGTAATGGCCGGTGAAGGCGCGCTCGGTGCCCTTCTCACGCAGGATCCGGTATTCCTCGGGCGAAAGCAGCTTGCGCCAATCCGCATCGGTGCGTTCGATTTTGTCAGTCATGAGCGTGAAGATAGGTGCGGTAATGGGCCCTGTAAACGACCCATTACCGGCAAAAACCTACTCCGCCGCGATCGCGTGATCCTCAGCGATCATGGCGATGACTTCCTTGCAGAAGGCCGGCAGATCATCGGGCTTGCGGCTTGTCACCAAGGTGCCGTCGCGGACCACCTTTTCGTCCACCCAGTCCGCCCCGGCGTTGGTCAGGTCGGTCTTGAGCGACGGCCACGAGGTCATGCGCTTACCGCGGACGAAACCGCTCTCGATCAGTGTCCAGGGACCGTGGCAGATCGCGGCGATCGGTTTGCCGGCGTCGACGAAATGCTGGATGAAGCTGGTCGCATCCTTGTCGATCCGCAGCGAATCCGGATTGGCGACGCCGCCTGGGAGGACCAGCGCGTCATACGCGTCGGGCTTCACCGTGCCCAGCTTGCGGTCTACCGTGATCTTGTCGCCTTTCTCGTGGTGTTGCATGCCCTGGATCGCGCCGTCCTTCGGCGAGATGACGTCCACTTTCGCCCCGGCGGCGCGCAGCGCATCCAAGGGCTGGGTCAGTTCGCTCTGTTCGAAACCATCGGTTGCCACGATGGCGACATGTTTCCCCGTCAGATTACCGGCCATGATGCTCCTGCCTATGTTAATTTGCTGAAATCGTTCGGAAATCACGCCGGTGACTGGAATTGTCACGGTAAGCGCGGCGTTTCCGCTTGAAACGGATCGCCATTCGTCGTGTTCCTTGGGGCTTAAGTGGCGGGTCCGTTCGCCGCACCAGATATTTTGAAACCAAGTCGATGCCATGATCCGTTTTCTGCTGATCGCCGCCCTGATCCTGCTGTCGGCCAGCCTGTCGAGCCCCACCGCCCAGGCCCAGCTCGCGGCCGCCGAGGCCGCTGCCAACGCGCAGAAGCCGGCTGAGCCGCCGCCGGCTGCGGATCCGGCCCAGGTCAAGGAGCTGGTCCGGACGCTGAACGACCCCACGGCGCGCCAGAAGCTGATCCAGCAGCTGACCCTGCTGACCCAGCAGCAACAGGCGCAGAAGCAGGACGAGGCCGAGCCGATCGGTTCGCGCATCCTGAAGTTCCTGTCCGCGCAGGTCGCCGAGGCGGGGGAGGAGTTCGGCGCGCTCGGTCATTCCTTCCGTGGCCTGCCGGCGGCCGAACGCTGGTTCCAGCGCCAGGCCGCCGATCCCAACGCCCGCGCGCACTGGATCGACCTTGCCGGCTCGTTGCTGACCGTGCTTGCCGGCGGCGCCGCGGCGCTTGGGCTCGCGCTCCTGGCCATGCGCGGGCCGCGCCGATCGCTCGAGCAGCATCGGCCGGCCGGCATCCTGTCCCGTCTGTTCGTCGGCCTGCTGCGTCTGGTGCTCCGCCTGATACCGGTCGCGCTGTTCGGCTTCGCCGGCTACTCGCTGCTGTCGATGATCAATGCGCCGGCGGTGGTCAGTCTGGCGACGCTCACCATCGTCAACGCGGCCATGCTGGTGGCGGGCGTCGTCGCCATCTCGCGCTTCCTGCTGGCGCCGCGCACAGCGTCGCTGCGGTTGGTTCCGTTCGGGGACAGGGCAGCCCGCTTTCTACATCGCTGGATCTGCTGGATCGGCGCCATCGTCGCCTTCGGCTGGTTCGGTATCACCGCGCTCAGGGTGCTGGGCCTGCCCAAGGTCGCCGCGCATGCGGCCCTGAAGCTGGTTGCGCTCAGCATCCTGGTCATCCTGGTCGGGCTCGTGGTCACCGAGCGCAAGGAGATCGCGCGCTGGATCCGCGGCTCTAAAGGGGACGAGAGGCCTTCAGCCTTCCACTCGCTGCGCCGGCGCCTGTCAGAGGTCTGGCACCTGCTGGCCATCGCCTATCTGGTGGCCACCTTCGCCGTCTTCGCGTTCGACATAGAGGGCGGGTTCGATTTCATCCTGCACGGTACACTGATTTCTGTCCTGGTGATCGCCGCGGCCCGGCTCAGCATGCATTTGGTCGAGCATGCGGTCACCCGTGGTACGACACTGACCCACGGCGCGCCGGAGGATCGCTACTCCCGCCTGCGCGAGCGCGCGGACATCTATCTGCCCATTATCCGCGCCGGGTCATCGGCGATCATCTGGCTGATCGCCGTCGTGGTGCTGGTCGATGTCTGGGGCATCGATGCCTTGGACTGGGCCACCGGACCGGAGGGGCGGGCGGCGCTCGCCCGCACGCTGTCGATCGCCCTCATCGTCATCAGCGCCACGGTTGCCTGGGAGTTCGTTTCGGCGGTGATCGAGACTTATCTGGTCGGCGCGGTGAAGGACGGCACGCCGGTTCAGCGCAGCCAGCGCGTGCGCACCCTGCTGCCGTTGCTGCGCAACGCATTTCTGATCTTCCTGATCGTGGTGGTCGTGCTGATCGTGCTGTCTGAGCTCGGCCTCAATATCGCGCCGCTGCTGGCCGGCGCCGGCGTGGTCGGGCTGGCGATCGGCTTCGGGGCGCAGACGCTGGTCAAGGATGTGATCACCGGCATGTTCATCCTGTTCGAGAATACCGTCGCGGTGGGCGACGTGGTCGATCTCGGCGGCGGCCATTCCGGCTTGGTCGAGCATTTCTCGATCCGCACGATCCGGCTGCGCGACAGCAATGGCGGGGTGCATACCGTGCCGTTCAGCAATGTGACCTCGGTCAACAACATGACCAAGGACTTCGCCTACTACCTGTTCAACATCAAGGTGGACTACGCCATCGACAGCGACCGGGTGGTCGAGGCCGTGACGCAGCTCGGCGCCGAGCTGCAAGAGGACCCGGGCTACAAGGAACTGATCCTGGCGCCGATCGAGATCATCGGGCTGGATTCCTTCGGCGCCGACGCCGCGATTCTCCAGGCACGCTTCAAGACCAAGCCGATCAAGCAATGGTCGGTCGGCCGCGAGTTCAACCGCCGGTTGAAAAAGCGCTTCGCCGAACTCGGCATCCCCCAAAGCTTCGCACAGAGCATGGTGATTCTGCCCGGCACGGGCGACGCGACGGCCACCGAAAACACCGCTCCACGGATGCCTCCGAAGGCAGGGCCGAGGCATCCAAAACGTCAGGAACCAAAGTAAACCAGTAAATTATATTTCGATGTTGAGTTACCGACTTAACATCATGGCATTAATGTGGCCGGACATTACAGTAAATTAATGTCGCGGAAATGCAACAAAAGCGGCGCCAGACCGATATGTACAATATACGTCAACAGGCGATCCACCGGGGATAATCGACATGCGATCCACCGGGGCGCCGCAACCTGGAGGAGGGCCGACAATGCGATTGTCCCCTTATTTCATACCGGTCGTTCTCGGCCTCAGCCTCGGCGTCGGGGCTCCGGTCGCGGCGCCGTCCGCAAATGCTTATGTGTCCGTCGGCATCGGCGTCTCGGTTCCGATCGCGCCGCCGCCGATCCCAGTCTATGAGCAGCCGCCGATCCCGGGGCCGGGCTATATGTGGACCCCGGGCTATTGGGGCTGGGGCGATGCCGGCTATTACTGGATTCCCGGCACCTGGGTCGAGCCGCCCTCGGTCGGCGTGCTGTGGACGCCGCCGTACTGGGGCTTCGCCGGCGGCGTCTATGGCTTCCATGCCGGCTATTGGGGCCCGCATGTCGGGTTCTACGGCGGCGTCAATTACGGCTTCGGCTATGGCGGCATCGGCTTCGAAGGCGGTGAGTGGCGCGGCGGCGCGTTCGCCTATAACAGCGCCGTCACCAATATCAGCAACACCCGCGTCACCAACGTCTACAACAAGACCGTGGTCAATAGCCGTCCGGGCGGCGCGGCCTTCAACGGCGCCGGCGGCGTGACCCGCACGGCCAGCCCGGAAGAGGCGCGCTTCGGCGCCGAGGCGCATACGCAGGCAACC
>DATBAZ010000095.1:0-3170 GCA_036271255.1 Alphaproteobacteria bacterium
TAGCGTCCCTCGAGGCGGCCTGCCGGGCCGTTAATCGTAACTTCAGGCATGTTTTATAGTCTGCTCGATGTGACGGAGCGCCGGTCTCAGCGCCAAAAATGTCCTTGCAGTCGCGACGGTGGCTGCACAGTCACAACCAGCCTAAACTTGACCCTCGGAAACCATTTGCCTATATCCCGATCAATTGCCATGTCGCTGAAAGGCACCCGATATACTCGGGACAACCGTTATCGCGTCAGGAAATTGCGGCGGGCCGCAAGCATATCATAGTAGGCCACGTTGTGTTCAAGCATTTTCTGGATCACGTAGACAGTATCATCGCACGCGATCCGGCGGCCGGCTCGCGTCTTGAGGTTGCGCTCTGCTATCCGGGCTTGCACGCGGTGGCAATGCACCGCGCCGCGCACTGGCTGGCCAAGCAGAATCTGCCCGTCGCCGCCCGCTGGGTGTCCCAGCTCGGGCGCTTCCTGACCGGCATAGAGATCCACCCGACCGCCGAGATCGGCGAGCGCCTGTTCATCGATCACGGCATGGGGGTCGTCATCGGCTCGACCGCCGTGGTGGGCAACGACGTCACCCTCTATCAGGGCGTGACCCTTGGCGGCACGTCGCTCCAGCGCGGCGTCAAGCGCCATCCGACCTTGGGCGACAACGTCATCGTCGGCGCCGGCGCGCATGTGCTGGGCCCGATCACGGTGGGCGATGGCGCCCGGGTCGGCGCCAATGCCGTGGTGCTGCATGACGTTCCCCATGGCGCGACCATGGTCGGCATTCCGGCCAAGGCGTCCCAGGACATCGGCAAGATCGCACCGGACTTCCTGGCCTACGGCACGCCCTGCAGCGAGAGCAGCGACCCGATCGCCTGCCTGCTGACGTCGATGAACGAGCATGTGAAGGACCTGACCGAGCGACTGAAGGCCGTGGAAGCCCAGCAGCAGCAAGACCGTCCGCACCGGGAACTTCCCGACGCCGCGGAATAAACCCCATCTGCTTCCGCGCATATGCGCCCATCCGTATATCTCGACTATAACGCGACGCAGCCGGTCAAAACCGCTGTCCGCGACGCCATGATCGACATCCTGGCGGGGCCGACCAACGCCTCTTCCGTGCATCGGCTGGGACAGACGGCGCGCAGCCGGGTCGAGACGGCGCGCGCCAGTGTGGCCCGGCTGATTGGGGCGGATGCCGGCGAAATCCTGTTCACCTCCGGCGCGACAGAGGCCAACGCGACTGTGCTGGCCGGGACCGGCCTGCGGCATGTCCTTGTCTCGGCCGTCGAGCATCCGTCAGTCCGCGCCTTCCAGGGCGCGGCCGTCGTGCCGGTCGACGGCAACGGCGTGATCGACCTCGCCGCGCTCGACCGCATGCTGGCGGAGATCGGCGAACCGGCGCTGGTCTCGGTCATGCTGGCCAACAACGAAACCGGCGTCATCCAACCGGTGGCCGAGGCGGCGCGGATCGTCCATGCCCATGACGGGCTGCTGCATAGCGATGCGGCCCAGGCGCCGGGGCGGATTACGGTGGATGTCGGGGCGCTGGGCGTCGATCTGATGACACTGTCGGCCCATAAGATGGCCGGGCCGCAGGGGGCCGGCGCACTCTATATCCGCGACGGCCTGACCCTAGCCCCGCTGCTGAGAGGCGGCGGGCAGGAGAAGCGGCGGCGCGGCGGAACCGAGAATGTCGCCGCCATTGTGGGGTTCGGGGTGGCGGCCGATCTGGCCACTGACGGGCCGAATCTCGAGGCTTTGCGCGACGATATGGAAGCCCGCCTGATCCAGCTGGCTCCGGAAATAACCGTTCATGGCGGCCTTGCACCACGGCTCGGCAACACCAGTTGTTTCGGATCGCCCGGCCTTGTGGCCGAAACGGCGCTGATCGCGCTCGATCTGGCGGGAATCGCAGTCAGCTCGGGTGCGGCCTGCTCCAGCGGGGCGGTCGAGCCCTCCCCGGTTTTGCTCGCGATGGGGGTTCCGCAAGCCCGGGCGCGCGAGGCGATCCGGGTCAGCTTAGGCTGGGCGACCACGCCGGAAGAGGTCGACCATCTGGTCGAAAGCTGGTCGATGGTGTATCGCCGCACAAAAGCAGCATAATCCCAGGCCGGACGAAGTTTTTTAGCAGGAGTTATCGTTTTAATGCCGAAGGTCACCTTTATCGAACGCGACGGAACGCGGCGCGAGTTCGACGCCCCGGTCGGGCTGTCGCTGCTCGAGATCGCGCACAAGCACGATATCGACATCGAGGGTGCGTGCGAGGGCTCGCTTGCCTGCTCGACCTGCCATGTCGTCGTCGAGGCCGATTGGTACGACCTGCTGCCCGAGGCGACCGAAGACGAGGAGGACATGCTCGACCTCGCCTTCGGCCTGACCAAGACCTCCCGCCTGGGCTGCCAGATCATCGTCAGCGAGGAGCTGGACGGGCTGACCGTGCGCCTGCCCGCCGGCACGCGCAACGCGCAGAAGGGCTGAGATGGACGGGGCGTCCCCCCATTTACCTCATGGCGACCTGCCCCAGGGCGCCCGCATCGTCGTCGCCATGTCCGGCGGCGTCGACAGCTCGGTCGTGGCGGCTTTGCTGGCCGGCCAGGGCTATGAGGTGATCGGCGTGACGCTCCGCCTCTATGACGACGGCGCGCTGAAGGGCAAGGCCGGAAGCTGCTGCGCCGGGTCGGATATCGCCGATGCGCGCGCCGTGGCGGCCAAACTCGGCATTCCGCATTACGTTCTGGACTATGAATCCCGCTTCCAGGCCGGCGTCATCGACGATTTCGCCGACAGCTATATCCGCGGCGAAACGCCGATCCCCTGCGTCCGCTGCAACCAGAAGGTCAAGTTCGGCGATCTCTTGGAGATGGCCCGCACCCTGGGCGCCGACGCGCTGGCGACCGGCCACTATGCCCAGCGGGTGACAGGCCCGAACGGAGCAGAGCTGCATCGCGGCGCCGACCTTTCGCGCGACCAGTCCTATTTCCTGTTCGCCACCACCCAGGACCAGCTCGACTTCCTGCGCTTCCCGCTGGGCCATCTGCCAAAGAGCGAGGTGCGGCGGCTGGCCGAGCAGCATGAGCTGAAGGTCGCGGCCAAGCCGGACAGCCAGGATATCTGCTTTGTGCCGGGCGGCTCATACGCCGCGGTGGTGAGCAAGCTGCGCCCCAATGCGGTCAGGCCTGG
>DATBAZ010000096.1:0-4083 GCA_036271255.1 Alphaproteobacteria bacterium
AATTTCTTGACCGAAAGGAAATCCGAGGGGAACCAAACCCCGACTCGTGACGTTAGCGGTTGTGGATGAGGATGTCGGCGACCATGCAGCCTGCGATATCCATCCGCACGAATCCGGGATCGCCGATCGCCACGCAGACCCGCCGGATCGCGCGTTGCGTTCATGAAATGGGGAAAGCCGAATGAATACACCATCTTGGCCCAGCGGTTTCGAATGGAAGCCTACCCCGAAGCCGTTAACAGCCCCCCTCCGCGATATCCGCAAGTCCGGCGATCCCTCGATGGTAACGCTGTCAGCCGGCGAGATGCAGCGGCTCATCGATATCGAACGCTCGGCCGAGGCCGCCCTTTCGGCAATGCGGGCGATTCGCACGCACGACCAGCGTGTGACCGATGCTGCCAGCGCGCTTGCCACGGCGCTCGCCAACCCCGCCCTGGGCGGCTGAACGACCGGCCGCCGAGCGCCTCTCCCTGCGGCGTTATCGCAGGGAACAGATAGACCTCCTTACCGATTGTGCCAGCGCGAAGGTGCAGCGCGGAACAGCCCGTGGATTTCTAGGAGGTCATCTTGGTCAGCACGCCCGACCGGCTGGAACCCGGTTCGCCTTATCCGCTGGGTTCGACATGGGATGGGCTGGGCGTCAATTTCGCCGTCTTCTCCGCCCATGCCAGGCGGATCGAGCTTTGCGTTTTCGATCCGTCCGGCCGGCATGAGATCGCACGCTACGAGCTGCCGGAATGGACCAATGAAATCTGGCACGGCTATCTGCCCGACGCCCAGCCGGGCCTGCTCTATGGCTATCGCGTCCACGGCGACTATGCGCCGGAGCGAGGCCATCGTTTCAATCATCACAAGCTGCTGATCGACCCGTACGCCAAGAAGATCGCGGGCCAGATCCATTGGACCAACGCCCTGTTCGGCTATCGCGTCGGCGCGGCCCGAACGGACCTGACGGTCGACCGGCGGGACAGCGCACCGGCGATGCCCAAGTCGGTGGTGACCGAAGACCATTTCTCCTGGGGCCAGCATCCCAGGCCCCACACGCCCTGGCCCGACACGGTGATCTATGAGGCCCATGTCAAAGGCCTGACCCAGCTGTTCGACGCCGTCCGGCCGCCCGAGCGCGGCACCTTCGCGGCGCTGAGCCACCCCAAAGTCACCGATCATCTGAAGCGCATGGGCGTGACCGCGATCGAGCTGCTGCCGGTCCATGCCTATCTCCAGGACCGGCTGCTGCTGGAGAAGGGCCTGTCCAACTATTGGGGCTACAACACCCTGTCCTTCTTCGCGCCCGAGCCGCGCTATCTCTCCACCGGCGACCTCAATGAGCTTCGCATCGCCGTCAGGCGGCTGCATGCCGCCGGGCTCGAGGTCATCCTCGACGTCGTCTACAACCACACATGCGAGGGCAGCGAGCTCGGCCCTACCCTGTCGTGGCGGGGTTTCGACAATGCCTGCTATTACCGGCTGCAGGACGCCAATGCGCGTTATCTCGTCAACGATACCGGCACCGGCAACACGCTGAACCTGTCGCATCCCCGGGTGCTGCAGATGGTGGCCGATTCGCTGCGGTACTGGACGCAGTCCTTCGGGATAGACGGCTTCCGCTTCGATCTCGGCGTCACTTTGGGGCGCGAGCCCTATGGCTTCGATCCGGGCTCCGGCTTCTTCGATGTGCTGCGTCAGGATCCCGTGCTGTCGCAGGTCAAGCTGATCTCTGAGCCCTGGGATATCGGTCCCGGCGGCTATCAGCTGGGCAAACATCCGCCCGGCTTCGCCGAGTGGAACGACCAGTATCGCGACAGCGTCCGCCGGTTCTGGAAGAGCGACGACGCCCAGCGCCGGAGCCTGGCCTCGCGCCTCTCCGGCTCCGGCGACCTGTTCGACCACGCCGCCCGCCGCCCGTGGGCCTCGGTCAACTATATCGCCTCGCATGACGGCCAGACCTTGCACGATCTTGTCAGCTACGAAGGCAAGCACAACGACGCCAACGGCGAGGACAATCGCGACGGCCATTCCGACAACCACGCACGCAATTGGGGCGCGGAGGGCCCGACCGAGCATGCCGGGACCAACGACCAGCGCGAGCGGGTGAAGCGGGCGATGCTGATGACCGTCCTCATGTCGCTGGGCACGCCGATGCTGATGGCGGGCGACGAGTTCGGCCGCACGCAGAAAGGCAACAACAACGCCTATTGTCAAGACAACGACATTTCGTGGGTCGACTGGTCGTTGCTGGAAACGTCCCCGGGCGCGGAGCTGGCCGACTTCGTACGTCGCCTGGCGGAGTTCCGCCGCAATCACCGGATCGTTCGCTCGGGCGCCTATCTCTACGGCCAGCAGGAACTGGCGCCCGGCCTGCACGACATCGACTGGTTCGACGAGCGCGGACACGTATTGGTCGACGAGGACTGGGACAACCCGGCTGGGCGCGCCCTGATCATGCGGCGCGCGGTCCGGGTCGAGGACGACGGAATCGAGGTGGTGGCCTTCCTCGTCAACGGCTCGGAGGAGACGCTGCTGTTCCAGCTGCCGGGCGATTACGCATGGCGCGTGGCAATCGACAGCGCCAGGCAGGAACTCAACGATGAGCCAGTCAACGGCACCCAATATACGGTCGAGCACAATAGCGCGGCGGTGCTGATCGCCCATATCGCGCCGGAGCGGGCATGAGGGCGCGCCGTTTCCAGTTCGGCCCCGCCGTCCGGCAGGACGCGACCCATTTCAGCCTATGGGCCCCCGGCGCGCACGGCGTCACCTTGGAGATCGAGGGCCACGCGCCGCTGGCGATGGCGCCGCAGGCCGGCGGCTGGCATGAGGCCGAGGCGCCGGCCGGCCCCGGGGCACGCTATCGCTTCCGCCTGCCCGACGGCACGCTGGTGCCCGACCCGGCCTCGCGCTTCCAGCCCGACGATGTGCATGGGCCGAGCCTGGTGACGGACCCCGACGCCTATGACTGGCAATGCGTGTCCTGGCTTGGCCGGCCGTGGGAAGAGGCCGTGATCTATGAGCTGCATGCCGGGGTGATGGGCGGCTATGCCGGGGTAGCGAGGCGCCTGCCGGCGCTGGCCCGAATGGGCATCACCGCGATCGAGCTGATGCCGATCGCCGAGGTCCCCGGCATGCGCAACTGGGGCTATGATGGCGTGCTGCCTTTCGCGCCCGAAAGCAGCTACGGCACGCCCGGCGAGCTCAAGGCGCTGATCGACGAGGCCCATGCGCTGGGCCTGATGGTCATCCTCGACGTCGTCTACAACCATTTCGGACCGGACGGGAACTGGCTGCCCTCCTATGCCCCTACCTTCTTTCGCGAGGACCTGCATACGCCCTGGGGCGCCGGGATCGATTTTCAGCGCGAGGAGGTGCGGCGCTTCTTCATCGAGAACGCGCTCTACTGGCTGGGCGATTTCCGCATCGACGGCCTCCGGCTCGACGCCGTCCATGCGATCTCGGAACCGGACTGGATCGACGAGATGGCGAGCGAGGTCCGCGCCGCTTTTCCCGACCGGCAGATCCATCTGGTCCTGGAGAACGAGGGCAACGTTGCCGAACATATGCGCAGGGACGTGAATGCGCAGTGGAACGACGATTTCCACAATGTCATGCATGTACTGCTGACCGGCGAGAGCCAGGCCTATTATCAGGATTTCGCCGCCGAGCCGGCTGAGAAGCTGGCGCGTGCCCTGGCGCAAGGCTTCATCTATCAGGGCGAGCCCTCGCCGCACCACAACGGCGCCCCGCGCGGCAACGCCAGCGCCGACCTGCCGCCGACCGCCTTCGTAACCTTCCTGCAGAACCACGACCAGATCGGCAACCGCGCGCTGGGCGAGCGGCTGACGAAGCTCGCCGATCCGGCATCGCTCAGGGCCGCCACGGCGCTGCTGCTGCTCTGTCCGCAAATTCCGCTGATCTTCATGGGCGACGAGCTGGGGTCGACGGCACCGTTCCTGTTTTTCACCGATTTCCACGGCGACTTGGCCGATGCGGTGCGCGAGGGACGGCGCAGGGAATTCGCCAAGTTCCCCGCCTTCTCAGACCCGGCGCAGCGCGAGAAAATCCCGGACCCGAACGCCAGGTCGACGT
>DATBAZ010000097.1:0-1955 GCA_036271255.1 Alphaproteobacteria bacterium
CTTGAGTACAGGAACTCGATCGATGCGCTGGAAGAAACGCCCGGAAGGGTCGAACTGGGGCGATTTCGGCGCGGACGATCAGCGCGGGAAGATGAATCTGCTGACCCCGGCCATGCGCCTCGCCGCGATGCGCGAGGTGAAGGAGGGGATCGCCTTCACCCTCTCCCTGCCGCTGGACTATCCCGGCGGCGATTCGCCGGTGCTGGTGCGCAAGGCGCCGAAGTTGTTCTCCACCCAGCAGGACGGGCACCACGCCCATAACCTGCTGAACGGCGACTTCATGCCCGGCAGCTGCGGCAGCGTCTGCGACGACGGGGTCACGCTCTACACGCAATATTCGACGCAATGGGATTCGTTCGCCCATTGGGGCCGGCTGTTCGACACGCAGGGCGACGGGCAGCAGAAGATCACCTATTACAACGGCTTCCAGGCCGGCGACGACATCATGGGCCCCGATCAGGAGGGTGGTCCCTATGCCAAGTCCCTCGGTATCGAGAATCTGGCCGAAGCCTGTCCGCAGGGCCGCGGCGTTCTGGTGAACATGTTCGCCATTCACGGCTACCAGCGTATGGGCTGGGGCTATGATCACCTGATGCAGGCGCTCGACCGGCAGAAGGCGGAGATCCGGCCGGGCGACTTCCTGGTGATCTATACCGGCTGGGACGTGCTGCTGCTCGGCATGAACAAGCAGCCGAGCATGCCGCATCTGCTGGGCCATACCGGCGGGCTGGACGGGCATGACGACCGGCTGCTGAAATGGATCGACGACAGCGGCATCGTCGCCATCTGCTCCGATAATGCCGCCGTCGAGCTGTTCGACCCCCGGATCGGGCCGAAGGACGAGACCGGCCTCCGCCTGCACGAGCACTGCCTGTTCAAGCTCGGCATCCATCTGGGCGAGCTGTGGTACCTGAAGGACCTCGCCGAATGGCTCGGCGCGCGTGGGCGCAGCGCCTTCCTGCTGACAGCCCCGCCGCTGAGATTGCCCGGCGCGGTCGGGTCGCCGGCATGTCCCATCGCAACGGTTTAGCTCTTAACCTCGCCCCTCGGGGGAGAGGTCGGCGGCGTAGCCGCCGGGTGAGGGGGGCTGCGGACGCCGGCTGGATTTAACCGGAGCAGCGAGATGGTGGCGAGAGCCCCCCTCACCCGGAGCGCTGGCGCGCTCCGACCTCTCCCCCGAGGGGCGAGGTCATAGTAAGGTGAGCAACACGATACGTTAGAGGACAAACATGAAAATCGGCGTGTTTCATTTCCCGACCGAATACGGGATCGATGTGGCCGAGCTGGCCCAGGCGCTGGAGGCCCGCGGCCTCGACGCCCTATTCGTCTGCGAGCACACTCATATCCCGCTGAGCCGGCGCTCGCCGTTCCCTGGCGGGGGCGAACTGCCCAAACGCTATATCCATTCACACGATCCCTTCGTCTCCCTGGCCGTCGCCGCGGCGGTCACGAAGAAGCTCAAGCTCGGCACCGGCATCTGCCTAGTGCCGCAGCGCGACCCGATCATCACGGCCAAGAGCGTGGCCAGCCTGGACGTGATGTCGGGCGGGCGGTTCATCTTCGGCATCGGCGGCGGCTGGAATGTCGACGAGATGGAGAATCACGGCGCCCGTTACGACACGCGCTTCAAGCTGCTGCGCGAGCGGGTGCTGGCGATGAAGGCGCTGTGGACCGAGGATGAGTCCTCGTTCCATGGCGAGTTCGTGAATTTCGATCCGGTCTGGTGCTATCCTAAGCCCACGCAAAGACCGCATCCGCCGATCCTGCTGGGCGGCGAAACGGACCTCACTTTGAAGCGCATCGTCGAATATTGCGACGGCTGGTTCCCGCGCGGCGGCCCCGATTTCGACCCGGCCGTGGCGGTGAGCCGCCTGAAGGCGGCCTGCGCCGAGGCCGGGCGTGACTTCTCCCAAATGCAGATCACCGTGTTCCGCGCGCCGACGGATGCCGACGGG
>DATBAZ010000098.1:0-19569 GCA_036271255.1 Alphaproteobacteria bacterium
GTATAGGGCGTCAGGTGCCATTTTCCGAACTGGGCGGTGTTGTACCCGTTCTGCTTGAGTATCTCGGCGATGGTGCCGGCGCTTTTCGGGACCATGCCGGTATAGCCCTCATAGCCGGCGACTGATTCCTCGGTCAGCGCAACGCCGACATCGTGGTTGTTCCTTCCGGTCATCAGCGCCGCCCGGGTCGGCGAGCAGAGCGCCGTGACGTGGAATTCGTTGTACCTGAGGCCGTTTTTCGCCAGCGCGTCGAATGCCGCCGTCGGCACGGGGCCGCCGAACGTGCTGCTCGCCCCGAACCCGACATCGTCGGTCAGGATGACGATGACATTGGGCGCGCCCTTCGGCGCTTCCGGCAGTTTCGGCCAATGCGCCGGCGGGCTGTCCTCGGCTGTGCGCCCGACCGGCCCTGGGAAAGCCTCATCGGGGCGGGGCAGCACATCCTGAGCCAGGACCGGCCCTGCCACCAGCGAGAGCGCAGCGATACAAGCTGGGAGAAACCTCGTCATTCCGCCCCCTGCTGCGTCTTCTTGGTCACGGCATCCATCGTCTTGGGCATCATCACCGGGCCCAGATGAACCGCGACGGAGTCGATCTCCCCCGGGAACGCGCCGGCGCCCTGATAGTCGTCCGACACCGTCGCGCCGGTATCGCTGCCGACATCGAACGTCTCGCCGAGGCCGGCAGGGATATTGATGGTGCGGTCGATATGGCCCTGCCCGATCTCCTTGCCGTCGACCGCGATATGCATAGTGCCGCCCGTCGCCGGCTGCGGATCGCGTTCGAACCGGAAGGTTACGGTCGACGCGCCGCTGGGCACCGTTCCGCTGCCTGAAACCCGGAAACGATCCTCGGAAAGCTGCGAGGTCGCCTCATAGGCCACCGGCACCCCGTCCTTCAGATAAAAGGCCCAGCCGCCGAAGCCGCTGCCGTCTGCCACCAGCACGCCGGTGTCCTTCGGCCCGCCGACCTTGATCTTCGCCTCGATGGTGAAGGATCGCAGCGCAAGGTTGGGCGCCGAGCCTTGGGCGATGCTGATATCCTTGCCCCAATAGGTGAAGTCGGTCTGACGGGGCGCATAGGCGATCATGTGCGGCAGCGACCGGCGCACGCCGAAATCGTCGTTCAGCGGCAGCACCTGGTTCGCCTTCGCCTCCTGCAGCCAAAGGTCCTGCAGGGATCTCAGCCTATCGGGGTCGGACGCGGCCAGGTCGTGCGACTGGCTGAAATCGTGCTTCAGATCGTAGAGCTCCCACTCGTAAGACGTCTGCGGGTCCCCCTCCGGCTTTGCCTGGGTCCAGGGGAGCCGGCGTACCTTGGTGTTGGCAAGCCAGCCGTCATGATAGATGCCGCGATATCCCAGCATCTCGAAATATTGGGTGGTATGCCGCTCTGGCGCGTGCGCATCGGCAAAACTGTAGAGCAGGCTCGTGCCCTGGATCGGCTGTTGCTCGACGCCGTTCACGACCTTCGGCGCGGTAAGCCCGGCCGCCTCCAGAATGGTCGGCGCGATATCGATCACCGAACCGAACTGCGTGCGTATCTGACCCTTGGCGGCGATCTTGGCCGGCCAGGACATGACCATGCCGTTGCGGATACCACCCAGATGGGAGGCGACCTGCTTCATCCACTGAAACGGGGTATTGAGCGCCCAGGCCCAGCCGGCCGGATACAGCTCGTAGGTCTTCGGCCCACCCATCATATCCAGATGCTTGACCAGATAGTCGGTCGGGCTGCGCGCGCCATTGGCCAGCATGCCGATCTCATTGACCGTGCCCTGTGGCGTTCCCTCGCCCGAGGCGCCGTTGTCGCCGACGACGAAGATCACCAGCGTATTGTCGCTTTTGCCCATCCGCTGGATCTCGTCCAGCACCCGACCGATCTGGGAATCCTGGTAGGCGAGCATGCCGGCGAACACCTCCATGAAGCGGGCGTCGACCTTCTTCTCGTCGGGCGAAAGCGAATCCCAGGCCGGCAGCGCGTCCGGACGCGGCGTCAGGGCCGTGCCCGGAGGAGCGATACCGAGTTCCTTCTGGTGCTCGAAGCTCTGCCGGCGCAGCGCGTCCCAGCCGCCGTCGAACTGGCCCTTGAACTTGGCGATCCAGTCGGCCGGCGCCTGATGCGGCGCATGGGCCGAGCCCGGCGCGTAATAGACGAAGAACGGCTTGTTCGGATCGGCGGCTTGCTGGTTGTGCAGATAATGGATGATGTCGTCAGCCAGCGCATGATCGAGCAGTTCGCCCGCCGGCAGGTCGGGTGCCCGGCTTGTGTTGCGGAACAGGCGCGGCGCCCATTGGTCGGTATCGCCGCCCTGGAAACCATAGAAATATTCGAAGCCCCAGCCGGTCGGCCACAGATCGAACGGGCCGGCCGCCGTCGCCGACCAGGCCGGCGTATTGTGGTTCTTGCCGAAGAAGGCGGTGTTGTAGCCGTTGTCCTTCAGCATCTCCCCGATCGTCGCAGCACTGCGCGGGATGACCGCGTCATATCCCGGGAAGCCGAGCGCCGTATCCTCCAGGCTGCCGAAGCCGACCTGGTGGTGATTGCGGCCGGTGAGCAGCGCGGCTCGGGTCGGCGAGCACAAGGCCGTGGTGTGAAAGTCGGTATATTTGAGCCCGCTGGCCGCCAGCCTTTCCAGGTTGGGTGTCGGCACCGGGCCGCCGAAAGCGCTGGTCGCGGCGAAGCCGACATCGTCGGTCAGGATCACCAGGACATTCGGTGCATCCTTGGGCGCCTTGACCGGCCGGGGCCAGTCCTGCTTCGACTGCTCGAACGTCGGGCCGATCGTGCCGGCAAAAGGCGCCGGCGGCCGCGGCAGGACATCCTGCGCTGCCGCCGTACCGACCAGCATCCAGGCGGCAGATGCCGCCGCGCAAAGCCCGAAAGCTTTCATCGCACCCTTCCCCCGTTTCCCCAGCGCGAGCAAGGCCTCGTTGCGCTGTCGAAATTCCATTCAGTACGAGACCGTATCGTTTAGAACTCGCCGCTGTAAAGCTTTACCTGCGGTCGAATCTCCGGCAAACGAGGCCGGGAACGGAGCGAGGACCGTGTGCGGGATTTGAGCGCCAATACCGATAGGGCAACCCAGGCAAAGCGTCCCAGGATGCGGCTTTCCGGCCTGCGCGTGCAGCAGCTGATCGACGCGGCGATGGATGAGTTCCTGAGCAAGGGTTTCCGCCGGGGCAGCATCGAGAACATCGCCCGCGCCACCGGCGTGGGCAAGGCGACGATCTATCGCCATTTCACCGATAAGAACGGGATATTCCGGGCGGCAGTCGAGGACGAAATCAAGCGGCTGGAGACTCCTGCCTACGATTTCCGCGGTTGCGCGAGCACATTGTCGGAGGTTCTCCGGGATTTCGCCCTGCGATCATTGGAGCTGTATTGCCGCGAGCGGAGCCTGACCTTGCACCGGACGATCATCGGCGCCGGGCATGTCTTCCCTGCCCTGGCGCGCGCCGTCCATGACCGGCTGACGGAATGGAGCCTGGCTGAGCTCAAGGCCTACCTGGCCGATCAGGCCATCAAAGGCGTGCTCGAAATCGACGATGCCGATTGGGCCGCGCATCAGTTCGTGAATCTGGCGACGCATGGCATTCTGTTCCTGATGACCCCGCCGCCGGCCGACGAAGCGGCGCGGCGGGCTTTGGCGGACGAGGCGGTAGAACTCTTCCTCGGCGGGGCGCCGGCTATGCGGACATTGCCCCGCGCATGAACAGGGAGACCGTCATTCGGGCATAGCGTTCGCGGTCCTTGCGGCCAGCGGGCGGACGCCCCATCACCGCCTGACTGCCCTCGGACGCCATCAAGGCAAAGCGTACCGCTGCGCGCGACGGATCGTGGATGGCCAGCATGCCTCGATCGCCCAAGGACTGAATATAGGTCCTGATCCAGGACACGCTGGTCTGGAAGCGAAAGGCGTGATGCCGCTCGATCAGCGCACCGAAATTCACCGCCGCGCCGATCAGCACCCGGTTCATCGCAATCGCCGGCGTCCCGATGTGATTGTCGTAGATCCAGCGCGCGGCCTCATACAGCACCTCTTCAGGCCCGCGGCTGTCGCGGGTCAGGTCGGGGAGGTTCTGGAAGCGCTGCATGTCCTGGACGATCACGGCCTCGAACAGGTCGGCCTTGTCGCGGAAATGGGTGTAGAGCGTGTGCTTGCTGATGCGTGCGACGCGCGCGACCTCGTCCATCGTCGTGTCGGCGAAGCCGCCGGCCAGGAACACATCCTTGGCCGCCTCGACGATATGGGCGCGCGGATCATAGGCAGCCGGCTCGGGCATGGCTCAGGCGCGGTCCAGCACCACGACAGGGATTTTGCGGGCGCCCGCCCGTGCCTGATACTCATTATAGGGTGGGTAGAGCACGGCAGCCGCATCCCACAGACGCGCTCGCTCCTCCCCCTCCGCGACGCGGGCGCGGACGGCGATCTTGCTTCCAGGAAAGGCGACCCAGGCCTGCGGGTTGGCCTCGAGATTGCGGAACCATAACGGATGCTCGGGCGCTCCGCCCTTCGAGCCGATGATGTAGAAGCCCTCGCCGATCCGGAAATAGAAGATCGGCGTATCGACCTTGCGCCCCGACTTTCGCCCGACCGTCGTCAGTATGAAAGTGGTCACCGGCTTCACCCCGGCCTTGCGGCAGACGAGCCAGCTGATCAGCGAAACGCCGAACCAGCGCACCAGAAACTTCTCGATCGCAAACAGGAATTTCATCGCGGTCCCCAAACTTGGCACCCAAGTCGGGCCTTGGCGCCCAATTTAAGGTTGGGCCAACTTACGCCAAGGCAGCCGCGTCGCAATTGCTTAATTGCCGAGCCGGGCCCACGCCTTCGTCTGTTTCGAGAGACAGGAACGCATGAAACGGAGCGAGGCGCGGATCGTCGTCTTTACCGTGCCCAGCGGCCGGCCGATCCGCACCGAGACTTCCGAATAGGACAGTCCCTGAAAATAGGCGAGCTCGATGCACTCCCGCGCTGCCGGCGTCAGCTTCGCGAGGCAGTTCTGCAAGAGGACCGCCTCTTCGTTAAACAGGGTGAGCTCGTCCGGCGACGGACCGATATCGGGCCATTCATGGAATCCGTCGATCTCCTCCAGCCCGCATTCGCGCCGCTAGCGTTGCAGCGCCGTCACTGCGCGGTTGCGGGCAATCACCCAAATCCAAGCAGCGGGAATGCCGATCAAAGGGTCGAAGCGGTGTGCGTTCCGCCATACCGCGACGAACGTCTCCTGGAGCACGTCCTCGGCCAGGGTCACGTTGCGGAGCATCCGCACCAGCCGCCCGTGAATGGCGGCAGCCAATGCGCCGTAGAGCCCTTCCATCGCCTTGCTCTCGCCCCGCGCGCAGCCTGCCAGATGCGCTGAAAGCTGTGCCGCCTCCAGGCGCCATGGACCGAGCCGGGCCTCGAATATTGGGTCGATAGTCATGGCGTCCTCGCCCATTCGCGCAAGCCGAATGCCCTCGGGTTAACCGACACGTTCCGATCCTCCGCAAGCGCCCTCCTGCAGGCGGATCGGCTGCCCCCACTCCCCGTCGATCTTTTGTGGATCGGGCAACCTGTCGATTTAACCTTGAGCCCCCGGGATTTGTTTCGGCCTGCAACTTATTTTTGCTGCCGGGAACCCACGAAAACTGAATCAAGACTCATGAAATGTCATGGATTGTAACAGTATTTGAAAATACCTTTCGATTTCAGCAGCAGTTCCAGAGCCCATCCGGCCGACCATGAAAGTGCACACGCGCTCAAATCCTTTTCCGATTAAAAGGCCACGCCAACCTCGCAGCCAGGATTCCAGCCGTTAAAATCCGATCTCTTTCCTGAATTGTATAACCATAAGAACATTTCATCATGGAACGCCGGCCCGAATAACACGGGCCGGCGATGGAGAGATCGCATGTCTACAACTTTGGGTATACGCATCCCGTTATTGTGCGGAGTCGCCTTTTATGCGCTGGCATTGACCGGATGTGGATCCGGCCATGACGTCAGCGTTCCGACCGCATCGAGCGACGGGCCCGGTTCGGGCAGTACCGGCGGCAACGGCTCGGGGCCGGGTGACGGCGGTTCCGGTGGCGGCAGCGGCGGAGGTTCGGGTGGCGGGTCCGGCGGAGGAACCGGTGGCGGTACGGGCGGCGGGACCGGCAGCGCCACGCCCGGGCTGGTGACCCGGGTCGGCGATGCCGGCACCTCGGGCGGCGGCGACGTTCTGGCCTCGACCGGCACGCTGGTCAGCACGACTGCGGAAACCGCCGGCGGCGTGGGCGGCAAGGCCCCTGCCCCGGTCAACGGCCTGACCTCGGGCGTTTCAGGCATCGTCCAGCAAGCCGGCAAGGATACGACGGCTGCGGGCGACAAACTGGCGAACGAAGGGTTGGGCGGAACGCCCGTATTCGGCAGAACCGCGGTCAAGACCGCGTCGACCGTCGATTCCACCCTCGACCCGCTGGCCAAGGTCAAGGTCGCGAACGGCACCGTCATCGGAAACGACAAGGCGAGCGCACAGCAGATCGGCGTGAGCGCCTTGTCGACCAATTCGGCGGCATCGGGCTCAGCAGTCCAGGCGAGTGTCCTGTCAAACAACCAGGCCGCAACCCTCAAAGCCGGGAAAACAACCGTGATCGGCAAGAATGGAATCGTGCCGGGCGTGGCGGTGAAGACGCCCGGTACGCCGAGCGTCGGCGGCACGGCGGCCGGTGCCGGCGGCATCGTGACATCGACCTTGGGCGGCGCGACCGGAGTTCATTGATCGCGCAACCCGACCGGGACGGCGGCGGCCCTTCTTCCCCGGGCCGCCGCCAACCCCACGAATAGCAAAGAGCAGCATGAATACTGCCGTCTATCGCCGCCTGGTGCTCACGACGCTGATGGCGGCTTTTATCGCCTGGGCGATCCCCGCAACCGCCGAAAACCCGACCGTGCAGCCGACCGCCCCGCTCCTGATCGACCGGGCCCGGCTGGACCGCCAGCCGCAGCTGCCGACCGCTCGGACGGCCACGCCCAGCGCGCAGAAGGACGCGCTGAAGAACGCCCCCGACATCAAGCCGTTCACCTTGCGCGGCGTTCTCGTCCAGGGCGCGCCATCGCTCGAACCAGCCGCGCTCCACGCCGCCTATGCCGACCGCATCGGCAGCGAAATTACCATCAAGGATATCGGCGCCATCAGCGACAAGATCGGCGCGCTCTATAAAGATGCCGGGTTTCCGCTCTATTCGGTTGTGGTGCCGAAGCAGGATTTCGGCGACGGCACGCTGACTGTCCGCGTCACCGAGGGTTATGTCGACAATGTCATCATCGACGGCGACACCGAAGATGCCGATCTCGATCTCATCCGCGCCTATGCCGCCAAGATCGTCGCCGACCAGCCGCTGCATCATTGGGTGCTGGCCCGCTATCTGCTGCTGATGAACGATATTCCGGGGCTGAAGGTCGGCAGCCGGTTCGACCCGGCGCAAAGCTCGGCCGGCGTCACTTTGAGGCTGACGATCGAGCGCAAGCATTTCGACTTCGCGCTCAACTTCGACAACGAAGGCTCGAAGTTCATCAGCCGCCTGCAATTCACCGCGACCGCGACCGCCAACTCGATCTTCCAGCAGGGCGACCGGACCGAGTTCATCTATGGCTTCCCAGCGAACTTCAACGACTATCACTATTATGGCGTGACCCATCTGGAACCGATCGGGACCGAAGGCACGACCGTCCAGTTCTCGACCTCCTATCTGGAAACCCGGCCGCTCAATTCATCGATCGATGGCGACGCCTATACCGCGGGATTCACCTTCACCGTTCCCATCATTCGGCAGCAGGAGGAGAGCCTGTCGCTGATCGGCTCGCTGGATGCGCTGAACAGCTCCAACGGCTTCCTGGGCCAGACTTTCAGCAACGAACGGACGCGGGCGATCCGCGTCGGCGCGGCCTATGTCACCGGCCTGCTGGACGGGACGGAGGTCACCAGTGTCAGCGGCGTGCTGAGCCAGGGGATCGACGCGCTGGGTGCCCGGCCCGGCGGCTTCGGCACGGGTGGGCCGACCTTCACCAAGGTGAATATCAAGATCGAGCATGATCGGGTGCTGATCGAAAATGTGATCGCGCGGCTGAAAGCCGGCGGCCAGTATGCGCTCGACGCCGTGCCTGCCTCGGAGGAGTTCACCTATGGCGGCCCCGATTTCGGCCGCGCCTTCGGCGACGCAGAGGTGACGGGCGACCGCGGCATCGAGGCCGGGGCGGAGATCGCCTATCAGGTTCCCAGCGCCTGGATCGGCCTTTCTTTCCTGACCAATCCGGAAGTCTACGGGTTCTACGACATCGGCAAACTGTGGCTGCTCAATCCGGCGCTTCGCTCACCCGACCTCGGCCAGTCGGCGGGCGTCGGGGCACGCATCAGGGTCTATGACAAGCTGACTCTGCAGATCGAAGCCGGCTTCCCGGTCGAATGCCCGTCCCAGGTCGGCTCGAGCTGCAGCACCGGCCGCGGCGTCTTCAGCCTCGGCAGCAAGTTCTGAGCTACTCGACCACCAGCTGGGCATAGCTCCAGGGATGGTCGGTGCAGTGGTAGGTGTAGCTGCCGGGCTTGTCGAACGTGACCGTTGCCGACTGGCCGGGCGCGATCTCGCCCGTCGTCCAGGAACCGTCGATCGCGGTCGCGCTGTGCGGCAACTTGCCGGTGTTGGTCCAGGTGACTACGACGCCTGCCTTCACCTTCGCCCGCAAAGGCTTGTAGGTGTATTCGTTGGTGTAGCTCAGCGTCTTCACGATCGCGCGCTTGTCCTCGAGCACCGCGCCGATCTGGATATGATCGGTCGCCTCGATCCTGCCGCGAAAGGCCGATTCCGTTGGCGGCGGAGGCGGCGTCGGCAGCGGCTGGACCGTACCGCCCAGCTTGAACGCCCATAAGGAGCCGGCGGCCATCACTGCCACGTACTCCTGGCCCCTGGACTCATAGACGGCGGCGGGGCCGCTCTCGTCGGCGCCGGTCTGGAACTGCCATAGCAGGTCGCCGGTCCTGGCATCCAGGGCCTGGAGGTTGCCGTCGGGCTCGCCATGGAACAGCAGGCCGCCGGCGGTTGCGGTGACGCCGCTGCCGTTCTCGATCCGGTAGGGCGTGGATTTCTGCCAGACGATCTTGTCGGTTCTCGCATCGATGGCTGCCAGGATGCCGGAGAACTTCACCCCCGGCACGCCGTTGACCCCATCGCCCGAGAAGACGAAAGGATCGTCCCAGCGCTGCATCCAGATCGGCGCGACGGCGCCGGCGCCGTAGAACATGCCTGTCGTCGGACTATAGGCCATCGGCGAGGAGCGCATCGTCGCCGTCGGCGTGATCAGGTTGGGCCGATCGGTGTCTATGACATCGAAATAGCAGCCCGGCGCAAAACCAGCGGGCACGATGTCCTTGCCGACGCAGTTCGGCCCGACCTGGTCGGCGCCGGCCGGGAAAGGCTGGGTCGGCGCGGTCTTGAGCCGCGCGCTCTGCGGAACCGGCCGTTCCTCCACCGGGAAGACCGGCTTGCCGGTCAAACGGTCGAGCAGAAAAAGGTAGCCGTCGGTCCGCATCACGCCGATGGCCTTGCGGGTGCCGCCTTTCGCCTTGGCATCGTAGAGGACCAGCGGCGTGCCGAGATCCATCTCGTAGATGTCGTGATGGGTCGTCTGGTAATGCCAGCGCAGCTTGCCGGTCTTGATGTCGAGCGCGACCACGGCGGCGGTGTAGAGATTGTCCCCTGCCCTGACCTCGCCGCCCAGCTCGGGGATCGGGTTGCCGGTGCCGACATAGACGAGGCCCAGCGCAGGATCAACGGCGGGCGTGACCCAGACCGCGCCGCCGCCGCGCTTCCAGATGTCGCTGTCGGCCGGCCAGGTGTCGTGGCCAGCCTCGCCGGGGCCGGGGACGATGTGGAAGGTCCATTTGACCTTGCCGGTCTTGGCGTCGAGGCCGACGACACGGCCGTCATTGCGGTCCACCGGCGAACGCGCGCCTGAAAGGCCGACGATCACCACCCCGTCGACATAGGCCGGCGCACCGGCGACCCACTGGCCGCCCTGCCCGCCTGCGGCTGCCTGTTCGGCGATCGTCTGCGTCCAGACCGGCACGCCGGTCTTTTCGTCCAGTGCGACCACCACGCCCTCCATCAGCCCGACATAGACCAGCCCCTGGCCGACCGCGACGCCCTTGAAGAGGCCGATCGGCGGCGTGTCGGGCTTGTAGCTCCACAGCACCGCGCCGGTTTCCGGATTGAAGGCATAGACGTGGGGTCCAGCCGTGACGAACATCTTGCCGTCCGTCACCACTGGCGTGCCGCGCGAGCGTTCGCCGTCGAACTGATGGACCCACGCGCCGCCGAGCTGCCTGACGGTCCTGGTATCGATCTGGGTCAGGGTTGAGTAGTGATCGTCGGCCAGATCGCCGCCCGCCGCCGGCCAATCCTTGCCGGCGCCCCAGCTCGGGCCCGCCACGGCTGAGAGCAGCCCGGCCAGCAGAACGGCATTTGCGCGCATATCGCTTCCCACCCGGATTATCGTTGCCTGTCCGATGCATAACAGGTGACAAGACCAAGGCAATATCTGAAGCTGCCACGGGATTCAGGGAGGAAGACAGATAATGATACGGCGCAGAAGCGTGCTGGCCGGCGGCGGCGCGGCACTGGCTATAGGGGGAATGGCGCAAGGCGCGGAGGGCGGCAATCCCCTGGCCGCGGCATTCGCTGCCGACGGCAAGTCGATGAAGGTTATCCGCATCCTTCTCAAGAACGACGGCAAGACGCGGGTCGCCGAGGGCCAGGTCGGCGCGGACGAATCCCCCTACCCGCTGTTCAAGCAATTCCTGACCGCAAAGGCCTCGGCGGTCGCGATCTATAGTGCGCCGGCCCACCACAAGATCGCCGGCGCCAAGGCCCCGGCCAGGGCGATGCTGTTCATCTGCGCCGGGGAGACGGTATTCAAGACCAGCGAGACCACCCAGCGCTGCCCGGCAGGCACCGCGATCCTGGTCGATGCCGGCAGCGGTGAGGACCTCACCGAAACGGCAGGGCCGGACGGCTATACCGCGATCAAAGTGCAGCTGGCGGACTGAGGAGAAACGAAATGGCCAAACCGAAATTCCTGAACGCGGACGGCACTGCCATCGTCGCGCCGCGCACCTATACCGACGACCAGGGCAAGACCCATTGCGGCGTGGTCGACTGGCACGGCGCAAAGGTGCCGCCGGGCGAGGCGACGATCGTGCCGGCCGGCTGCACCCGCTATTACGAGGGCAAGGCGATCTCGATGCTGATCCGCCAGTTCATTCCCGGCATGAAGACCGACTATCACACCGACCCGGCCGACCAGCACCAGGTCACCTTCATGATCGACGGCGAGGCCGCGGTCGGCGCCAAGGACGGCACCTCATTCCACCTGCATGCGGGCGAGTTCGCCTCGGTCGAAGACGACCATGGCGAAGGCCATACCGCGGTCGACGCGACCGGCAAGGGGTTCACCCAGCTTTTCGTCGCAGTGCCTGCCAGATCATAATTCATATAATGAATTCTTCACAGAATGATATTTACTGGAAATGAACACTTGAATAAGTAAAGTAAATAAACGCCGATTCCTTCGGGAATTGGTAATTTATTTATTGACGCCGTTTTTTATTCGGCCTTACGCTTCCCGGACACAATAACGGTCCATCGGGGACCGCTGACATTTGGGGAGGCGTTCGATGGTAACAATAATGCCGAGTAACCCGTGGCGCTGCGCCGATTTCCTGGAGCGTGTGCGCCCGGGGATCGCCGTATCGGCGGCAATTCACGCCGGGCTCTTTGTCCTGCTGGCCTATCTGCTGGCCTTTCATTCGCCGATGCCGGCGCCGGCGGAGAAAGACCCTGACGTCATCAGTGTCGTCGAGCCCCCGAGGCCACCGCCGGTGACGCCGGTTAACATCAAGCAACCGGAACAGTTCAGGCAGCTCGAAACCAAAACGATCAAGACGGTCACCACGACCGTGGGGCCTTACGCATTTCCGCCGGTGGACGAGGCAAATAATGGTCCGCCGCAATCCCCACCGACCACCGGGCCGGTGCAAACGGTCATCGTCAACCCGACCCCGATCTATCGCGGCGGCCTGGTCTATCCCGAGCGCGCCGCCGACATGGGCCGCAGCGGCTATGTCGATTTCGACTTCATCATCGAACCGGACGGCACCGTCGGCAATCCCGTCGTCGTGGAGGAGGTGCCGGATGGCGTGGGCTTCGCAGCCGCGGCCAAGAAGGCTTTCCCATCGTGGAAATTCACCCCGATGATGAAGGACGGCCATCCGATCGCGGCGCCCGCGCATATCAGGGTGACGTTTAAGCTGAGCTGAGCGAAATGCCGGAGCTGTCGCCTAAAGCGGCGCCTCCGGCTCTTTCTTGTCCAATCCCGGGGGCGGCATGACGGCGATGTCGGTGAAGCCGGCCGCCTGGATCGCGGCGATGACGCGTTTGGTGTAGGCGGTCTTGGCGTTCGGGCCCATCCGGAAGTAGATCCGCTGCGGCTGGCGGCCGGTCGCTTTGAGCTTCTCGGTGAGCTGGTCGAGGTCGAGTTCCATGCCCTGGAAGAGGACTTCACCGTCCTGGATGAAAACGGTCAGTGGCTGGTCGGCTGCCCCGGCAGGCGAAATGGCGATGAGGGCGGCGAATAGCACCGCCCAGGCGACTGCCCTCAGGCCCAACTGAGATCGTGCTTCCGGATCGGGGTCGAGCGGATGCGCTTGCCTGTGATGCCGAAGATGGCGTTGGCGATGGCCGGGCCAACCGGGCCGGCCGGCGGCTCGCCCAGCTCCGCGAAGCGGTCGTGGCCGCTCAAGCCCCCGAAATGGATGTTGATCTGCGGCGTGTCGCCGGTGCGCAGGATCGGATACTGGTCGAAATTGCCCTCGACCATGCGGCCGTCCTTGACGTTGACCTCTTCGTTGAGCGCCATGTTGAGGCCGAAGATGATGCCGCCCTGGGCCAGGTTCAGCACCGCGTCGTGGTTGACCACCCTGCCGCAATCGAAGGCGGCGTCGAGCTGATGGACCTTGAGGATGCCGCTTTTGGTCACCTCGATCGTGGCGACGACGCCGACCGTCGTGCCCGCCTCGGGCTTGCCGTTCATGCCCCAGTTGGAGATGGCGATCCCCTGCCCCATGCCCTTGGGCAGATCCTTACCCCAGCCGGCCTTGTCGGCGACTTCGCGCAGCACCTTGGTCCAGCCGCTGTCGGGCCATTTCGCCAACAGCTTCAGCCGGTAGTCGAGCGGGTCCATGCCCACCTTCAACGCGCATTCGTCGATGAAGCTTTCGACCATGAAGACGTAGGAATTGTAGCCGGGCCCGCGATAGGCGCCGGTCACGACATGGAACGGCAGCTCGCGGTAATCGACTAGCACATTGGGCACGCAGCCCAGGAAATACGGGTTGTCGGCCAGGCGCGGGAAATGCCCTTTCGACGCCTGGTTGACGACGAGCACCGCCGGCAGCCCGGTCTTGTCGAGCCCCGCCTTTAGTTTTGCGGCGACCAGCGGGCGATACTTGCCCTGGCGCGTCTGCTCCTCGCGCGACCAGATCGTATGGACCGGGCGGCCGGGGAATTTCTTGGCGATGGCGACGACCATCCGCAGGTCGTCGGCGAAGATGCGCCGGCCGAAGGCGCCGCCGATGAAGGTCTGATGGAAGGTGACCTTCGACGGGTCCATGCCCGATTCGTCGGCGGCGACCCAGAATGCCTGCTTGGACTGCTGCGCCGGATGCCAGACCTCGACCTTGTCCGCCGTCACCAGCGCGGTGCCGTTCAAGGGCTCCATCGGCGCCTGGTCGCAGAACGGGGTGACGTAGGTCGCTTCGACCAGATGTTCCTGCCTGTCGAGTAGCTTCACGTCGCCGGACTGCCCCTCGACCTTGTCGGCGGGCTTTTCCAGCGCGGCGATGCAGGCATCGACCATCTGCGCCGTGGTCTTCCACTGGGCGCCGGCGCGGTCGTCCCAGTCCACCTGGACGGTGTCGAGCGCCTTGCGCGCCTGCCAGTAATGCTCGGCGACCACCGCGACGGCGGCGCGGACCCCCGTATCGGCATAGCCGAACGGCGCATCGGACTTGATCTTGAGGCCGCGCGGCTCGTCGGGATCGACCGTGACCACCGCCAGCACGCCCGGCATCGATTTCGCCTTTTCGGCGTCGAAGCTCCTGATCCGGCCGCCATGGACCGGCGATTGGCGCAGCGCGGCATAGGCCATGCCCGGCACGCGCACATCCATGCCGTAAATTGCGCTGCCGTTGACGATCTGCGGAATATTGAGCTTGGCCGGCGACGCCTTGCCCAGCAAGGTCCACTCGCTTTGTGGCTTGGGCGCTGGCTCTTCTGCCAGCCGTATCGTTCCCGCCTTGCCCGCGACCTCGCCATAGCGGAGGGTGCGGCCGGTGGGCACGTGGGTCAGCACGCTGTCCTTGGCCGAGATTTCGGCGGCCGGCACCTTCCATTCGGCGGCAGCGGCGGCCTTCAGCCGTTCGCGGGCGCTGGCGCCCATCTGCAGCATCAGCTTCATCCGCTCCGGACTGGTCGAGCGGCCGCTGAAATAGCCGATCGGGCCACCGCCGTTCGAATAGACGCCATCCTGGCGAAAGTCGCGGCTGGGCGGGGCGAATTCGGCGCGGATCTTGTTCCAGTCGCAGGCCAGTTCCTCCGCGACCAGCATCGGCGTCTGGGTCATGCAGCCATTGCCGATCTCGGGCGTCGCCACGCGCACGACGACGATGTCGTCGGCCCCGATCGATATCCAGGGATTGAGCTCCGAACCCGCCAGCCCGTCGCCCGAGGCCCAGGGTTGCTGGGCCAGAAAGGCCGCGTCGGCATCGACGATGCCCAGCGCCATGCCGCCGCCGAACGCAGCGGACGATACGATGAACCGGCGGCGGCTGATTGTGGGCATGTTTCCCATGGGCCGCCTCAGACCTTGGACCCGGAGGCGGCCTTGTGGATCGCCGCGCGCACGCGCGGATAGGTGCCGCAGCGGCAGAGGTTATCGACATAGGCGTCGATATCCGCGTCGGTCGGGTTGGGAATGCGCTCGAGCAGGGCGGCGGCGGCCATCAGCATGCCGGACTGGCAATAGCCGCATTGCGGCACGTTCAGCTCGACCCACAGCTGCTGCAGGATATGGCTCGAATCCGGCGTCAGCCCCTCGATCGTGGTGACGCTGGCCCCGGCCGCCGATTCCAGCGGCACCTGGCATGAACGGGTCGGCGTGCCGTCCAGATGCACGGTGCAGGCGCCGCACTGGGCGATGCCGCAGCCATATTTGGTGCCGGTCATACCCAGGTGATCGCGCAGCACCCACAGAAGCGGCGTCGATGGATCGGCGTCGATGCTGTGGGACTGCCCGTTGACGGTCAGATCGTACGGCATCTCACTCAAATGGTTACGGCGTGGCGGTATGCCAGACGAAAGCGCCCATGCCCTTCACGCCGAGGTCGGCCATGATGAAGGGATCGGCGCCGGCCATGATGTCATAGGTATCGTTACCCAGCATATCCCCCGGCTTCTTGTCGCCGGAATAGCTGTAGACCGCGAAGCCGCGATAGACCCACTGTTTCGAGCCGTCGTCACGCGTCGCCACATCCCAATAGCCCGAGGCCTGGGCATCCGGCGAGGCCTTCAGCGGAATCCAGGTCTTGGCGCATTCCGCATCGCAGGACGCGGTGCCGAGGATCTTGCCGACCATCGCGTTGCCGCGCGAGCCGATGCGCAGATTGTGGCCGGTATTGGTTCCGACCACCCGGTCGCGGACGTAAAGCGTCATGCCGTTCGACGTCGCCAGGGTTGGCGCGCCGAAGCGGTTGCGCTCGATGGTCACGCCCTGGGGCATGAAATTGCGGAAGGCCGCCGCGGCATGCCATTTGCCGTCGACACCGTTGCCGTTGGCATCGCCCGGCTCGACATCGCCGTCATAGGCATAGAGCGGCTTGCCCTTGTAGGCCCACTGGAACATGCCGTCGCCGCGATCGACCACGGTGAAGTTCGGCAGCGGCTTGGCGAGCTGGGCCGCGATATAGGGCGACCAATGATCGGTGCAGGGCGTCGCCGTGCAGGTCGGCTTCCCGTTCATCGGGTCGGCATCGAAAGTATAGAGCGGCATGCCCTGCTCGTTCGCCAGCACCTCGGCCGAGGACGTCACCGAGTCCATCATGGCGACGCCGTCCGGCAGCTTGTAGCCCTCGCCGGGCTTGAACAGGGCAAGGTGCCAGGTCCCGTCCTTGCCATTGCCGTTGCCGTCCATCGGCTTCTTGTCCTCGGCATAGGTATAGAGCGGCTTGCCCTTCAGCGCCCACTGTTTGCTGCCGTCGTCGCGGGCGCCGACGCTCCACTCGCCGAACGGCTTGGCGTCCGCCGGCGCGGCCAGCGGAATCCAGGTCTTGGCGCATTCCGCGTCGCAGGCGGACTTACCGCCCTCATCCTTGTCGGAGGTATAGAGCGCCATGCCCTTGGTATCGGCATAGGCCTGGGCCATCGCCGGAATCTGCATGCCGGCTGTCGCCAGCAGCACCGTGCCGCCGGTCTTGGCGATTGCGTAGGTGACACCCGGCGGCGTGGCATAGGGCGCCGGCTCGGCCAGGGCCAAAACCGTGCCCTGGGGCGCCTTGTGGGTGCCGAGATAGACGCCGCCGGCGACGATGGCGACGCCGAGCACGCCGATAACGATGGGAGCTGTCCGCATCTTGCGCGTCCTTTAGGCGACGATTTCGGTGATGGTCTTCGAGGTCTGCATCGAGTCGGTGCCCCAGCTCGATACCGGCACGCCCATGACCTGCTGCATGGTGAGGCCGAGACGGCTGGTCGGCTCGCCCTGGGCGGCGACATGGATGCCGGTCTTCAGTTTGCCGTTGGCGCCGCCGAAGGTCAGCATCGGCATGTTCTCCAGCCCGTGCAGCTTGGCATAGCCGAGGTCGGTCGCGGTCTGGATCGCGCAGCGGTCGAGCAGGGTCCGGTCGCCTTCCTTGATGCCGTCCAGGGTCGACACGTAAAAGGCCAACTGGGTCATGATCTCGTTGAAGAACCAGGCCAGGGTCGGCTGGTAGCCCAGCGCGGCGTCGACCGGCTCCTCATGGCTGAACTCATGATGGGTCTGGGTGCCACCGGCCCGGCGCAGCGACGAGGTCGCGTCGGAGAAGGCGACGTTCACCACCTGGGTCTGGCCGCAGGCCAACGCATGGGCCAGCAGCCCGGCGAACAGCATGTGGTTCTTCTTGACGATCTCGATCTCGGTGCCGACCGGGCTCTCGTCGACCTTGCCCGGCACGGTGCAGGCGGCCAGCGGCGCCGGCTTCTGCGCCTGGAGCTCGAGCTGCTGCTCCAGCCCGCGCAGCGAGGTGAAATACTCGTCGAGCCGGGCCTTGTCGGCCGCGCCCAGCGTCTTCATGAAGCTCTGGCGGTCGTCGGCGACGGCGGTCAGCGCGCTGCGGCGGACCAGGACGGCCGGATCGGGCTTGAAGTCGGCCGCGTTCGGATCGGTGAATTCCGGCCCGAAGATCCGGGTGTAAAGGGCGGCCGGGGAGATTTCACCCGGATTGACCACCGCGCCGGAGCGGCGGCTCTGGCTGTGCGACGGGTTGCCGGCGCAGCACACTTCCAGCGAGCGGAAACGGGTGCGGGTGCCGATGACGTCGGCGATCAGCGTGTCGACGCTGGGCTTGTCGGCGGTCATGCCGCGCGGCACGGTGCCGGTCAGCATGCCCTGAACGCCGGAGAAATGGACGCCATTGGGCTTGCCGTCGAGGAAGGCCTTCATGCCCGAGAAGACATTCATCTTGTCCTTGTGGGCAGCCAGCGGCTGAAGCTCTACATTCAGCGCGTCCAGCTTGCCCGGCTTCGCCGGTTCCCAGCGGCCGGGATTGAGGCCCAGGCCCCAGAACCAGGTGCCGTACACGACCGGCAGCTGCTGGCCATCGGCCAGCGCCACGCCGTTGGTGTCGAGAAAGCAGTCCAGGAACGGCAGGCCGACCGTGACGGCGGCGCCACCCAGCATGCCGCGCAGGATGCGGCGGCGATTCATGTTGCGGTTGATCGGGATCATTTCGGGATCTCCTGGGAAGCAAGTTTGGACGGCGCGTCGATGGCGCCCATCTGCGGCGGGCTTACGCGGTAGAATTCAGGGCTGGTGGCGATGCGGCGCAGCAAGGCGGGGAAACGGTAGCCGTCGTCCTTGAAGTTGGCCTGCAGGCTCTTCACCCAGTCCGTCTCCTCCTTGGCCGGCAGGCGGCCGAGGCCGTAGGAGGCGGCGCGGGTGACCACGCAGGCCGGGGCGGCCTGATCGTCATGCACCGCCTTGGCGAGGCCCGCCGCGTCGGTGAACTTCATGCCGTCGAGCTCACCCGACGTATCGATCGTCTCGCCATTTTCGTTGGCGCGAAGCGAGCCGCCGCTGTCGAACGCCTCCAGCCCCAGGCCGATCGGGTCCATGATCTTATGGCAGCCGGCGCAGGTCGGGTCGGTCGCATGGGCATGGAGCCGCGCGCGGGCGGTCTTGTATTGCGGGTTCTTGGTGTCCTGGACCAAGGTGAAGTTCACATTGGCCGGCGGGGTCGGCACCTTCTGGCACAGCAGGACCTCGCGCACCGCCTTGCCGCGCAAGGTCGGCGAGCTGCGGCCCGGATGAGAATGCAGCGCGACGAAGGCCACCTGGGAGACGATGCCGGCGCGCGAATCGCCCTCGGGGAACTCGTACGGCGCCCAATTGCCGGCCGGGGCCACCAGCGGAACCTCGTAGACCGAGGCCAGCACCGGCGACAGGAAGGTCTTGCGGGTGGTGAAAATGTCCCGATAGTCCCCCTTCTCGACCAGCAAGGTGTTGGTGATGGTGCGGAGCGTCTGCTCCTGCGCATCCTTCGCCACCTTGGTGTTGAATTTCGGGAAGATCATCGAGTCCTTTGCCAGGGTCTCGAACTCGTCGAAGCCCAGCATGTCGGTGAAGAAAGCGCGCACGCCGCCCTGGATACGGGGCGAGGCGATCATCCGGTCCACCTGCTTGGCCAGCCCGCTCTGCGTGTTGAGGTCGCCCTTCTCGGCCGCCGCCAGCAATTCCGGGTCCGGCGCGGCGTTCCACAGGAAGAAGCTGAGCTGCGACGCCTTGGAATAGGCATCCATCCGATACTGGCCGGAATGCTCGGTGTCGGGCTCTGCGATTTCCTGGCGGAACAGGAATTTCGGCGATTCCAGCATGGTCGCCAGCGCGATGCCGAGACCGGAATAGAAGTCCTTCAGGCCCACCGCCGCGTCGTTGGCGACCTTGACCCGGCCCGTCAGCTCGTCCTGGGTCAGCGGCCGGCGATAGAGCATCCGGCCGGTTTCGCTCAAAAACTGGGTGGCGCAGGCGTCGTCAGGCTGCCTGGCGTTGGCCGGCATGCAGGGGATCAGCGTGTCGCGGTGCGCCTCGCTGACCACCTGGGCGGCCACGTTGCGGGCGATCTTGTCATACTCTTCCAGGCCCGACGCGGTGACCGACACCTTGGAGGCGCCCATCGCGAGCAGGCCGTCGCGGCGTATATCCGGCTCGAACCGGCCGCCGACCTTGATCGACGGGCC
>DATBAZ010000099.1:0-18235 GCA_036271255.1 Alphaproteobacteria bacterium
CCCTGTTGGGAGAGGATTTTCTTGAGCTGTTCGACCTGGACATCGACCTGGCGAAAAACACCATCGGCCTGTTCGAGCATAATTCATGCTCCTCCGAACCGGTCTATTGGGCAAATGCGTTCAGCGAAGCCGATATCAGCGTCCGCGAGCATAAGATTTTCGTGACGCTGGAACTGGACGGCAAGCCGTTCGAAGCGGTTTTCGACACCGGCGCCTCCCGCACCATGGTCTCGACGACGGTTACCAAACGCATGGGGATCGACGAAAACTCCCCGGGCGTGACCAAGGCCGGCTTCAGCAACGGCATCGATCAGCACCGGATCGATGTCTACAAGTATCGCTTTTCCGAACTGCATGTCGGCGACGAAGTGGTGAAGAATCCTGTTCTGAATATCGCCAATCTCGCCCCGATCAAAAAGGATTACAACTCGGCAAAGCGGATTCAGGAGAGCAACGACGGCACCTTGCAGGCACTGCTCGGCGCCGATTTCGTCAAGACGCATCACGTCTATATCGCGACGCGCAGCAGGAAGATGTACTTCACCTACAATGGCGGCGGCATCTTCTCCCCGCCCAAGGACGAGTCCGCCGCGGCAGCCAGGTGACAGCAACGATCAGCTCTGCGAAACCGCGGCGCGTGTGAAATAATCAAAATTCAATACGGGACTCAGGATGTTACGCTTAGCTCTATTCGCTCTGTTATCGGGCCTCATTGCCCTGCCGCAATCCGGAACCGCACTGGCGGTGCCGTGCAAATTGTCCAAGGCCGGCGAGTTGCGGGTCACGGTCGACCCGGCGAACCGGATCCTTATCGACGCCAGCATCAAGGGGCAGCCGGCCAAGCTGCAAATCGACAGCGGCGCCTTCGCCACCATCTTCGACGCTACGGTCCTGTCGCGTTTCGGTATCGCGAAAGCAGGAGAGCAAAGAGACGTTGTCGGCGTGGGCGGGAGAACCAACACCTTTCATCAGACAATTCCCGACCTGAGCTTTGGCAGCTTCGTCGGCGACAATCTGCGCTGGACCGTCTCCGAGCGGCATTTTCTCCCCGACGGCATCTATGGCGTTCTCGGCATGGATTTTCTGGGCTCGTTCGATGTCGAGCTCGACCTTGCCCACAATACCATCAATCTTTTCAAGTACCACGAATGCCCGGCGGAGCCGGTCTATTGGGCGCCGACCTTCAGCGAAGCCGATCTGGCGATTCGTGATTACGCGCTCCACACAACGCTTCAACTGAACGGGTTGCCGGTAGAAGCCGTCATCGACACCGGAGCGAGCCGTACGGCGATAATGACCGATTTTACACGGCGCCTAGGGCTGGACGAGACATCTTCCGGGATGGTGAGGGCGGGCGACGTTAGGGGAATAGATGGCCGCCCCCTCCCAATCTATACGTACCGTTTCGCCGAACTCCATGTCGGCGATGAGGTCATCAAGAACCCCATCCTTTTTGTCCAGAAGCAGGACATCCGTAATATCGACACGGCGCCGACCGCAGCCGGCCACATCTATCATGACTCGCGGCCCGCTGCGATTCTCGGAGCGGATTTCATCAAAACGCATCACATCTATCTCGCCATGAAAGACCGCAAGATGTACTTCACCTATAACGGTGGCGGTATCTTCTCACCGCCCCAGGACCCTTCGGCGGCATTGCGCGAACAGCACTGAATGAACTATCGCCATGCGTATCACGCCGGTAACCATGGCGATGTTCTCAAACATGCGACGCTGACCGCGGCGATCGGGCTGCTGCATGACAAGCCCGCGCCGCTGTTCCTGCTGGATACCCATGCCGGCATCGGCGCCTACGACCTGGCGGGTATCGAGGCCGGGAAGACCGGGGAGTTCGCGGGTGGGATCGGCGCGGCGCTGGCCGCCGATATCCCCGCCATCCGGCCCTATCTCGACATCGTCCGCGGCCTCAATCCCGACGAACAGCTTCGGCATTATCCCGGCTCGCCGGCGATCATGGCGGCGCTCTCGCGGCCCGGCGACCGGCTGGTCCTGTCCGAGCTCCATCCTGACGACGCCGAAACGCTGCGCCACTGGGCCCAAGGCACACCGGGCGCCGCCGTGCACCGGCGCGACGCCTACGAGGCGTTGAAGGCGTTTCTGCCGCCCAAGGAAAATCGCGGCCTGATCGTGGTCGACCCACCCTACGAGGCGGTGGACGAATTCGAGCGGCTGGCGGAGGCCGTGCTCGCCGGCCATCGCCGCTGGCCGGGCGGGCGCTGGCTGATCTGGCATCCGGTCAAGGAGCGCGCGCCGGTCTGGCGGCTGGAGGAGGCGCTGGTCGCCGGCGGGGTCGGCAAGGTGCTGTCGGCAGAGCTGCTGGTCCGCCCGGTGGACGGTGTATCGCTGGCCGGCAGCGGCCTGATCCTGGTCAACCCGCCCTATGGGCTGGAGCTCTGGCTGGCCGAGGCCCTGCCGCAAATCCAGGCGGCCCTGGCGCCCGGGGGGCATGGGAGCCATGCGCTGAGGTGGCTCGGCGCTGGGTAACAGTGCTACGATACTTCGAACCATGAGTACCCAATCCGTACAGCTCGACTATCCCCACGCCGAGCCGCCCGCCCATGACAGCTATATCGAGGTTGCGCCGGGCGTCCGCTGGCTGCGCTTCCCCCTGCCCTTCGCGCTGAACCACATCAATCTCTACCTGCTGGACGACGGCGACGGCTGGGTGCTGGTCGATACCGGCATCAAGTCGGACATCTCCTACGATCTGTGGCGCAAGCATTTCGAAATCGCCTTGGAGGGCCGGCCGATCGTCCAGGTCATCGGCACCCATTTCCATCCCGACCATATCGGCTGCGCCGAATTCCTGGTCGACCATTTCCACGCCGAGTTCCTGACCTCGCGCGAAGAATGGCTGATGGCGACGATGCTGCAGTCCGAAACCTCGCATAACGCCGAGACGTTCTGGAGCGCCTTTTACCGCTCTGTCGGGCTCAGCGAGGAGATGCTGAAGGCGGTCGCCACCCGCGGCGAAAACTATTCCGAACGCGTGGGTCACATGCCCCGGCCCTTCACAAGGCTGGTCGACGGCGACCAGATCCGCATCGGCGAGCGCACCTGGCATGTCATCGTCGGCACCGGCCACTCGCCCGAGCTGATCACGCTCTACTCTCCCGACGACCACCTGTTCATTGCGTCCGACCAGGTGCTGCCCGGCATCAGCCCGAATATCAGCGTCCATGCGCCCGAGCCGTTCGGCGACCCGCTGACCGAGTTTCTGGACAGTTGCGCCAAGCTGACGGCGCTGGACCCGGTATCATATGTCCTGCCGATGCACGGGCGGCCCTTCTACGGCCTGCACGAGCGGCTGGAGGAGCTGGTGCGTCACCATGGCGAGCGGCTTCAACTGACCATCGAAGCGTGCCGCACGCCGATCACGGTGGTCGAGCTGCTGCCGATCATGTTCAAGCGCAAGCTCGATTTCCAGCAGACGCAGTTCGCCATCGGCGAGGCGCTGGCGCACGTCAATCATCTCGTCGTATTGGGCGACCTCGCACGGATCGCCGAGCCCGGCCAGCCGCTGCGCTATCAGTCCTGAACGAACTGATGGCTTGCGTTTGTTTCAATCCTTGACGAACTGAAAGTTACGCGCATCCGCCAGGGCGCCGATCGCGAAGGTCCGGAACGTCTTGGGTTCGTCGATCCGAAACATCTTGGCGTGAACGGCGCCCGAGGCATCCGTATGCAGCGCAGCAACCTCCCACACGCCACCGGCCGGCCCAACCTTCCGGTAGTGCTGCCCTTCGGCTATCTCACGCATTCTACGTGGCATATGAAAAGCTAATCACCTTTCGCGGCGCAGTACCAGAACGACTGTAAAGCGATTAGACGTGGCCGCGTGTAAAACTACCGTTACGGGAGCAGCCGATGTCCGATAGCCTCGCGTCCGATGGGCGCCGTTTCGATTTCCGCAGCGACAATGTCGCCGGTGTCGCGCCCGAGGTGCTGGCGGCGCTGGCCGAAGCCGCGAAGGGCTCGGTCACGTCCTATGGCGAGGATTCGATCACCCGACGGGTCGAAGCCAGGCTCAAGGAGCTGTTCGGCCACGAGCTGACCCTGTTCACCGTCGCCACGGGCACGGCCGCCAACTCTCTCGCGCTGGCCCAGCTGGTGCCGGGCTGGGGATCGGTCCTGTGCCACCGCGAGGCCCATATCGCCACCGACGAGTGCGGCGCCCCGGAATTCTACTCAGGCGGGGCAAAGCTGGCGCCGCTCGACGGTGCGCACGGCAAGATTACAGCCGAGACGGTCGCCGCCTATCTCGCCCGCGACACGCGCGGCGTCCATCACTCCCAGCCGATGGCGATCAGCATCTCGCAATCGACCGAGGCCGGCACCTGCTACACGCCCGATGAAGTCGCGGCGATCGGCGCGGCGGGCGCCAGGCACGGGGTGAAGTTCCATATGGACGGCGCCCGCTTCGCCAATGCGCTGGCGAGCCTGCGCTGCGCGCCGGCGGAGGTCACCTGGCAGGCCGGTGTCGATGCGATGTCGTTCGGCGTCACCAAGAACGGCGCGATGGCGGCAGAGGCGGTGATCTTTTTCGACCCGGCCCTGGCCGAGGATTTCGGCTATCGCCGCAAGCGCGGCGGCCACCTCTTCTCCAAGGGTCGCTTTGCCGCGGCCCAGTTCGACGCCCAGCTTACCGATGGGCTGTGGCTGCGGCTGGCGGCCCACGCCAACGCCATGGCGTCACGCATCGGCCAGGGGCTTGCGGGCATCGCGGGCGTCTCCCTGCTTCACCCGGTCGAGGCCAACGAGCTGTTCGTGCTGATGCCGGAGGCAGTCATCGCCGGTCTGGAAGCTTCCGGCTTCCTGTTCTACCGCTGGCCGACCGATGAAGGCCCCTGCATCCGCCTGGTTACCGCCTTCGACAGCGACGCCGAAGGTGCGGACGGGCTGGTCGCGGCGATCCGGACGGCAACGCGATAGCGTAGGATGGGTAGAACGGAGCGAAACCCATCGCCTTCCGCGCCGGATGATGGGTTTCGCTTCGCTCTACCCATCCTACGAAGACGCGCATAGACTGTTCCTCAAGCCGACTGGATTGGCACCTGGGGAAAACTATGCGCTTTAAGGCACTCCGTCAGACTGCGATCGCACTTGCCCTCGCCACCTCTTGCATCGGCGGCACTGCCGCGGCACAGGGCCAGTATTCCAGCATCGTAATCTTCGGCGACAGCCTGTCGGACCCCGGCAACATTCCGAAATTCTTCGGCATCAATCAGCCGCCGCCGCCATATTACCAGAACGAGTTCAGCAACGGCCCGATCTACGCGAAATACCTGGATGGGCTGTTCGGCATCGGGACGCCGCTGCAGGATTATGCGATCGGCGGCGCCGGCACCGGCTCGAACAATATCGTCGGGCTGCCGGGCAATCCGTCGATCGGGCTGCCCAATGCCGGCATGGACGGGCAGATCTCATACTACCTGGCGAACAACGCCAGGCCCGATCCGCGCTCGCTCTTCATCCTCTGGGGCGGCGCCAACGATTACTTCAACATTCTCGACAATTTCAAAGGCGGCGGCCCCACCGGCGCTGCGTTGAAAGCCTTCGCCCTCAGCCCAACCGGACCGGTGACGACGACGATCGGCGGCCTGGTGAGCGATATCACCAGGCTGGCCCAGATCGGGGTCAGGAATTTCGTCGTGCCCAACGTGCCGAATCTCGGCGTGACGCCGTCCTATCTCGGCAACGCCAGGGAAGCGGGACAGGCCACTTTGATCACCAACCTGGGCAACCGGCAATTGGCCTCCGCGATGGGCGCGCTGCAGCAGAAGCTGCACGTCAACATCACCATCGTCGATATCGATGCGGTGTTCGGAGGTGTGCTGGCCAACCCGAAGCAGTTCGGGCTTTCGAACGTCACCAAGGAATGCATCCAGAACCCGACCTGCGTCGCCCAGCACGGAAACTATCTGTTCTGGGACGACGTGCATCCGACGGGGCAGGTGCAGGCCGAGCTGTCGGAGGTGTTCCTGGCCTCGCTCGACGGGCCGACGACGGTGGGTGCTGAGATCGACCTCGATAAGGTCGTGCAGCAGAACCTGTTCGATCATATCTCGGCCCGCACCGCGGCGCTGCGGCTCGGCGCGTCGGGCCTGTCGGTCAACAATATCGGCGGCGTCTCGGCCGTGATCGGCGGCGACGGCGACCATCAGCTGGCCGGCTTCATCACCGACAGCTATGGCTGGGGCTCGCGCGATACGCGCAGCAATGTCGTCAGCTTCGACTACAACACCAACATGATCTCGGGTGGAGTGGACTACCGGCTCAACGATTGGACCGCGGTGGGCGCGATGTTCGGCTACAGCTCGACCAACGATACGCTGGGCAGCAGCCTGGGCAGCCAGTCGTTCGACAGCTATCAGTTCGCGATCTATGCCACCGCCTATGCCGACGGCTGGTACGCCTCGGTGGCCGGCACCTATTCCTATCAGGACTGGGGCAAGATCGACCGCAACGTCTTCATCGGCAACCAGGTCGCCCAGGCCACCAGCGACGGCCATGTCTTCGGCGGCAAGCTGGAGGGCGGTTATGTGATCCAGCGCGGCCAGTGGACCTTCGGCCCGGCGGTCGAGGTCCGCGCGGCCGACTATCATATCGGCGGCTATACTGAGCACGGGACGTTCGGCCTGAACCAGGAGGTCGACAGCCAGCAGGACGATTCCGTCGTCGGCCAGGTCGGGCTGCAGGCGGCGCTGTCGACGATGATCGGCGACTATGCGGTCACGCCCCAAATCCGCGCCGGTTTCGACCACGAGTTCCACAACACCACCCGCGCGATCATCACCCGGATCGCCAGCCAGGCGAGCACCTTCGTGACCACCGACCTGGCCCCGGAGGGCAGCAACTACGCCCGGCTGGGCGCCGGCGTGGACGTCAAGCTGACCAACACATTCTCAGCCCTGGTCGATTTCGACAGCACCGTCGGCCGCGACGGCGGCGAGGATTACAGCGTGCTGGCCCGGCTGAAGGGGACGTTCTAGAGGCGTAGGCGGCTTAGACACAGCCTTATTGCGCCGCGGGCTGCTCAGCCGGCTGCGCCTGCCGCAGGCTCATGATATAGGTGCCCAGCTTGTTCAGCTCGTCGGAGGTAAGGCCGAGATTCGGCATGCCGAACGCGCCGACCCGGCGGTTGGTCTTGGTCAGGTGCTTTCGCAGCATCGCGATCGTCACGTCCTCGCTGCTGGCGATGGTCTGGAAGGATGGGCCGCCGACATGTCCGGGCGGATTGACCTGCCCGGGTTCGATCAAGTGGCAGGTGATGCATTTCTGCTGGGCAATGCCGTGCCCCATCGCTGGGACGAGCGAATTGGCAGCATAGGCCGTGGATAGAAAGCCGATGGCTGCAATCACCGGGACGACGATAAGTAGAACGACCCGTATCATATTGCCTCCCGCGCTCAGGATAGGGAGGACAGCTTACGGATATCGTCGTGGAAGTCGTGTTTGCTACTGTATCATACAGGCGGTCCTGCCCTAACCGGAGCCTGCCAATGCGCGCCGCCGTCATGCATCGTTTCAACGAGCCGCTGAAGGTCGAAGACGTCGCGGTCGAGGAACCGCGGGCCGGCGAGGTGGTGGTCAGGATCGCCGCCTCGGGCGTCTGCGGCTCGGATGTCCATGCCTGGCACGGTCGTTCCAACGTCACCAAGACCTTCCCGATCATCCTCGGCCACGAAGGGGCCGGCGTGATCGACGCGGTCGGGCCCGGCGTCACTACCCTCGCCAAAGGCGACCATGTCGTCATCGCCATGTTCGGCCCGTGCGGCCGTTGCGATTATTGCGGCATCGGCCAGCCCGAATATTGCGATGGCCCGTCCCGGCGCAGCATGTATGGCGAGATGCCTGACGGCAGCACCCGCCTGTCGCAGGACGGCGCGCCTGTCTATCCATATGTCGGCGTCGGCTCGTTCGGGGAATATGCCGTCGTCCGCGCCGAGATGGTGGTCAAGGTGAGCCCAGACCTGCCGCTGGACATGCTCTGCATCGCCGCCTGCGGCGTCACCACCGGGCTGGGCGCCGTGTTCAACGTCGCCAGGGTGACACCGGGCAGTTCGGTGCTGGTCGTCGGCTGCGGCGGCGTGGGCCTGAATGTCGTCCAGGGCGCGCGGATCGCCGGGGCCGCGAAGGTCATCGCCGTCGACACCAACCCGGCCAAGCTGGACCTCGCCGGCGATTTCGGCGCCTCGCACTGCCTCAGGGCGACCGAGGATCCGGCGGAGCTGGACGCCGCCGTCCGCCAGATCGCGCCCAAGGGCGTGAACTATGCCTTCGACGTCGTCGGCAGCCCTGCCCTGATCCGCCAGCTTCTCGGCCTGACAGCGATGGGCGGCACCACGGTTGCCGTGGGCGTGGTCCCCTGGGGAACGGAGATCGGGGGGCCCGCCGGCCTGTTCCTGTTCGGCGAGCGCAAGCTGACCGGCGTCATGGGCGGCAGCAACCGCCCGGTCCGCGAGATCGGCCGCATCGTCGACCTCTACCGGCAGGGCCGGCTGAAACTGGACGAGCTGGTCGGCAAGACCCAGCGCCTGGACGAGATCGGGACTGCCATCGAGAGTGCTGTCGGCGGCGACTGGGCGCGGACTGTGATCCGGATCGACGAACGCCTGCTTTAGACCAGCTCAGCGGCCTGCTGTGCCCTCAGCCAGGCGCTGAGCGCACCCGAAGTCGACTCCAGTGCACCATCCAGCTGCGGCAGCAGCCGGCGCACGGCCTCGGCGTCGCCGCTCTTGCAGGCGATCTCGATCGAGCGGGCCAGGTCCGACACCTGGGTGGCGCCGACATTGCCGGAGGTGCCGATGAGCGCGTGGGCGTCGCCGCCGATCGCCTTGAGGTCGCCGGCCGCCGTCATGCGGGACAGGCGCTCGGCCGCCTCACCCAGATACATTTCCAGGAAATCGCGGACCTCGGCCGGCTCCATCACCGCGTTCAGTGTCTCGAGACAGCTGCAATCGATGCCGGCGGCGGCGAGCCTGCCGTCCAGGTCGGCCGGCGCGGCAGCGGAGGGGACGGCAACGATGCCCTCGGCGGCGTCCAGGCGGAGCCCCAGCTCCAGCAGTTTGGACAGCAGGACCGTCTGGTCGACCGGCTTGGACACGTAATCGTCCATGCCGGCGGCGATATATTCGTCGCGCGCGCCGGCGAGCGCGTGGGCGGTGAGCGCGATGATCGGGATGCCCGCCTTCGGACCGGACATCGCCCGGATCTGGCGGGTCGCCTGGATGCCGTCCAGTTCCGGCATCTGGATGTCCATCAGGATCACGTCGAAATCGCCGCGCCGCAGCGCATCGACAGCCTGATGGCCGTTCTCGGCGATCTGAACCTGATGCCCGCCCTTGGCCAGCAGGGCCGTGGCGAATTTCTGATTGATCTTGTTGTCCTCGGCCAACAGGACGCGCAGCGACCGGCTGTGGCCTGCGGCGACAGCCACCGGCGCCGCGGCGGCGGGCATGGCGGGCGCCGTTTTCCGCGCGGCCGGGCTGGCCGGCGCGGCATAGAGCGTCGCCAGGCAGGCAAGCAGGTCGCGCTGGCGGATCGGCTTGTCGAGCACCGCGTCCAGCACCTTGCGCGCATTCTCGCCCCGCCCGTGCCGGCCGGCCGACGAGATCAGCACCAGCTTGGTCTCTTGCAATTGCGGGATCGCGCGGATGCGCTCGGCCAGTGTTTCGCCGGCGAGGCCCGGCATCATCTGGTCGATGAAGACGATGTCGTGCGGGTTGCCGCGATGCCAGGCGCGCTCGATTTCGGCCAGGGCGTCGAAGCCGTCGTTGCAGCATGCCACTTCCATGCCGAAGCCCTTGAGCTGGCGGGAGATGATCTCGAGATTCATCTCGATATCGTCGACCGCCAGGGCGCGCACGCCCTTGAGCTGGGCGGGCAGGTTTTCACGCTCGACCAAGGGCGCGATCGCGGCGTCGAGCGGCAACTCGAACCAGAAGCGCGAGCCGAAGCCCGGCCGGCTGTCGACATCGATGACGCCGCCCATCAGCTCGACCAGCTGCTTGCAGATCGCGAGCCCAAGGCCTGTGCCGCCATAGCGGCGGGTGATCGAATTGTCGGCCTGGGTGAATTTCTGGAACAGGCGGGAGCGGACATCCTCGGGCATGCCGATGCCGCTGTCCTTGATGTCGAAATGGATCCAGGTGACGCCGCCGGAATTGTCGCGGCCCCCATTCTCGCGTCCCTGCGCGATCGACACCTCGACCGCGACACCGCCCTTGTCGGTGAACTTGATGCCGTTGCCGATCAGGTTGAACAGTATCTGGCGCAAACGCGCCGGGTCGCCGCGGAAGGCGCCGGCGGCCTCCGGATCGATGAACAGGCCGAGATCGATGTCCTTGGCATGGGCCTTCGAGGCCAGCAGCGTGACCGCGCTCTCCACCGTCTCCGCCAGATCGAAATCTATGCTTTCGATCTCGACCTTGCCGACCTCCAGCTTGGAGATGTCGAGGATGTCGTTGATGACGGTCAGCAAGGATTCGCCCGATTCCTGCACCGCCTCGGCATATTTGCGCTGGTCGGCGTCGAGATCGGTGTCGAGCAGCAGCCCGTTCATGCCCAGGATGCCGTTCATCGGGGTGCGGATTTCGTGGCTCATATTGGCCAGGAACTCGCCCTTGGCGATGCTGGCTTGCTCCGCCTCCTCCTTGGTCTCCACCAGCTCGATCTCGGCCTGCTTGCGGTCGCGGATGTCGCGCATCATGAAGGCGACGCGATAGGCCCCGCCCTCGAAGCGCTGGACGATGGCGAAGCAGGCCTCGATCCAGATCGGCGTGCCGTCGGCGTGATAGATCTGATATTCGAGATGCTCAAGATTATCCCGCGCCACGATCGCCCTGATCCGGGCATTGACCTCGCGGGACGGCTGGTAGGCGCGCAAGGCCGAGACCGGCTGGCCGACGACGACGGCCGCCGGCAAGCCGGACAGCTGCTCGAACGCCGGGTTGGCATAGATGATCTTGCCGACCCTGTCCTCGGGCCCCTCATTCTCGATGATCAGGATGCTGTCCGTCGTTCGCACGATGACGGAGCGGAACAGCTCCTCCTGGTCCTCCATCATCTTGCGGCGGGTGATGTCCCGGATCACCCCCGGCCAGACGATCGATCCGTCATCCTCTTTGGTCGGCAGCGCCAGGAAGCGGAACCAGCGGACCTGGTCGCTGCCGTCGCGGATGCGCATCTCGAAGGAGAGGGATTGCAGCTCGCGGATGGATTTCTCGATCGCGGCCCGCCGCGTGGCCGATTCTGCCGCCGTCTGCTCCATCCGCCCCATGACGGTGGCCAGATCGTTCTGGCCCTCCGGCAGCCGGAAGAACTTGCGCGCCTCCTCGGTCAAAGGCTCATAGACGAAGCTGCCGGATGGCGAGCGGCGCAGCTTGAACGGCACGCTGGTGAATTCACCGGCCCCGGCCTTCAGCCGCTTCTCGGCCTCGGCCAGTTTTTCCTTGGTCTGCCGCTCGGCCGTGATGTCGCGGGCCAGGCGATGCACCCCGCCCGCCTCGGTCAGGCTTTCGCGCACATGGAATATCTTGGCGCCGCGGCGATAGGTGAATTGGCGCGGCTTGCCGAAATGCTCCAACAGCTCCGCGCGATGGCTTTCGCGCCGGGCCGGCTCCGCGTCATCGACCAGATCGTCGAGCGCGGCGTCGTAGACGCGACTGACGATCTCTGTAAACGAAGCGCCGTGCCTGATGACCGGAGCGGCGGCGGCGAGTTCCTCGACGAAATCGGCGTTCCAGTCCAGCAGCCGGCCGTCGCGATCGAACAACGCGAAGCTCTGTTGAAAATCCGGCACGCTCATACCGCTAAGCTATCCCCTCTCTCTTCCGTCAGGCCACCATCCATCAGACGGGGGCCGACGGTGCGGTCCTCTGGGTTGCCGGCAGCGGTTTATCCACTGTTTGCATGGCAATAACCCGGCTGGCCGGAATGGTCACGACCGCCGTTGTACCCCTCCCGATTGAACTTTCCAGCATAATATTTCCACCGTGGAGCGAAATCAGGCCCCGCGCGATCGAGAGGCCGAGCCCGGTTCCTTCCGTCTTCACCTCGCCCGCGCCGCGGGCCCGCTCGAACGGCTGGAACACGCGTTCCAGCGCCTCCGGGGCGATCCCGATACCGGTGTCGGCGATATGGATCGACAGCATGCCGGCGGCGACCGGCTGGATCGAAACGCTGACCCGGCCGCCCTGCTCGGTGAACTTTACGGCGTTCGAGATCAGGTTCAGCAGCACCTGGCGGATGGCCCTGGGGTCCGCCTTGACGATCGCATCGGTGACCGACCGGTCGCGGACGACGCGGAGCCCCTTCTGCTCCGCCTGCAGCCGAACCAGATCGATCAGCTGATCGATGATGTCCGTCAGAGAGATCGTTTGCTCGTCCAGCTCGAAACGGCCTGCCTCGATCTTCGACATGTCGAGCAGGTCGTTGATCAGCGCCAGCAGATGCTCGCCGCTGGCCGTGATGGTATTGGCATAGTCGACCAGCTTTTCCGGCGTGGCCCCGCGCGGCGCCAGATTGCCGATCAGGGACGAGAAACCGATGATCGCGTTCAAGGGCGTGCGCAGTTCGTGGCTGGTATTGGCCAGGAACATCGATTTGACCTTGTTCGCGTTCTGCGCGTCGGCCCGCTCGCTGACCAGGGCGACGATGGTCAGCACGTTCATCGCCAGCAGCACGACCAGCACACCGACCAGTTGCAGCGGATTGGCAAGGCCGTGGTCCTGGAAAGGGCCGAAGCCCGCCACCGTGCCGGCGGTCGCGGCGATGGAAACCAGCGTCACCAGCGAATAGGCGTAGCGCAGCGACATGCGAAGCGCGATCCACGACAGGGGCACCACCAGCAGGAACGGAAAGGCCGAGCGGATATAGGAGCCGCGCAGCGGCGGGGTCAGGAACAGCACGACGCTGACCACCGCGACCCAGGCCCAGACCATCAGGTCGCGCTTGCCGAACAAATGCGTCTGCTCGGTCCCGCTATAGGCGTGCTCGTCCTCGAGCCGCATCCACAGGATCAGCGCCGGGGCGAGATAGACCGTGCCGCCGCTGTCGGTCAGCCACCAGTTCACCCAGCGCGAATAGAGCTCGATCGGATCGATCGGGTGGCCCAGCGCCATGCCGAAGGTACCGCCGGCCGCGCTGATACCGGGGCTGAGGAACGTGGTGCAGACGATGAAGGCGATGACGCCGACGAAGGATGTGAACAGGCCCCGCTCCGGCCGAACGCGGCGCAGCACCAGCGCCCCGACGACCGGGCCCAGCGCATTGGTCACCGAGATGATGGTGGTGACATAGAGTGCCGGCGCGAACAGCAGGTCGTTGGTGAGGAAGGAGCCGAGGAAGATGCCAGGAAGCACCCGCAGGCCGCCCGCCATCGCCGCCACGGTGGCGATTCCAGCAGGTAGCCAGATCGGCGCCGGGAACAGCCCATAGGCGGCAAAGAATCGGCTGACGATCAGGCCGAGGAGGAAATAAGCGACGGCCGTGGCGAGATTGACGGCGATCCAGGCCAGGATGCCGGCCTTCTCCAGCATCCGCGGCATCCAGGGATTGACCGGCGGCTGGCCTCCCTCGGATGCATGGTCCCGTACGCTCACGTCAAAGCCCTCGTACTCGTCCCGGCCAGCGATCAGGCGAAAATCTCATGGAAGAACGACCGCATCGCCGCCCAGGACCGCTTATCGGTCTGTGCAGCGAGCAGGCCGCGCAAGGTCAGCGCGCCGTCCTGATATTCGATGTCCCTGGTTTGCAACATCATCTCCCCGTATCGGTCCTGTTCAGACTATGCCCGTGCCCGCCGGATGACCAACATTTATCTTTAATGTTACGCATTAAGAATGCGTTAGGATCGTCCGCCGGATTTCACAGCGAGAACATAAAGTTACAGTGTCTCCACGTCTTCCAGCCGGTCGACCCGCCGCAGCTGCGGAAACATCCACAGCCACAATGCCATGACGGCGAGCGTTCCGAAACCGCCCAGCACAACGGCCTCGACCGAGCCGAACCAGGCCGCGGTCGCGCCCGATTCCATCTCACCCAGTTCGTTGGACGCCCCGATGAACAAAAAATTCACGCCGTTCACCCGCCCCCGCATCCCATCCGGCGTCGAGCGCTGGACCAGGTTCTGGCGGACGAACACGCTTACCATGTCGGACGCGCCGAGGACGACAAGCGCCGCCAGCGAAAGGAAAAAGCTGCGCGACAGGCCGAACACGATGGTCGCCAGACCGAACAGGCCTACCGCGGCGAACATCGTCCGCCCGGCATGGCGGCCGAGCGACCGGTGGGCCAGGATCAGCCCGACCACCACGGCCCCAACCGCCGGCGCGGACCGGAGCAGCCCCAGCCCCAGCGGGCCGATCACCAGAATGTCGCGGGCATAAACCGGCAGAAGCGCGGTGGCGCCGCCGAACAGCACGGCGAACAGGTCGAGCGAGATCGCCCCGGCGATGGCCGGGTTGGCCCGGATGAAGCGGATCCCGGCAAGCAGCGAGTCGCGGTCCATCGCGCGCCCGCCGGACTGGGCCTGAGGCACGCTGAGCGCGAGCGCCGCCAGCAACGCCAGGAAAAACATCCCCGCGGCCACGGCATAGACCGTCCCGGCGCCCAAGGCATAGATCAGCCCGCCCATCGCCGGCCCGGCGATGGTCATCGCCTGGAAGCTGGAGGAATTCCAGGCGAACGCGTTGGCAAGCAGCGTGCGCGGCACCAGGTTCGGCAGGATCGACTGGACGGCCGGCGCGGAAAAGGCCCGCGCCGTGCCGAACAGCACCAGCACCCCGTAGATCGGCCAAACGGCGCGCAGCCCGCTCGCCATGATCGCGAGCAGCAGCAACGCGCAGATCAACTGGAGTCCCAGGCAGGCCACCAGGATGCGGCGGCGGTTATAGAGGTCGGCGACATGGCCGGCCACGATGGCGAAGCCGAAGACCGGCAGGAACTGCGCCAGCCCCACCAAACCTAGCGACAGCGGGTCGTGCGATATGTCGTAAACCTGCCAGCCGACGGCGACGCTCTGTATCTGCACGGCCAGCGCGGCGGGCAGCCGCATCGCCATGAAAAGGCGGAAATTACGAAAAGACAGGGCGCTGGGCTGAGATTCGGCTTCGATCATGCCCAATTCCGTATAGTGTGATGCCCTGTTGTGTAGAGACTGGCGCGGCGTGAGTCCGATCGATGCGTAAGAATTCCGGCACCTCCCCTTTCAAGATCACGATCTGCGGCATCGACGAGCTGGTCGACTATTCCGACTCCAAGGTCACGCATGTGCTGTCGATCCTGGACCCGGCGACGCCGGAGCCGGACGCGTTCGGCGCCTATGGTGAACACGCCAAGCTGGAATTGCGCTTCCACGACGTGATCGAGGAGCACGTCACAGGCTACGACTCGCCGCAGCCGCATCATATCGAAGCCTTGCTGGAATTCGGCCGCGACCTCATCGCCCTGCCGCCGGGCGATGGGCACCTTCTGGTCCATTGCCATATGGGCATCAGCCGCTCGACCGCCGCGGCCCTGCTGCTGCTGGCCGAGGCAATGCCGGAGCGGCCGGCCAAGGACATGATGGCGGAGATCGCCGACGTCCGCGACAAGGCCTGGCCCAATCTCAGGATGATCGAGATCGGCGACCGGATGCTGGGGCTGAAGGGCGACCTGGTGCGCGCCGTCCGCGACCGCCACCACCAGATGGCCCGGGCGCTGCCACGGGTCGCCGACTATATGCGCGACAGCGGGCGCGGCCGCGAGCTCGATTGATTCTCTGAAAATGGGCACGCGTTTCGCCGATGTCCGTGACGCGGCGCTGAAGCTGCCGTCGGTTTCGGAAGGTACGTCCTACGGCACCCCATGCCTGCGCATCGCCAAGACCCTGATCGCGCGATTGTGGGAGGACGGCGAGACGCTGGTGCTGAAGGTCGACCCGATGGAAAGGGACATCCTGCTCGAGGCAGAGCCCGATACCTTCTTCACCACCGACCATTACCGTGGCTATCCCATCGTGCTGGCCCGCCTGCCCAAGGCCGACCTCGCCCATATCGAGATGCTGCTGAAACGCGCCTGGTTCGCCGCCGCGCCGAAGAAACTGACGAGGGCGTTTCCCGATGCGGGGGCTAAGCGCCGCTCGGTCGAGGAATGAACCCGGGCATGCCGGTCCCCACCACCTGATTGAAGCGGACATTGGTCCCGATATCGTCCCTAATCGCCTGCATCGCGTCCTCGGGCAGCGTCGCGATGTCGAAATTCTGCTTGAGGCGTTCGGGTTTGGTCGAGGTCGTCAGCGCGGCCGTGCCCCGCTGCACCGCCCAGGCCAGCGCCACCTGCGCGGGCGTTCTGCCGATGCGCCCGGCGATGCCGGTGATGATCGGGTCGGCCAACACGCTCGGCTCCAGCCCATGCCCCAGCGGGGCGAAGGCCATCACGATGATTCCATTCCGGCGGCAGAAATCGAGCAGCTCCCATTCCGGCAGGTAGGGATGGGATTCGATCTGCACGAAGGCGGGCTTGATCCGCGCGCCGGCAACGATCTCACGCAGTTTCTCCAGGCTGATGTCGGACAGGCCGATCGACCCGCACCGACCCTCGTCCATGAGGCTCTCCATGGCCTGCCACGTCTGCGCCAGTGTGACGCCGGGATCGTAGACCACCTGGCCGTCCTTACCCCGCGGGTCCTGCTCGTCGCCGGGCTGGAAGGCGAAGGGGGTATGGATCAGGTAGGCATCGACATAGTCGACCTTGAGCCGCCGGCAGCTCGCCTCGAAGGCGGGTCTGACGCGTTCCGGGCGATGATTGCTGTTCCATAGCTTCGTCGTCAGGAAGAGATCGTCCCGGCGCAGCGTGCCCGCCCCGATCGCGTCCCGTATCGCCTGCCCGACTGCTTCCTCGTTGCGGTAGCGTTCCGCGCAATCGAGATGCCGGAACCCCGCCTCCAGCGCGGCCCTGGTCGCCGTCCGGGTGGCAACAGGGTCGGGGATCAGCGTGCCGAATCCCATGGCTGGGATCGCACCGACCCCGTGGGTGAGCGCGATCTTCGTGAAGCGAAGCGTGTCGGAAGGGCTCATCGTCAGATCCTCGTGCTCGGGGGCGTGGCGGGCTTGCGCAGGAACAGCACCAAAGGGCTTGCGATCAACATCGCCATCATCAGGATCTTGTACTGGCCGATGACCGCGACGATGGCCGCCTGACCCGTGACCGCGTCGTTCATCCGGGCGAGGTCAGGCAGCGAAATCGATGCGACGGCATGGGCCGCGGCGCGGTACGGGATCAGATCCTTGGCAAGCGCCAGATGCATGGCCTGCGTATTGTCGTAGAAGAAAATCAGAACCACGGAGACCCCGATCGAGCCGCCATAGAGCCGCGCCATGTTGAACAGCGCGGTGCCTTCCGGCCGGAATTGCGCGGCCAGCGTGCCGAACGCCGTCCTGGTCAGCGCCGGCATGACGATGCCGAGGCCTGCCCCCTGGAGCAGCAGCGCGACGGCGACGGCGCGCCAGTCCATCAGAGGCGAGTAGCCGAGCATCAGCCCATTGGCGAAAACGACGATCGCCATCCCGCCGGCCGCGAAGATGCGAGCGTCCATCCGCGCCGGCGCCCATTCCATCAGGATCAGCGCCCCCACCAGTCCAACACCGCGCGGAATGGTCAGATAGCCTGTGGTGTCGGGCGGATAGCCGAGCACCTCGTTCAGCAATGGCGACGTCAAGGCCAGGGTGGGCAGCAGGACGAAGCCGAAGACGAAATGCATGACAGTGGAAAGGACGAAGTTCCGGTCGCCGAACAGCGCCTTGCTCAGAAAGTGGGTCTTCCTTGCCGCGACATGTGCGAGGTAGAGGCTGAAACCAACCACAGCAGAGGTTGCCTCCACCCAGATCTCGGCCGAGTTGAACCACTCCAGACGCTCGCCGCGGTCCAGCAGCGCCTGCAGCCCGAGCAGGCCAAGAAAAAAGAACGCCAGGCCGAGGAAATCGAAAGGCGGGTTTGCCTCGGCCTTCTTCTCGGGCAGCCAGAACGTCATGCCCACAAAGATGAAGCCCGCCAGAGGCAGGCTGACGAGGAAGATCGACTGCCAGCCGTGATATTCGCTGAGCCAGCCGCCGATGGCCGGGCCGCTGCTGATGCCGAACATCGCGAGGATGGGCAGGCCGAGGCCGATCTGCGCGTGGCGCTCCGGCGGCTGCATGTCGAGGACGACCGCCAATGAAAGCGGTATGAGCGG
>DATBAZ010000100.1:0-4055 GCA_036271255.1 Alphaproteobacteria bacterium
GCTGGCCGACGGGCGGCCGACCGCCATGCGCAGCCAGGTCCGCGGCCTGCTCGGCCCTGACGGGAATTTCCGCAAGGATCTGGCCAAATCCGGCGTCCGCTGGTTCTTCAATCCACTGATCCGGCTGCAGCTGGCGCGCGAGATCAATGCGCAGTTCCAGGCCTTCGCCGCGACCGGGCTGGTGCTGGACCATGTCAACACCCATAAGCACCTGCATTTCCACCCGACGGTGACGGCGATGCTGATCAGCATCGGCCGGCGCTATGGCATGCTGGCGCTACGCATCCCCGACGAGCCGCGCGACATCCTGCTGGCCGCCGAGCCGGGTGCGGATATCCCGAAATCCCGGCTGGGCCTGCTGCTGCGGTCGATGCGGCGGCGATGCAAACGGGCAAAGCTGGCCTTTAACGACAATATCTTCGGGCTCGCCTGGAGCGGGGCCATGACCGAGGACCGGCTGCTGAAGCTGATCCCGCATCTGCCCGAGGGGCTGAACGAACTCTATTGCCACCCGGCGACCGCTGACGCCGAGGCGATCGACGGGGGGGCGCCGGGCTATATGTACCGGGAGGAGCTGGCGGCCCTGCTGAGCCCCGGCGTGCGCCGAGCGCTGACCGACAACAATGTGACCTTAGTGCGCTTTGCCGGCTCTTCGCCCAAGTCCTAGATCGGGCTGGACAGACGCCGCGGCGGTTTTCCTAGGGGTCGGGCGCTGCTTCGGCGCCCCCAGCAGCGACGGCATGATCAGCAGCACGCAGACCAGCGTGTAGAACACCTCGATCGACAGCAGCCGCCCCATCTCAGACGTGCCGGGATGCGAGGACAGCACCAGGCTGCCGAAGGCCGAGGCCGTCGTCAGCGCGCTGAACACGATCGCCCGCGCCGTGCCGGATTGCAGCGGCTTGGGCCGGCCGGCGCGCCAATTCATGACGAAATAGATGTCGAACGCCACGCCGATGCCCAGCAGCAGCGGCAGAGCGATGATATTGGCGAAATTGAGCGGCATGCCGATCACGACCGTCGTCGCCAGGGTAAACAAGGCGGCGAGCAGCAGCGGGATCAGCGCCACCAGCACGTCATGAACCTTACGCAAGGTCAAAGCCAGCAGGATGGTGATGCCGATCGTCGCCAGTATGCCGGCGGTGAGGAAGGCATGGACGATGGTCTGGCTCGATTCCTGGATCGATACCGGCGTGCCGGTCGCGTCCGGAACCACCGCGCGCACGGCGGTGACGAACTTGCGCAGCACCTCATTGTCGTTGGCATTGCCGGCCGGGAAGATTTCGGCCCGCGCCGATCCGTCGGGGGCGACCCAGGCGCGGACCAGGTCCGGCGGCAGGTCGGCCATTGTCACGGTGGTCGCCGACAGGGTCAGGCGCAGCTGGCGGAACTGATCGATCAGGCCGCTCAGCAGCACCGTCTGTATCCGGTCGACGACCGCATCAGGCGACGCGATGGTCTTGTCGAACAGATCGGCCAACCGCGCCTCAGGGGCGTTCTTGTCGCCGGCCGGCGCGACCTTGCGCAACGCCGCCGAGGTCTTAGCCAGAGCCTTGCGGATTTCGGCTGGCGTGGGTGGTGGCTGCGTCTGGGCCGGATCGAGCGTCGGGCCGATCAGCGTGTTGGCGTCGCTGAGGATCGCCAGCTTCTCAGGCTGGTCCTCCGGGATGTAGCTGGACAAAGTCACGGCGCGCGATACTTCCGGCAGCTTGCCCAGCGCATCGGCGGCTTTGTTGGCCTCCTCAAGCGAAGGCTTCAGCACGTCGATCGTGTTCGGCGTCGTGTCCGGGTTCTTCATCAACTGCATCATCACCGACACCGCCTCTGTGTGCGGATCCATGAGGTTCAGCGGATTGAAGTCGAAATCGAGCTTGGGCAGCAGCGCGATCGCGCCGACCGCCAGGACGCCGGCCGCCGTCAACACCGCCCGCCGGCGGCGGAGCAGGAAGTCGTCGAGCCCGGCGAGGACGCGAAAGCCGACTGCCTTCGGTTCCGGGCGGAGCTTCATCAGGCTCATCAGCGCCGGCAACAGGGTCAGGTTGAAGAACACCGCGATCAGCATGCCGACGCCGGCTATCTTGCCGAGCTCGGACACACCGCGATAGGCGGTCGGCAGGAATGAAACGAAGCCCGAGCCGGCCGCGACCGCGGCCAGCACCAGGGCCGGCCCCACCAGCCGCGCCGTGCCCAACAATGCCTTGTCGAAATCGGGCTCCAAGTGGCGTTGCGCCCGGTATCGGACCGAGAACTGGATGCCGAAATCGACCGCGATGCCGACAAACAGGATGGCGAAGGCGACCGAGATCAGATTGAGCGTATGGACCGCAAGCGCTGCGAAGGCCGCCGTTCCCAAGAGACCGACAACCAGGGTGAACAGGATCGCCAGCGCCATCCTGACCGACTTGAGCGCACCCCAAAGCAGCGCCGCCACCAGCAGGACCGCCACCGTCATCGACACGCCAAGCCCTTGGCTGACCGTGGCGAACTGCTCGTCGTTCAGCGGCACGTCACCCGTCAGCTTGACCACGATGCCGTTGGCCGGCGTCAGCCCCAGTTCAGCCGCGCTTCGGCGGATGAAGTCGGTCGCCTGCTGGCCGGGGGTCAGCGAGCTGTAATCCAGCACCGGCTTGACCTGGATGAAGCGCTGGAGGTCGGTCGCGGACGGCTTGCGCCCGGTCAGCAGCGATTGCCAGGAAAACGGCCTGAGCGGTTTGGCGGGATCGAGATTCGCCTCGACCGCGTCGCCCATGCCGCCCAGCGCCGGCAGCAGCGATCCCCGGTCGGCATCGCCGCGCTTCACGCCCTCGAGCGCGAGCGACAGCGTGTCGGCAAGGCCGCGCAGGCTGGGATCGGCGGCGATGCTGCCGATAAAGGGCTGCGCCTTGATCATCGAATCGGCGAGGTTCTGGACATCCTCGACGGGCAGCAGCATCAGCCCGTTCCTGTCGAAGAACGGGCCGCCATCGGGGCGGCTGACGCTGGTGAAAAGCTTGGAGGTGCTGAGCTTCGCGGTCAGCTTCGCCGTTGCGGTCTCCGCCTGCTCAGGCGTCGATCCGTTGACGACGACGGCGATCAGATCGGAGTTCTGCGGGAATTCCTTGTCGAAGGCGATTTCGCGCTGGCGCCAGACCAGCTTTTCCGACAGCAGCCGATCGGTGTCGGTATCGATGCTGAGGCGGTTGATCGCGACCCAGCCGAAGGCGGAGCCCGCCAGCGCCGCCAGCACCACCACGAGCCAGGCATGGCGGCTGCACCAGGCGACGACGGTGGCCGTCAGGTCGCCGATCGGCCGATGGTCGTCGTGGCTATGCGAGTCAGGGGGCTTTGACACTGAACCGGATATCCCCTCGTGTCAGATGCCCGTCGATGGCCAGAACCATCCAGCGCAGGCGGTATTGACCGGGCGCGAGGCCGGCCAGTTTTGCAGCGACGATATCGGGCGCGCTGTCCGGCGTGATTGCCAACGAACTGGAACTCCCGTCCGGCGCGATCAAGGTCAGGCGCGACCTCTGGTGATCGATCCGGCTGTTGAAATGCAGGGTCACGTCCGAATCGACGGCGACGACCGCATCGACGGCGGGAACCGAATCGATGATGACCGCGTGAGCGGCGGCGATACCGCTGGCAAAGGCGGATGCCGCGGTCAGCAACAGGGTCACAGCTAGGATTCGTAGGGAAGACGATAACGGCATGGGTCTGTTCCGTTCCGCGCAGTTGGGGCAGTGCAATACCAAACCCCCCGGAAAACGCCAAGTCGATGCCGCCGCCCGGATGCATAAAACTCTTCAAGGGACTATAGTGCGGGTCTGGACCGCAATCGACCCTTAACGGCAATTTGGCTATAGAACCCGTATGCCGACCGATGAGTTTCTCAAAAACGACGCGTTTCTGACGACGGAACTGCTTAAGCTGGCGGTGGAATCCGCCGGGATCGGCATCTGGAAGGTCGAACCGCGTACGCGCGCCGTCGAGGCCACGGCGGCACTCAAGCAGATGCTGGGTATCCCGGTCGACAGGTCGATCGATTACGCGGCCTTCATTGCCGCGTTGCATCC
>DATBAZ010000101.1:0-1612 GCA_036271255.1 Alphaproteobacteria bacterium
GCGCTCTACGACTTCATCGATAACCACCTCGTCGACATCGTCACCAATTCCTACGGCTTCAACGGCGAGGCGCTGCCCAGCGACCTCATCGACGCGGAAAACCAGTATTTCATGCAGGCGGCGGCCGAGGGCATGAGCATCGTCTTCTCCACTGGCGACGACGGCGACCTGATTGCCGCCAACGGCATCGCGTCGGGAAGCTGGGAGGCCACCAGCCCCTACGTGACCGGGGTCGGCGGCACCAGCCTCGCGCTGCAGAACGCCGCCGGCAAGAAAGAGGAATGGGGCTGGGGCGGCTATCGCGCCTTCCTGTCGGATGCCAGAGTGGGCGTCCAAGGCCGCGTGGTCTTGACCAGCGGACTTGAACTGCCTTTCGATTTCTATTCCGGCGCAGGCGGCGGTCCCAGCCGGTCGCAGCTCGCGCCGCACTATCAGGCGAATATTCCCGATAGCCTGTCCAGCTTCACGAAACTGCAGGATGGCGGCAGGGTGCGGTTCAGCACGCCGCACCGCGTGACGCCGGATATCGCGATGATCGCCGATCCCTACACCGGCTTCCTGACCGGGGAAACCTACACCAAGGCGGGAGACCCTGCGTTCGACGGGTTCTGCCAGTCGCTGACGGCAACCACCGAATATTGCGAAATCGGCATCGGCGGCACCAGCCTGGCCGCGCCGACCTTCGCCGGCGTGCTGGCGCTGGTGAACCAGGCGCGCTTCGGGCGGGGCAAGCCGGCGATCGGCTTCGTCAATCGGGCGCTGTATACGCTGGACGTCGGAAAACCGGGAACGACGGCGTCGCCGATCACGGACGTGCAGGCGCCGGCGACCCCGACGGCGGTGCTGCGGGGTTATTCGGACGACCCGACCGAGGTCCGTGTCGTCACGATCAACTCTGCGCCGAACGCAAGGGCAACCTCGACTGTGGAGGGCGCTGATACGTCCTATCGCACGCTGGAAGGCTATGACGAGGTCACCGGCCTCGGCACGCCCAACGTACCGGCCTTCATCCGGGCGCTGCTCGCGAAGTAGGCGCTTTTTCAGTCAGGCGCGGACATAGACCCAAGCCTCCGCGCCTGAACGCAGGGGCGCCCTGGCACGGCGATAGGCCGCATCCTCATAGGTGTCCGCCAGCGCAAGCTCGGCGGCGGTGACTTGCAGCACCATCCCTTCGACCTGGTCTTCGTCACGGCCGGTCGGGTCCAGGATCGTGTGCTCCGCCCGGCCGCTGATCGCGATCGCCGAGGGATCGGTGATCGTCACCGTCTGGAGCCGGTAGCCGACGATGGCGTCATCGCTGCCGGCGACGCTGCGGCCGAAGACGGATTTCTGGACGGCGTCCTCGCGCAGCGTGCCGTAGGAAAACAGATTTTCCATTCTCAGCCTTCTTTCGGCGGCGTGTAGCCGTCGCGCTCGATGATCGGCAGATGGGTCCAGCGGTCATCGCTCATCCTGAGCCAGGAGCCCGCCGCGAGCGCGCCGCCATCGACATGGATGGTCGTGCCGCTGACCCAGCCCGACAGATTGTCGGAGGCCAGGAACAGGGCGGCGCCGGCACTGTCGCTGGGCTCGCCGAAGCGGCCGATCGGGAACCAGCGCGGCAGGTGCTGCT
>DATBAZ010000102.1:0-11501 GCA_036271255.1 Alphaproteobacteria bacterium
GGAATAATCGTCATTAAAATGTCATTTTATCTTTTATATTGACGGGATCATGTTCGGCACATAACCTCATCGCTGCACGCCTTGGGGAGTTTGTCACAGCGCACCATCCGGGCTGCTCCGCACCCGGCCAGGAGAAAATCGGAACGTCCGCCCGAGGCTCTGACCCATCCGGCCACGAGGTGCGAACATGTCCGTCAATACGCCAGCAACCTTCGATTGGGACATCTTTCCGTTCGACGAGGAAGTGACCTTGGCGAGCATTCCCAATGGTGAAAAAATTTCAGCCATGCATCTGTCGATCATGCCGAAGCCGGGCTTCGGCGGGGTCCGCATCCTGGGCCGCATGCCCGATGGCAGCACCGGCAGCGTGACCTTCTTCGGCGATGTCTACGCCGCCAAGGTCCCCTTCGCCGACCGCACCATCCGCCTGCAATATCTGGGCAATACCCAGACCGTCGGGGTCGAGCTGACCAGCTATTCGCATTAGGGCAGGGAATTTGCCAGACTGCCCGTCCACCACGAAGGACGGGCAGTGAGTGACGAAGACGAGATCGCCCGCGCGCAACGCAAGTCGCGCGAATGGAAGGCCCGCCAGGCCGAGATGGCGGAGGCCGCCCGCGAGGACGCCGAGCGCATCGCCCGCCGCCGCGTCCTGCTGGAGCGCGAGCGTCAGGAGACCTATCAGGAGCGCGGCCTGCGCAACCTGGTCCTGATCGGGGTGGGCGCGCTCGCCGTACTGCTGATGTTCGAACGCTTCCAGATCACCCAGGCGGCCCAGGACTGCCTGGAGGGCGCCAAGCATCCGCATCAATATAACTGCGCAGCTCAGCTGACCCGCTCCTTCTGGTCCTGGCTGATCCCCGGCGATCTGAAAGCGGCCCTGGAGGCGGCGCGGACGTAGTATGGCGTCGGACCGCTTTACAGTCCGCAAAACCGCAATACGACCGTGGAAATATTTGATAGAAAAGCCGATCCTCTCAGGTATCTGGCATAGAACTTGCTGCCGTTCGCCGCGAAGGCTTTTCAGGTAGGAGAGGTTGAAGTGCTGTCCACATCACGCTGCGGTCGGGCCGCGGCTACGCTGGCCCTCGTGGGCCTCCTCGTTGCCGGTTCCGGCAACGCCCAGGCCGCCGGCAGCGCGGTATCCGGTGTCCTTGCCAACTTCACGGTCGGCGGCATCAACACCTCGGTCGGGCCGGTCAATCGGCTGGGCAGCGGCGGGCTGGGCTCGACCTATGACAAGACCGCCAAGTCCGGCCCCTATCACAGGCAGCTGGCGCTTTCGACCGAAGGCGATATGCAGCCGATCCTCACGATCGGCGCGTCCAATATCGTGTCGCAGGTCAGCGGCAAGTTCGGGGTCGACACGATCTCGGAACAGGGGGCTGCCGCGCTCTACGGCTTCAGGCTGGCGCTGGTGCCGAAGCGCGCGCCGGGCCTTGCCATCATTCCGTTCCTGCAGATCTCCGCGCACGGGCTGCATGAAAGCGGCAGCTTCAATCGGGTCGTGCCGAACCGCAACACCATCTCGAGCGCCTCCGACATCAAGGAACTGGAGATTTCCGGCTCGCTGGTCGGCAACAGGACGCTCCGCTTCGACGGCCCGGCCGCGCAGAACCACATCCTTTATCAGAGCCCGACCGTCACGATCACGCTGAACCAGGTGACCAGCACGGACCTGATCTCCTGCGGACCGAAATGCGTGGTCACGCCCTTCAGTGTGCGCACCAGCGTGCTCAACATCTCGCTGGATCAGGCCGCCATCGGCAATCGCAAGATCACCGGCGAGATCGTCATCGGCGGCGCGGACGCGGGGATCGAGGGGATCTTCTAGAAGCCGCGAGAAGCACGCCTGCATGGAACGTCAACCGATCCCGCCCGTTGAATGAGCCCAAGCATTCACGGAGGGAACGATGGGCGAAAATCAGGGGGAAGCGCTAGCCACGATCGGCGAAATCGCGCAACAGCACGGCGATATCCATGCCGCTGTGAGGGGCAGCGGACACGGCCTCTTCAATGCGTTCATCGATGAATTGCGTGACGACGTCGCGCATTTCGCCGCCGAGCGGCCATATTCCGCCGTGCTGGCAGCAGTGGCGACCGGTTTTTTCGGTGGCCTGTCGCTCGCGCTCGGCCGCCGTGGCGGTCACTATTCACGAGGTTGGTGAAAATGGTGATCCCGGTGGGATTCGAACCCACGACCACTCGATTAAAAGTCGGGTGCTCTACCAGCTGAGCTACGGGATCGCCGGTTGCCGGGCGGTTGCGCCGACGGGGCGGACACTATTCTGCGCGGCTGCTAGGGTCAACGGGCCCGGGCCGGAGCCGTGCTTTATCAGTGGGATTTCTGCTGAAACCTATTTGGCCGTGCTGCCCGAGAGTTCGAGCTTCTTGGCGCTCGGCAGGGCGAATCGGGCCTCGAGGCGGTTGGCGACAGCGGGCGAGACGAAGCTCGAAATGTCGCCGCCCAGGCTGCCGATCTCCTTCACGAAGCGGGAGGAGATGAACTGCACCCCTTCCGACGCCATCAGGAATACCGTCTCCACGTCCGGGTTCAGCCGCCGGTTCATGCCGGCCATCTGGAACTCGTATTCGAAGTCGGAAACGGCGCGCAGGCCCCGGATCAGTACTGTGGCATTCACCGAGGTGGCGAAATGCATCAGCAGCGAGTCGAACGGCCGCACCTCGACGTTGAAGCCGTTGGCGATCAGCGGCGCGATTTCGTCCCGCACCGTCTCGACCCGCTCGTCGGTCGAGAAGAGGGGACCTTTGCCGGCGTTGCGGGCGACCGCGATCACCAGATGGTCGACGATGCAGAGCGCGCGCTCGATTATGTCCATATGGCCGTTCGTGATGGGGTCGAACGTGCCGGGGTAAACGCCGATACGGGGCTTCATTTGGTTACTGCACTGGTAAGGGGTGGTTTCTTATTCGGACGGCAGTGAAGAGGTATCCCCCTCGGTCTGCTCGTCGTCCCCCTCATTATTACCGGAATCGTCGCCATTGCCAGATTCTTCGTCGATCCTGGCGACGGAAACGACATGCTCATCGGCCGAGACCTTGAACAGGATCACGCCCTGGGTCCGCCGGCCGGCGATGCGAACGTCCTCGACCCCGGTACGGATCATCTGGCCGCCGTCCGAAACCAGCATCAGCCCGTCGGTCATGCCGACCGGGAAGGTGGCGACGATGCGGCCGTTGCGGTCGTTGACCTCCATGTTCTGGTAGCCCTGGCCGCCGCGGCCGGTCGCGCGGTATTCATAGGCCGAGCTGCGCTTGCCGTAACCGCGCTCGCTGACGGTCAGGATGTACTGCTCCTTGCCTTCCATCTCGGCGATACGTTCGGCGGACAGCGTGCCGTCTCCGCCGACGGCTTCCTCGTCCGGCTCCTCGGCGGCGCTGCCTTCCTCGGCGGGGCTGCCTTCCTCGGCGGCGCGTTTCTGCCGCGCCAGCTTCACATAGATCTCGCGCTCATCCGGTGTCGCTTCGACCCCGGTCAGGATCGACATCGAAATGACTTCGTCATCGCCCAGCAGCCTGATGCCGCGGACGCCGGTCGAGGTACGGCCCGAGAAGACGCGCACCGCGTCGATGGCAAAGCGAATGCATCTGCCGTTCCGGGTTGCCAGCAGTACGTCTTGGTCGTCGGCGCAGGTATGGACCGAGATCAGCCGCTCGCCCTCGTCCAGTTTCATCGCGATCAGGCCGTTGGCCCGGATATTGGCGAAGTCGGACAGCTGGTTGCGTCTTACAGTTCCGTGTGACGTCGCGAACATCAGGTGGAACTGATCCCAGGTTAGCTCATCCTCCGGCAGCGGCAGGATGGCGGAGATGGTCTCCCCCTCGGTCAGCGGCAGCAGATTGACGAAGGCCTTGCCGCGCGAGGTCGGCGAGCCGATCGGCAGGCGGTAGACCTTCAGCTTGTGGACCATGCCGCGGCTGGTGAAGAACAGCACCGGCGTATGGGTGGTGGCGACGAACAGGTCGGAGACGACATCCTCTTCCTTGGTCGTCATGCCGGTGCGGCCCTTGCCGCCGCGCCGCTGCGCCCGGTAGGTCGAGAGCGGCACGCGCTTCACATAGCCGGTCATCGATACGGTGACGACCATCTCCTCGCGCTGGATCAGGTCCTCGATATCGGACTCGAACTCATTGTCCTCGATGTGGGTGCGGCGGGGATTGGCGAAGCGTTCCTTGATATCGCGCAGCTCGTCGCCGAGGATTCCCAGCAGCTTCGGCCGGTTGGCCAGGGTCGCCAGCAGGTCGGAGATCCTGTCGGTGACCTCCTTCAGTTCGTCGGCGATCTTCTCGCGCTCCAGGCCGGTCAGGCGCTGCAGGCGCAGGTCCAGAATGGCGCGGGCCTGCTCCTCGGAGAGGTTGTAGGTGCCGTCGGGCGAGACGCCACGGCCGGGCTCGTCGATCAGCGCGATCAGCGGCGCCAGATCGTGCACCGGCCAGGCGCGGCCGGTCAGGGCGGCGCGGGCGGCGGCGGGGTCGGGGGCGGCGCGGATCGCCTCGATGATCTCTTCGATATTGGCGACGGCGATGGCCAGGCCGGCCAGGATATGGGCGCGGGCGCGCGCCTCCTTCAGCTCGAAGATCGTGCGCCTGCGGATCACTTCCTCGCGGAAGTCGACGAAGGCGCCGATGATCTCCTTCAGGTTCATCATCTGCGGCCGGCCGCCGTTGATCGCCAGCATGTTGGCGCCGAACGAGGTCTGCAGGGGGGTAAAGCGATAAAGCTGGGCCAGCACGACCTCAGGCATCGCGTCGCGCTTCAGCTCCATGACGATGCGCACGCCGTCACGGTCGGATTCGTCGCGCAGGTCCGAGATGCCCTCGACGATCTTTTCGTTCACCACCTCGGCGATGCGCTCGACCAGCCGGGACTTGTTCTGCTGGAACGGGATCTCGCTGACGATGATCGACTGGCGGTCCTTGCCGCGCTCCTCGATGAAGGTCTTGGCGCGGACGGGGATCGAGCCGTGGCCGGTATGATAGGCCGAGCGGATGCCGGAACGGCCCAATATGATGCCGCCGGTCGGGAAATCCGGCCCGGGCACAAGCTCGACCAAGCGGTCGATCGAGACGTTGTTGTCTTCGAGATAAGCCAGGCAGGCGTCGATCACCTCGCCCAGATTGTGCGGCGGGATATTGGTCGCCATGCCGACGGCGATGCCGCCGGCGCCGTTGACCAGCAGGTTGGGATAGCGGGCCGGCAGGACCAGCGGCTCCTGCAGCGATTCGTCGTAGTTCGGCTGGTAATCGACGGTTTCCTTGTCGATATCCTCGAGCAGCGCCTCGCCCGCCTTGGCGAAGCGCGCCTCGGTGTAGCGCATGGCGGCAGGACTATCGCCGTCCATCGAACCGAAATTGCCCTGGCCGTCGACCAGGGGCAGGCGCATGGAGAAATCCTGCACCATGCGGACCATGGCGTCGTAGATCGAGCTGTCGCCGTGCGGGTGGTATTTACCCATCACGTCGCCGACGATGGCGGCGGATTTCTTGTACGGCTTGTTCGAGGCGAAGCCGGATTCGTTCATCGCGAAGAGGATTCGGCGATGGACTGGCTTCAGCCCGTCCCGCACGTCCGGAAGCGCCCGCGCCACGATCACGCTCATCGCGTAATCGAGATAGGACCGCTTCATTTCCTCTTCGATGGCGACCGGTGTGATGTCGCTGGGGGGCGCCGTGGGGCCGGCGCTGTTCTGGTCTGTCAACTCAGCAAATCTTGGGAATCGGAAGGATGTATGAGTCTAGCACCCCCCGTGCGGGGTAACAACTTTTCAGGCTGTGAAAGAGTCGCGATGCACTAGGCTGGGGCCTGATCGGCGAGGAGGCAAGCGGCCGGCCCATCGTCGCGAAGTATTCGAATTGATGGAATTGGTTGTTCGGGGCGGCAAATGGAATTACCTGCGTTCGTGCGGAGGCGAAGATGGACGGTTGCGGCCGTCGGCCTGCTCCTATTCGTGGGCGCGTCGTACGGCCAGTCCTGGCTGCGCGGCGGCGTCCTGCCGACGCCCGACCCGGCAACCGGCCATGTCGTGTGGCTGACCTTGGATAAGGGGCAGCCGAAGGGCTATACCACCTGGGCCGGCGACCTCGGCTATTCCCTGTTCTCCGCTCTCAATCTTGTGGGGGTATTGCTGGTCTTCGCGGCGATGGTGGCCGGTTTGCAGTTCAACAAACGCCCGCGTTCATAGGCGCGTCTGCCCGGGCCTAAAGGCTCGGGTTCGCCGATCCGAGCAGCGCCTTGATCGTGGCCAGCACCGCCTGCGGCCGATACGGCTTCGGCACCACGAAGTCCTGGCTTACGCTGCGGGCCGACAGCAGCGATTCGGAAAAGGCCGAGGTGAGGATCACCGGCGTCGCCGGCCATTCCGCCCGCACCTTCTGCGCCAGCGCGCAGCCGTCCATCGAGCCCGGCATGCGGACATCGGTGAAAACCAGGTTGATGGGGATGCCCGCCTTCAGCACGTCCAGCGCCTCGTCGGCATTGCCTGCCTCGATCACATCATAGCCCTGGTCGCGCAGGAACTCTGCGATGGTCAGCCGGATGATGAACTCGTCTTCGGCGATCAGAATTGTGGTGGGCAATTGGGCGCCTTTGCTGACGCTGTGATTAATGTGCGGCAATTTACAACGCGCAAAAGGTGTATTCGGTTCCCGAATTTGAGGGCCAGGCTGAAAATGTTCCCTTAAGCGTAGATCGGCTCCAGCTCGTCCCAGACCGGGGCAAACATGATCTTCAGCATCTCCTCGTCGGTGTAAATGCGTTCTCCGGTCATCTTGGTCTTGCCGAAGGTCAGGATGCCCAGGATGCGGTGTGTCTTTTCCCGCCCATCGTCATGGCGGAAGACGACGTCGTATTCTTGGTTGATGCCGTCCTTGCCGATCCATTCGGCGACGAGCGCGAAATTGACGATGCGCGGGCCGACATTGGCGAAATAATGCTCGTAATAGCGGCGGGCGCGGTCGTGGCCCTTCATGCGCAGCCCGATCGGCATCAGGTCATAGACCGGATCGTCCTCAAGCGTCGCCATGGTGCCGGCCATATCCATGGCCGCCTCGGCCTCGGCATGACGCAGCGCGTTCTTCACCAGATCGGATTCCGCGAAATCCATGTCCCGCCCTCCCTATAAGATCACCGTTGGCCGGAGCCTATATGGGCGGGCGGTCAGGCGGAAGACGAAAGCTCACGTCCGGGTTTCGTCCTCGCCGTAATGGGTCGTGACGTTGGAGGCGCCGGTACCCAGGTGATCGGGCTGGCCGCGCACGGCGTAGTGGCGGACATGGTGGTGGTGTTCGACCGCGTCCTGGGGCAGGGACCGGCGATGCGTCTCCAGCTCCTCCGGTGTCAGATGCGGCTGGTCCGGGTCGAACGAGACCCAGCCTTCCGCCTCCCAGTGGGCGCCGCGCTTCCCGATATCCACCGCGCCGTGCCTCTTGAAGATGTCCCGGAATGCATCGAGCTGACCATCGTCGGCGGCAACGGTCACCAAGGTGCCGCCGCGTTTCAGCCCCTCGGCGTAGAGATGCGAGTCCGCGCTCGAAACGCCATGTTCGGTCAGCAGGCCGATGGCGCCGCCGACGATGCCGCCCGCCGCCGCGCCCACGGCCAAGGTCGCGAGCGTGCCCGCGGCGATCAGCGCGCCGATGCCCGGGACCATGATGGCGCCGGTGCCGACCAGCACGCCGAAGATGCCGCCGACCCCGATGCCGAACTCGGCTCCTGTCACCGCCGCCGGCTGCTTCTGGTCCTTGGTGTCGAATTCCTCGCGGCCGAAGGATGGGTTGGTCGTCAGCGCCGGGTGATCGCCGTTGATGTTATTGGCGAGGAGGGAGATTTTCGCGCGCTCCGCCCCGGCCTGGATAAGATCCGTCACCGCCTGGCTGGCGTCATTGTAGTGGTCGTAGAGCGCGACGATCGTTGCTTCGGACATGCTGAATCACCCGGTCGATTGGAATTGTGGGGCTGAAGCGCCCTCCAATCTCTAACCGGGTGATCGCAGTCGGGTTCCGATGGCGTTAGTGCGCGCGCAGCCCGAAATTGGCGCTGCCGGGGTGGAAATAGTGGCGGATATCATGGTGGTGATCCACCGTATGATCGTCCGTGCCGGCGCGGATCGCGGCCAGCTCTTCTACCGTCGGATGGTCGGCCTCGTGGTCGAAGCTGACCCAGCCCTCGGCGGTCCAGGCGGCGCCGCGCTTCTCGATATCGACCGCGCCATGGGTCTTGAAGACCTGGCGGATGGCATCCAGCCTGGCCTCGTCGGCGACGACGGTGACCAGGGTGCCGCCGCGCTTCAGACCCTCGGCATAGAGGTGCGAATCCTCGTGGCTGATGCCGTGCTCGGTCAGCATGCCGACGGCGCCGCCGATCACGCCGCCCGCTGCCGCCCCGGTGGCGATCGTCGCCAGCGCACCGGCGGCGATCAGCGGCCCGATGCCCGGGATCAGGATCGCGCCGGCTGCCGCCAGCACGCCGACCACGCCGCCGATGCTGAGGCCGACCTCGGCGCCGGTGACGGCGGCCGGCTGGGCCTCGTCGCGGCTGGTGAAATCCTCACCGGCGACGGCCGGGTTCGAGACCAGGGCAGGATGGTCGCCGCTCAGATTGTTGGCGAGCAGGGAAATCCCACTCAGCGAAACGCCGGTCGCGACAATGTCGCTGACCGCCTTGCCGGCATCATCGTAATGGTCGAAAAGCGCGACAATCGTGGCGTCGGACATGGTTCACCGCTGGTTGTTGGATAGGAAAATCTACCCTGATTTATGGTGGTTTCCCAACCGGATAAGGGGTATCCGGTTGCGACATTTCGGCCATGCGGGCAGCGCGGCTCGGGCCTTCAGATTCTGTTTCGCCGTCTGGTACCATTCACGCTGATTGCGGCGATAGAACGAAGGCGCTCTTTCGACCGACCGCTTGATGTCGGCGAAGGCATCCTGCGCCGCCCGACCGTCGCCCATTTTCTGGAGCAGCAGGGCGCGGCGCACCTTCGGCTCCTCGCCGCCGAAATACTGCAACAGCGCCTCGTATTCGCCGAGCGCCTCGTCGTCCCGCGACAGGGCCTCCAGCGAGCGGGCATAAATCATGTGGGCGTCGGCGCTCTGGAAGCCGGGATTGGCCGCCCTGAGATCGTCGAGCGCCTGCAGGGTGCCGCTTGCATCGCCCCGGGCGAAGCGCACGCGGGCGATGCCCAGCATCAGGGGCGCATCGGTGGCATGGATGCCGGCCATGCCGTCGCGATAGAGCTGCTCCGCCTCATCCAGCCTGCCCAGCCGCACGCATTCGTCGGCCAGCGCCCGCTTGTTGGCGACGGTCGGCGTGTTTTCCAGCTGCATGGTGAGCTTGCGGTAATCGCCCTCCGGATTGACCAGCTTCTGCGCGTTCCGCATCGTTTTCTGCGCGGCCGGCGATCGGTGGGCATGAGGCAGCAATTCGAAGACGATATAGGCAAGGATCCCCAGCATCGGGATGAACAGCAGGATCATCATCCAGTAATAGGGCCGCCCGGTGCGCACCGCATGGATGATGAAAAATATCTGTGCTGCGGGAATTATGAGATAGAGCGGCATCGCGATCCTGCGCCGGGCTTTTATGTTGGCTGACAATATCACAGGCGAACAAAGCGGCAACAGGTTTCTGGTGTGGTTCGAGGGCGCGAGACGTGAGCCGTGCTGCGTAGCACCTTTTCACTCGCCGCCCCCTAGTATTATCGTCTTCATCGCCTCCCCCTTGAGGGGGGAGGTCGGACCGCAGGTCCGGGTGGGGGTGAATGTCGCCGTTAGGAGATTCATCGGCATAAGGGAGAAGGCGGCGACATTCACCCCCACCTAACCTCCCCCTCAAGGGGGAGGGATATGAAGAAAGGCGCTGGGCGGGGCTGAATGCAAGGAATGCCCCAGCAAACAAAAAGGCCGCGAACCTGCGTCCGCGGCCTTCGATCATTGGAACATGAGCGCTTAGAACGGGATTTCGTCGTCCAGGTCCGGCCCCGACGGGGTGAAGCCGCCGCCACCGCCGCCTCCACCATAACCGCCGCCGCCCGAACCGCCACCGGAGCCGCCACGGCCGCCGCCCCCGCCGGAGGTGCCGCCGTAACCGCCGCCGCCCCCGCCGCCGCCGTAATCGCCACCCCCGCCACCATAGCCGCCCCCGCCACCGCCGCCTTCGCGGCTGTCGAGCAGGGTCAGCTCACCGCGGAACGGGCGCAGCACGACCTCGGTCGAATATTTCTCCACGCCGGCCTGGTCCGCCCATTTGCGGGTCTCGATCTGGCCTTCGAGATAGACCTTGGAGCCCTTCTTCAGAAAGCGCTCGGCGACGTTGATCAGGTTCTCGTTGAAGATGACGACGCGGTGCCACTCGGTGCGCTCCTTGCGCTCGCCGGACATCTTGTCCTTCCAGTTTTCCGAGGTCGCGACCGAGAGGTTGCACACCTTGCCGCCGTTTTGCATCGAGCGCACTTCCGGGTCCTTGCCCAGATTGCCGATAAGGATGACTTTGTTGACGCTGCCGGCCATGGGGAATCCGTCCACTGGAATGATCGAGTCCGAAGACTAGGAGGTCGGACCCCAGGGCGCAACGATCTTGCCCGCTGTGCCGGGGGCCGCGATAAGCTCTATGTCGATCGGGGAAGGGGACTTGGGCATGGCGGCGAACGAATCAAGGGCCAACGACGCGCGGCAAGAGGCGCTGGCCCGCACGAACCCGCTGTTCGGGTCGCGAAAGCTGAAGCTCGGCACGTTCTGCACCAATGTTTCCGGCGCCGCCTGCATGTCGACGATCGAGGGCGTGTATGAGGCGACCTGGCCCAATATCATGACCACCGCCCGCCTGGCCGACGAGATGGAGTTCGAGGCCATCGTGCCGCTGGGCCGCTGGCAGGGTTTCGGTGGCGTCACCCAGTTCAACGAGGAGGTGTTCGAGGCGATGACCTTCTGCGCCTCGGTTACCGCGGTGACCCGCAACCCGGCCGTCTTCGCCACCATCCATGTGCCGACCATGCACCCGGTGCTGGCGACCAAGCAGGCCACCACCATCGACCATGTCGGCGGCGGTCGCTTCACCCTCAACGTCGTCACCGGCTGGAACAAGCCTGAGATCGAGCTGTTCGGCTCGCCCCTGCTGGAGCATGCCGAGCGCTATGAGATGGCGGAGGAATGGATTTCGCTGATGAAGCGCCTGTGGTCGGCGGACGAGCCGTTCGATTTCCAGGGCCGCTTCTACGACATCAAACAGGCCTGCCTGAAGCCGCGCCCGATCCAGAAGGCCTGGCCGGCGCTGATGAACGCCTCGGGCTCGGCGGTCGGAAAACGCTTTGCCGCCAAGCATTTCGACATCGTCTTTTCCGGCCCGACTCTGCACGACCCGGCCTCGATCCGGAAACAGATGGACGAATACCGCAACTATGCGTTCACCGAGTTCGGCCGCGACCTCAAAGTGTGGATGACGGCTTACGTGATCGTCGGCGACACCGAGGAGGATGCGCGCCGCC
>DATBAZ010000103.1:0-6481 GCA_036271255.1 Alphaproteobacteria bacterium
CTGGACCCGCGATGCAGCCCCGATGCGGCTGACCCTGGTGAACGGGGAGCCGACCTTCGAGGGCGGCAAATTCACCGGCCGCTTCCCAGGAAAGATGGTCAGCCCGACGATTGGGGGATAAGAGCCGGCCTCGTCATTGCGAGCGAAGCGAAGCAATCCAGGGCCATTAGCCGAAGACTTGGACTCTTGGCTCCTGGATTGCTTCGTCGCTGCGCTCCTCACAATGACGGATAAAAACCAACGTAAGGGCACTTCGATATCCTCGCGTGGCTGCGACCTCATCCCTCCCTGATCACCCCCAGGAACTTGACGATCAGGTCATTGGTCTCCTGGGGCCGTTCCATCTGCACCATGTGGCCGGCGTGGCCGATCATTTCGACGGCGCGCAGGTCGCTGTACTGGTTCCTGAGCTGGCCGAGCGGGTCCTCGCCGTGGAAGCCCTCCAGGTCGACGTCGTGCTCGCTGCCGATGAAATAGAACGGGGCCGGATTCTTCTTGCCCTCGAACTGCTTGCGCTGCTCCCACCGCATGTCCATGGCGCGGTACCAGTTGAGCCCGCCGGTGAAGCCGGTGCGGCTGTATTCGGAGATGTAGAATTCCAGCTCCAGCTCGTTCAGCCATTTCCACGGCAGCGGCGGCGGGTTGGGCAGAACGCCGCGATAGGTCGAGCCCGGCGGGTGGTTCCACATGTCGAGCAGATGGTGGTCGCCCGACAGGGCGTAATAAACCTTGGTCAGGAACTCCCGCACGTTGTTGCCGAGATCCTCGTCGGCCGGGCCGTGCGGCTCGAAATAGGTGATGTGGGTGAAGTGCTTCTTCGTCATCTCCCGCGATTCCGCCAGCGGCGAGATGGTGGGGTTGTGCGGTGCAACCGGGTTTTCCAACCCGATGAGGGCACGCACCCGCTCGGGATGGCGGAAGGCGAGGTCGTAGGTGGCGAAGACGCCGAAATCGAGGCCGATGAACACTGCCTCCTTCTCGCCCAGATAGTCCAGGATGCCGACCAGATCGCCGACAGTATGGTCGCAGTCATAGGCCCGAGGATCGGCCGGCGCCTCGGTCTGGCCCATGCCGCGCATGTCGAGCGCGACCACCCGCCAGCCCTGGGCCGCGATCACCGGGATCTGGTGCCGCCAGGAAAACCACAGATGCGGGAAGCCATGGCAGAGCACGACGAGGGGCCCCTCACCTTCCTCCACCCAATGCATGTCGATGCCGTTGATCCTGGCGTAGCGATGCGTCCAGTTCGCCATTCGGCGCGTCCTTCCCCGGTTTGAATTTCTCAGCCGACCCTAGCAGGGGAAGGCGCGTGTGCAATGCCGCATTTTTCGCCTATTTTTCTTCGCAGCTGCGAAGAAAGTTATAGCCCAAAGGCAGTAAGCTGTTGTAATTTAACTCCCTCACCGTAGCCGGAGAGTTGCCGATGGACGCGCATCCGCAGATGTCGACGAACGACAAGGTCCTGACCTTGCTCGCCGAGTACAGCTCGCTCCGGGCCGAAATCCTGCAGCGCAATTCGACCTTCAACCAATATTGCGTCATCAGCGTCCCGGCGAGCGTGGCTGCCGTGAGCTTCGCCTACACGGCCTTTCCACCGGCCGGAATCCTCCTGTTCCTGATCATAGGCGTCCTGCTGTATGTCGTATTCCGCATCATCGAATTCGACACGCTGGCCGCCGCGGCCCGCGTGCGCACCCTGGAGACGGTGCTGAACGAAATGGCCGGCCAGCGGCTGGTGACCTGGGAAAACGACTGCGGCCTGAACACGGTCGGCTATCGTCACCGGTTCCGCTACATCTTCGACCCCATCATCGGCTTCCTGGGGTCGCTGATGAATTCAAACTCCGCGGCGTCGCGGACGAGCCGGCCGGCAGAAGAGCCGGCCGACTGACGCCTGAGCGGCGTCGGCGCCCTCCCCTACCGAATACTATCGCAACGCGATTTTCCCGCCGACGCTACAATTTTCCTGGCATGAATAGGAGAATTTAGCTAAAATATCCCTTAAATAATCTACGTGCCCCGACGGTGCTTTTCCAGCCCGGCGCAGGGTGGATCGCAGGCCGTCGATTTAAGGGATTTCCAGTGCCTCAAATCATCAATGTCGGGCACGCGCAGACCAGCAGCGGCCTGATCATCAATTCGGGCACCGTCGAGAATGTCTTCGGCGGCGGCGTCACCACCGGCACCACGGTCAATAGCGGCGGCTTCGAGTTCCTGTCGTCAGGCGGCACCGCGAGCCAGACCGCCGTCAATAGCAGCGGCACCGAATTCGTCTATAACGGCGCAGTCGCCATCGCAACGCAGGTGCAAAGCAGCGGCCTGATGAGGGTCGACGGCGGCACCTCCATCAGCGCGGTGGTGAACGCCGGTGGCACGGAGAAGATCGAGGCTTTCGGCTCCATTGCCAGCGGAACCACGGTCAGCAACGGCGGAACCCTGACGGTCTCGGGTTCGGGGGCGGTCGCACGCTCGACTATTGTCTCCAGCGGCGGTCTCCTTGAACTCAGCGCCGGCGGCGTCACCACCGGCACGACGGTCGGCAGCGGCGGTCGCGAGAACATCTCGTCAGGAGGCACGGCAAGCGGATCGATCGTCATCGACGCTGCCGAAGCCGTCTTCAGCGGCGGAACCGCCATCGGAACCCAGATCGAGGGCGAAAGCACCCTCATTGACCTCGGCGGCACGCTGATCAGCACGGTGATCGTCGCCAGCGGCACTCAGGGGGCCGACCTTCAGGTGGGCCCCGGCGGAGTCGCCAGCGCGACGATGGTCAGTCACAACGCCTTCCTGACGATTTCCGGTGCCGGCGCCGTAGCCTATTCGACCTTCGTTTTCAGCGGGGGAATCACTTTCATCGAGGCCAACGGAACAGCCAGCGGTCTCGTCGATGACGGCGGCGAGGTTCTGGTTCTCGCGGGCGGCTTTGTCTCGGGCTTCACGATAGAGGGCACTGCGAGCGCGGGCACGATCGCCAACATTTCGTCCGGCGGGCAGGCCGATAACGTCACCATCTCCAGCGGCGGCGTGCTGGAGGTCGCGTCGGGCGCGCTGGCCAGCGGCATTACCGTCTCTTCCGGCGGCGTCCTTCTCATGGACAGCGGCACGGTCTCGGGCGTGACGGTGCTCGCGGGCGGCCAAGAACTCGCGCTTCACGCCACCGTGTCATCCGGCCAGAGCGTCACCAGCAGTATCGTTTCGTCGGCAACGTCGCTGACGGTCGAGGCCGGCGGCTCAGCCACGCTGACGACGGTGCAAAACGGCGGGACCATGTTGGTCTCCTCCGGCGGCACCGCCGAGGGCATCACCCTGTCGTCGGGAGGCTTTGTCGAAATCTTTTCGAACGGCACGGCCGGCGCCATCCTGATTTCGAATGGCGGCAACCTGTTCGTTGGAAGCGGCGTCACCCTGTCTGGCGTCACGGTTTCAGGGGCCAGTGCATCGGGGCGGGCCTCCTTCGCAATTTCGGCGGGCGAGTCCGTCGACAATCTGACCGTCGGCAATTTCACGAACGTGACAGATCGCGGCCTGATTTCAGGCGCGACCGTCTCGAGCGGCGGCGTTTTGTCGATTTCCGGCACTTCCGGAACCTCGGCCCTGAACGTGACCGTCAGTTCGGGCGGCGCGATGATTATGGCCTCAGGCAGCGTCGCCTCAGGCCTCACCGTGTCGGGCAACCTGACGGTCAATAACGGCGTCGTCAGCAATACGGCTGTCGGAAGCCGCGGCGTCTTGCAGCTGAACAGCGGCATGGCGGTCGGGGTCGCCGTCAGCTCCGGCGGCAAGGCGACGATCTCGTCGGGGGGCAAGATCGTCGGCCTGACCATCGGCTCCGCCGCGTCGGCGATCGTCACGAGCGGTGAAGCCGACAACGCGACCGTCAGCAGCGGCGGCCTGCTGACGGTCAGCTCCGGCGGCGTGACCAGCGGCGACACGATCCTGGCGGGCGGCACCCTGACGCTGAGTTCCGGCAGCCTGGCCAGCAATATCGTCGTGTCGTCCGGCGCAACCCTGCTGGTCGACGGCGGCACGGCGTCCGGCGTCACGCTGATGTCCGGCGGCATCGAGATATCGCAGACCATCGTCGCGTCGGGCCAGACGGTCAGCAACGTTATCGTCTCGAGCGGCGCCGATCTACAGATCAATAGCGGCGGATCGGCCGTCTCGGCCACGGTTCTGTCGGGTGGCGAGATCGCCTATAACGGAGGCACCGCCACCGGCCTGACCGTCAATCCCGGCGGCACGATCGCCATATCCGCCGGCAATGTCAGCGGCCTCCAGATCGGCGCCGGCGTGACCCTGCTGATCAGCAGAAACGCCACGGCCACCAGTGCCGCCGTCAATCAAGGCACGGAAATCGTGCGCGGCACCGCGAATAGCGGGATCGTCTCGAACGGCAGTCAGATCGTCTCAAGCGGCGGTGCAGCCGGGTTCATCACCATTTCCGGCGGCGGTTTCGAGGTCGTGTCCGTCGGCGGCCGCACCGTTTCCAGCACCGTCGGCTCGGGCGGCGTGGAGGTCGTCAGTTCCGGCGGTTCGGCCAGCGCGACGACAGTGCTGAGCGGCGGCATCCTGGCGTTGAGTTCCGGCAGCCTGGCCAGCGGCATCACCGTCTCGTCCGGCGGCACGATCATCGTCGATGGCGGTACGGTTTCCGGGCTTACGCTGATGAGCGGCGCCACCGAATCGAGCGGCTCGACCGTGATCATCGGTTCTGGCGGCACGACCAGCTCGGGCGGAACGGGCAGTTCGGGCGGCATGGTCGTTTCCTCCGGGCAGACAGCCAGCGGCCTCGTCATTTCGAACGGCCAGATCGAAACGGTCCTGTCCGGCGGTTCGGCAGTTTCCGCCACGGTTCTGGCGGGAGGCGAGATCGTCTATGGCGGCGGCGCGATTACCGGCCTGACCGTCAGCTCCGGCGGCATGATCGGCATCACCAGCGCCAACGTCAGCGGCCTCCAGATCGGGCCCAGCGTAGACCTCATTGTCGCCGAGGGCGGCATCGCCAGCGGCATGACGGTGCTGAGCGGCGGTACGATCGAGCTGCAGGGCACCGGAAGCGCCGTCGGCCTCGTCATCAGCAGCGGCGGCACCGAGGTGGTGGGCGCCGGCGCGGTGGTCAGCAGCGCATCGGTCGGCGACGGCGTGACCTTGATCATCGAGGGTTCGTCCGGCGGCACGTCGCGTGGCCAAGTGGACAACGTCACCGTTTCGAGCGGCGGCACGCTGATCGTCGAGGGCGGCGGGCTCGGCACGCCGCGTTTCCTGAGCGGCGCGACGGTGGAGGTCGGACCCGGCTCGGATCTGACGGGCTTCGTGATATCGGGCGGCTATACACTGGTCGCCCTTTCGGGCAGCACGGTGAGCGGCGTCGAGGTCACCAGCGGCAACACGCTGAAGCTGGAAGGCGGTACCTTCAGCGGCCTGATCCTGGATAGCGGCTCCACGCTCGGCGTATCCGGCGCCACCGTCGGCGGCCTCCAGATCGGATACGGCGTAACGCTGGACGTCGGGCTGGGCGGCAGTGCCTTCGGCACCATCCTTAGCCAGGGCGACGAGATACTCCGCTCGGGCGGCATCGCCAGCGGCACGACGGTGCTGAGCGGGGCAACCCTGACCTTGAGTTCCGGCAGCCTGGCGAACGGCATTGTCGTCTCGTCCGGCGGCACGATCGTCCTCGAAGGCGGCGCGTTTTCCGGCCTGACGCTGATGAGCGGGGCGACCGAGATCGACGACACGACCAGCTCGGGCGGGACAACCAGTTCCGGCGGGCCGGCCCCGCCGCTGGTGTCCTCCGGTCAAACAATCGGCAATCTCGTGGTCTCCAGCGGCAGTTCCGAAACGGTGCTGCGGGGCGGAGCGGCCGTCTCGATGACGGTTCAGGGCGCGATCGTCTATGCCGGCGGCTCGGGCGGCAATGTTGCGGTTGCCGATGGCGGCGCCCTGATCGCTTCATCGGGTGGCTTTGTCAGCGGTCTCGAACTCTCGTCCGGCGGCCTTGCCGAGATCGCGCAAAGCGGATCGGCGGTCGGGGTGACCGTCAGCGGCGGCGGATCGTTCATCGTCGCAAACGGCGGCAAAGCCACCAGCGTCGGCCTGTCGGGGAGCGGAACGAGCTTCGCATTCGAGACCGTCGAGGCGGGCGGGATCGTCAGCATGACCTCGGTGGGAAGCGGCGGGGAACTCGAGGTCACCGGCGGCAAGGTGGTCACCGCCACGATCAGCGCCGGCGGCGGCCTGATCCTGAACGGCGGCAGCGTCGCCAGCAACGTCACCCTGTCGGGCGGCCCTGCGACCGGCGGCGGCATACCCGGCGGCGTATTCGTATCCCGCGCCACCATCGATACCCTGACGATCGTCGGCAATGCATCCGCGACCGTGTTGAGGACCGGCGTCGTGAGCGGCGCGACAGTCAAAAACGGAGCCTCCCTGGAGGTTGACGCAGGCGGCAAGGCGAGCGCCGTCACCGTATCGTCCGGCGGCA
>DATBAZ010000104.1:0-3128 GCA_036271255.1 Alphaproteobacteria bacterium
ACTTCGCCGGCTGATATCCGTCGGTCAGCGTGCCGAGAAAGGCGATGACATCGTCGATCTCGGCCGCCGTCAAGGCGGGCGCATCACCCGCCTTGCGATCGAACGGCGGATCCTTGTTGATATTGGCCTTCGGCGTTTCGGGCAGATCGTCATATTTGTCGATGCTGCCGTCGGCCTTGCGCGGGTACCAATTTTCCGGCTGGGTTTCCCTCTCGACATAGAACCGCACGGCGTCGCGCAAGGAATGCATCGCGCCGTTGTGAAAGAAGGTCTGGCGCAGCGCGACATTGCGCAGCGTCGGCGTCCGGAACAGGCCGCAATAATCCTCGCGCTTCAGGAAATCCGTGCGCAGGGGCCCGCACAGGCCGAGGTCGAAATAGCCCGGGTCCTTGTTGGCGGGAATCTCGCGATTGCGCGGCACGGCGAGCGCAATCAGCCCGTAATCGGTGAATTGGGGCGGGGTGCCGTCATTGCCGCGCTTGCTGATGTGGCAGGAGGCGCAATTGCCCTTGTTCGGCGCATTGAACAGGTCGAGCCCGCGCGATTCCTCGGGCGTGAGCTCGGCCTTGCCGGCCAGCACCGCGTCATATTTGCTCGAATAGGGATAAAAGGTCCGATAGTCCTGCTGGTACACTTCGAGCGCCTTGAGGGCTGACTTGTAGACGGTGGCCGGATCGGCGGCAGCCCTGTTCGGTCCCTTGAGCCCGGCAATGGCCGCGATCTCCCTGCCATAGCCCGCCGCGAGCACCCGGCGCGCCACTTCGGCTTGGTCCCGGTTGCCCATCTCGAAATCCGAGAGCAGCGGAATCCTGGCTTGGTCGGCGCCGCGGTCGACCCGCCCATCCCAGGTGAGGCCTCCCGTCGGGCCATTGTCGACGCTTTCGTCGGCCTCGTCCTCGGAATCATGGAAATGCTCGGTAAAAGGCGGCACCACCTGCAGATATTTCAGGGAGGGGACGGCACGCGTCCCCGTCTGGCGCATGTCGCCACCTCCGAGTTGCACAGCGCGGGCATTGGCCGGGCCGAAACCGTGGGCGGGATCGTGGCAGGATGAACAGGCAAGCTGGCCCGATCCGGACAGCGACGGATCGAAAAACAGGGCCCGGCCGAGGGCGCCGAGCCGCTCGGCCTGCCGACGCGTCTCGGCACGCGACATCTCCGCCCCGGCCTGGCCGGGACCGATGGTCAGAGCGGTGAGGACAATCGCGGACGCGAAAACCCAATGCTTAATCCGCATGTTGCAAACCAGGCCTATGGCTGGAGATCGTCATGGCGATCGCAACGTGCCTTCGGTCAGCGTCCGGGTTATGACGAACGGAAAGATAGCAACAATCAGGTTATTGCAGGGGCTTTGAATGCGAACGAAATCGGTAGTTGTCCTTTGTGCGTCGAGTGTCTTCATCGGTGCATTCGGTTCGGCGCTGGCAGCGGAGAACGGTCCGGGTCCCAGGAAGGGTGCCGCCGACGATCTGACGCTGATCGACACGGTCGTGGTGATCTATGCGGAGAACCGCAGCTTCGACAATCTTTATGGCAGCTTCCCGGGCGCGAACGGCGTGGCGAAGGCATCCGCCTCGACGCGGCTCCAGCGCGATCGCGACGGCAAGCCGTTCCGTGAATTGCCGCCGGTCTGGGACGGCCTGACCGCCAAGGGCGTGACGCCGCCGGTGACCCAGGCCGAAACCGAGCATCTGGCCAATCGCCCCTTCTATCTGGACGACCCGAAGGGCTTCAAGCTCAGCTACGGCACCATCACGCACGACCTCTGGCACCGTTTCTACCAGAACCAGATGCAGATCGATGGCGGGCGCAACGACAAATTCGTCGCCCATGCCGACTCGGGCGCGCTGGTGATGAGCCTCTGGGACGGATCGAAAACAGCGATGTGGAAGGTTGCCCAGAAATATGCGCTGGCCGACAATTTCTTCATGGGGGCCTTCGGCGGCTCCTTCCTCAACCACCAATGGCTGGTCTGCGCCTGCGTGCCCTATTATCCCAAGGCTGACGCCAGTCCCGCCAAGCCGTCGATATCGGTGGTCGATCCCGACGGAGTGACATTGAAGGAGGCCGCCAACTCGCCGAAATCGGCGATGGACGGCATTCCGAAATATGTCAGCGACGGCAATCTCACCCCCGATTTCTACGCCGTGAACACCATGCAGCCGCCCTATCAGCCGAGCGGCAACGACCCGGCGAAGGACGGCGACAAGGCTTATGCCGATCCGACCAAGCCGACGACGCTGCCGCCGCAGCTTGAGCCGACCATCGGCGATTTGCTCAGCCTCAAGCATGTCAGCTGGGCCTGGTATGGTGGGGCCTGGCAGGACACGCTGGACCATGGCTACAAGTCGCCGGTGCCGAACTTCCAGTTTCACCACCAGCCGCTGAACTATTATGCGAGCTTCGCCCCCGGCAGCGAGGCCCGTGCCGAGCATCTGCGCGACGGTGGCCTTGCGGGCAAGGAGTTCATCGCTGCGATCGACGACGGCAAGCTGCCGCAGGTTTCCTTCTACAAGCCGCAGGGCGACCTCAACGAGCATTCGGGCTATGCCGACATCCAGGCCGGTGACAGCCATATCGCCGATGTGGTCGCGCATCTCGAGAAGAGCCCGCAGTGGCCGCATATGCTTGTTATCGTCACCTATGACGAGAATGGCGGCCTGTGGGATCACGTGGCGCCGCCGAAGGGTGACCGTTGGGGCCCTGGCTCCCGCATCCCGGCCGTCGTCGTTTCGCCCTATGCGCGTCACGGTTATGTCGACCACACGCCGATGGACACGACCTCGATCCTGCGTTTCATCACGCGCCGTTTCGAACTGCCGACCCTGCACGGCATCACGGTGCGCGACGCCGCGATCGCGGCTCACGGCGAGAGGCCGCTCGGCGACCTGACCAGCGCGCTTGCGCTCAAGGGCAAGTGACGCGGAGGCTGTGCGGCCTTGTCGCACAGCCGGCTTCTCAAAGACCAATAGCCAACAAGACGCCGCCACCACCGAACCCGTTCGATGGCGGCGGAGCCTGTTGGATAGGACGGCTTCAGCGCCACGCGCCCGATTTCACCGGCTCGGCCAGAAAGCGCCCGCTCGATGACTTCAGCGCCGGCTCTTCCACTGTGCCCGAGGCTGCCT
>DATBAZ010000105.1:0-2659 GCA_036271255.1 Alphaproteobacteria bacterium
GGTGCTCCGCAAGCGCGAGCAGTTCCGCAAGCAGTTCAAGAACTTCGACCCCAGGAAGGTCGCCCGCATGACGCCGGCCGACGTCGACCGGCTGCTGCTCGACGCCGGCATCATCCGGCATCGCGGCAAGATCGAATCGACGATCAACAACGCTGCCCGGGTGCTTGAGCTGCAAAAGGAATTCGGCAGTTTCGCTGCATACATATGGCGTTTCGAGCCCGAACCGGCAGCGGCACCGATCCTCCACGGCACCATCGCCTCGGAGACCGAAGCGTCGCGCGCGCTGAGCAAGGATCTGCGCAAGCGCGGCTTCAGCTTCGTCGGCCCGACCACGGTCTATGCGTTCATGCAGGCCATGGGCCTCGTCAACGACCACTACGACGATTGCGACTGGCGCGGCACCTGCGAAACCGAACGGCGCAAGCTGCAGCGGCCGCAGTAGGCTGCGGCGGTCAAGCCGCGGCACGGTCCTCGCGGCAGCTCAGAAGCTGGTGACCGTCTTGACCGCAAAGAGCGGATCGATGCGCGCCGCGTTGCTGTCCCCGCCCTGCGCCGCCTTGGCGATGAGCGCCGGCAAATCCTGCCATACCGCTTCCCAAAGCGCGGCGTCCGCCGGCGCCATCAGCGCCAGAATGCAGCTGTTGAGCGCGCTTTCCTTGCCGTAGTGCAGGCGGACCTCGCCCGGTTGCGCGGCGAGGTCGCCGCACTTTCCGTAGTTGGCATTCTGGCTTTCGGGATCGCCCAGCCCGGAGATATCGGCCGCAAGGCGAAGCAGGCTGAGGTTGGAGGGAATCTTCCCAGCCGAATTGTAGTCCGTTATCACCCGCAAACTGAGCTGGAGCGGTTTGCCATCCAGCGTGGCGTGATCGATCTCGACCCGAAATCCTTCGCCCTGTGCCGAGGCGTACATCGTGGCGACGCTGGCCGTCGCATCGCTCACCATGAGTGGTGCCGGCGGCGGAATATTGGCGAGCGCGATATCGCCGGGGCTCAACTTCTGGCCGAGCAACTGCTGCAGCCTGATCTTCTTGACCCGGGTCCGGGCGCGGGCGTCCGACCAGCCGCCGGCTTCGTCGAACGCCTCCGACGCCTCGCCGTAGGCCACCACCGCCTGGAGCAGCAGCGCGGTGTTTTTCGACCCCTTCTTGCCGAGGTAGCTCAAGGCGTCGCCGTCGGACTCGCGCATCTGCGCCCAGTCGACCCTGGCCGTCTTCGTCGTGAGGATGCGCTCCGCTTTCGCCAGCGTCGCGAGGCCCTCCTTGGCCAGGGCCGCGTCGTCAAGCAGCGGGCCCGCAGCGGCGATGTCCTCGCCCAGCATCTTCGCCTGGTTGCCCCATTGCTCGCTGCCGGTCGACGGCTCCATCGTCAGCGCGTGGCGACCGTCGGCGATCGCACTCAGCAGAAGCGCGCGATCCCCCGTTCTCAGTGCGACGCGGGCCCGGGCGTCGGCCTGCCGGGCCAGCATGTAGGCATAGCCGCCGGAATCGTAGTGCTGGTATCCGGTCGCGGCCGCGGCGAACGCCACGGCCGCCTTGGTGAGCAGGTCGGTATCGGTGTCGGAGCCCGAAAAGCCGAGATCGAAATAGAGGTTGCCCAGATCCTCCTCGTCCCTGGCCCAATCGAGCGGCGAGCTGTCCTTGCCGGTCACGGCGAGCAGCTTGGTCAGCAGGACCATCGCCTCGGCCGTCTGGCCGGTATTGCGCATTGACTCGGCCAGCAGGCGCTCGGCTTCCGACCAGCGCCGGAAATCGCTGGCCTGGGTGAACACCTTCAGCGCCGCCGCCGCGGCGTCGACCGCTGACGCTTGCAGGCTCTGGTCGCCCTGCCGATTGGCGGCCTCCCACATCGTCTCGCCCATGCGCAGCTGCACGGCCGCCCACAGCGCCGGCGTCGCCGTCTTGTCGATCTGCTTGAGGATGTCCTGGTACAGGGCGATGGCGACCAGCGCAGCGTGCAAATCCATGGCCGGGCCGGCCTTGTCGGCTAGCGCATTGGCGGCGCGCAGCCGCAGCCGCAGGGAGACCGATTTGTCGAACGCATCCGATTGCTTGGCAGCACGCCGATACGCGTCGGCCTCGGCGCCTGTGTTGAGGTTGTACATGGCCGCCTCGGCAACCCGGGCGTACACGCCCGCCAGCTCCCGGCGGGTGCTGTCGATCTGCGCCTGCTGCGTATCGAGGCCGTTTTCGATCGCCGCGGCGCGCTTCGCCTCCTGCTGGCGATAGCCGAAGGCAAGCCTGAAGGCGCCCGCCGCGATCGCCTTGTTGGCGAGCCCGTCGAGCCGGGCGAGTTCGGGATCGGTCGGTGCGCCCGACAGGATCGGGTCGTCGAGGACCTCGCGGACGCGCTTGGCGACATCGAGCAGGGACTGCTGGCCGCCGCCGGTCACATCGCCCTTGCCGCTGTTGATCACCTCGAGCATCGAATAGAGGTCGGCGAGCTTGAGGTCCTCCTGGGCCGCCACCGCCTCGACATAGGCCTTCGACTGCGGCGGGACGGTCGCGATGTCGAGCAGCAACTTGCGGCGATCGTCGATGATCTGGGCATCGTCGCCGGTCGGGGCATCGGCGTCGCGCCCGAAATACAGCACCCGGCTCAGCGATGAGCTGGTCCAGGGCAGCTGCCGCGCACCGGTGTCGACATAGACCTCCTGCGACAC
>DATBAZ010000106.1:0-11805 GCA_036271255.1 Alphaproteobacteria bacterium
CGGCTGTCGTCAAAATCCGAGCCTGGCGGTTCGTACCGTTCCAGGCGGAGGGCCATCCGGTCCATGCCTGGTTCGTGGGACAGTTCACGCTTGTGCCGGAGCAGGATCGGCCGACGGCCCACACGCCGTTTCCCAAAGTCACCGACGTGAACCAGGTGGTGATGGCCTATAACGAGGACGGCCCCAGGCGCCTGCCGCGCGCCGTGACCGTCCATGGCGACGGCACGGTCGAGACCGCCAACACGTCGGTCCTGTCCGAGCAGCATTTCCAGGCGACGATCCCGCAGAGCCAGGTCTTAAGCCTGATCGACGGCTTCCGGCGCGCGGATTTCTTTTCTCTGAAGGACAGCTACGGCGGCGGCCCCGCGGAGGGCACTGTCCGGAATGTCTCGATCACCATCGATGGGCAGACCAGGACGGTGCGCGACCAGGAGGGACAATTCGGCGGCTTGCCCGACCCCGTGGCGGCAATCGAAAACGCACTCCAGCGCGCAGGCGGGCTGGAGCCTTAACGGCCACTACTCCAGATGCTTGAACGCCACGTCGAGCTGCGTCAGGTCCACCGTTTCGACCTTGCCGCCCGGCCGTTCCTCGATCCGCTGGGTCACGCCGTTGGCGGTGCCGAAGACCTCGATCGTGGTGCAGCCGTCCTTGCCGGCGGTCTTGGGGCCGTACATTTCGTGGGCCTTCGAGGTCATCACGTCGCCGGCGCGTAGGGTCCGGTCACCATCCTTCAGCGTGCCGCGGACGATCACCTCGAAGCGGTCGCAGGGATGGGCGTGGCGCATGATCGTGAAGCCGGGCGGCATCTCGACCGTCACGGCCACCGGCGTTGAATCGTTACCGGGGTCGCCGAGCGGGAAATAGGAGGCGCGCAAGCCGAAGGACTGTACCCTCTCGAACAGGGCGCGGAACCGCTCAGGCGCCTGCCAATAGTCCGGATCCTCGTCCATCGAATAATCGGGCATATCGCCTCCCCATCTCTCCCATGCCGGAGCTTTGCCGGCGCCATTTCCGCAATTCTTAAACCAAATCCGCCGGCGATACCCGCCTGAACTTTCACAGCGCCGTCTCGTCGCAGGCCGCCGATGGAACGCATCGCCGGGTTTCACGTTTGAAGTTCGGTCGATGTCAGGAGGATTGGGATGTCAGCTGCCGTTCCGTTTGGCGACGATGTGCTCACCGCGCTTGAACCGGGCGGAATTGCCGAGCCCGTGACCGACACCCTCGCCGAACCCCTTTCAACCTTCCCAGCCGCCGCTCCACCGGCCAGCAAGCCGTTCCGGCTCCATCCGGAGTGGGCCCAGCGTGGGCCGTTCTGGTAACGGCACCCTATTGGCCGCCCCGATAAACACCGCATTGGCAGCCATCGCGTGAACGCCTAATCTGCGCGTAATCAAAGCAGACGGGGAAGCTTCTCATGCCTGACGATCAGCGGCGGGGCGGGCGGTGTCCGGGGATATCGACGGCGGAGATTCTGGCGGCAGATGTGAAGCCGGCGCCGGCCTTCATGGGCGAGGGCGACGTCGCCGCGATCCCGGGCGCCGAATATTCGATCGACGCCTATCTCGACCCGGCCTTCCACCGGCGCGAGGTCGAGACAATGTGGTCGCGCTGCTGGCAAGTGGCCTGCCGCGAGGACGAGGTGCCGAACCCGGGCGACTTCACCGTCTATGACATTGCCGATATGTCGGCCCTGGTGATCAGGGGCCGCGACGGTCGCTTACGCGCCTTCGTCAATTCCTGCCCGCATCGCGGCACGCGCCTGGCCGACGGGCACGGCAATTCGCCGCGCATCCGCTGCGGCTTCCATGCCATGACCTGGGACTGCGACGGCGAGCTGAAGCAGCTCACCTGCGCCTGGGATTTCGGCGACGCGGCACCCGGCGCCTTCGCACTGACCCCGGTCAAGCTCGACCGCTGGGGCGGGTTCATCTTCGTCAATTTCGAGCCGGGGGCCGGCCCCCTGGAAGATTACCTCGAGGGTCTCCCGGAACATTTCGCCCGCTGGCCGATGGAGGATCGCTTCACCGCGGCCCATGTGGTCAAGCCGCTGGACTGCAACTGGAAGGTCACGATCGAGGCCTTCATCGAAACCTTCCACGTCATCGGGCTGCATTCCGAATCCCTGCCCTTTTTCGGCGACATCAATTCACAATACGACGTGTGGAGCGGCAAGCGGCACATCTCGCGCATGATCAATCCGTCGGGCGTGTCGAGCCCGCATCTGGGCGGCAAGATGACGCCGGAGCGCACGCTGGCCGCGGCCGTGAAGTTCGGCCTGTGCCAGGACGGGCCGCTTCAGGCCGGGGAGACCGTGCGCGGCCGGATCGTCGCCAATCTGCGCGGCTTCTACGACAGCACGTTCGGAGTAGACCTGAGCCATCTCTCCGACAGCGAGGTGCTGGACGTCATCGAGTACAATCTGTTCCCCAACCTGATCGTGTTCGGCGGCTTCGGCTCGCCGCTGGCCTATCGCTCACGGCCGGATGGGGACGATCCGAACAAGTCGATCTTCGAGGTCTGGCTGCTGCTGCCTTATGCCGGCGAGCGGCCGCCCCCGGCGCCGACCCGGGTGCTGAAACCGGATGAGAATTTCGGCGACGTGGCCGAACTCTCGTATTACGGGCCGGTGATCGACCAGGACGCCGTCATGATGCCACGGGTGCAGCGGGGCCTGCGCGGCAACCGTAACGGGAAGGTGACGCTGGGTGGCTATCAGGAAATCCGCATCCGGCAGCTGCGCCAAACGCTTGCCGAATATATGAATCAAGTTTGAGATTCTTTGTGTCAAAGTTTCGGAATCGGATGATATACTTGCCCTGATCGCCGCATTTGCCGCAGAGGGCTGTTCTTGGACCATATCCAACCGTCACCGATCGTGCTGGGCATTGCCTTGCTTGCAGGGCTGACCGAATTGGCATGGCGGCTCAGGAGCGGTCGCGGCTACGACCGGGCGGATGCCTGGGGGTCCGCCAGGATCGCCGCCGGCCATGTTCTCGTCGGCCTCGTCAACGGGGCACTGATCGCCCTGGTTTTTAGCTTGGTTACACGCCTGATGCCGGTGCACTGGCCGCTCGACGACTGGCGCACCTGGGCGGCCGGCTTCGTTCTGGTCGAGTTCGGCTATTATTGGTTCCACCGCCTCAGCCACGAGCTTCGCTGGCCGTGGGCGACCCATATCGTCCACCATTCGGTCGAGGAGCTGACCCTGCTGTCGTCGCTCAGGCTCGGCTGGACCAATTTCTTCTCGCTGGGGTGGATCGTCTATGTGCCGGTGGTCATGGCCGGGTTCGACCTCAAGCTGGTGCTCGCCATACTGGCGGTCGACCTGCAATACCAGTTCTTCCTGCATACCGAGGCGCCGATCCGGCTGGGACCGCTGGAATGGGTGCTGAACACGCCCGCCCATCACCGCGTGCACCATGCCTGCAACGGCGCCTATCTCGACAAGAATTACGGCGGGATGGTGATCGTCTTCGACCGGCTGTTCGGCACCTTCGCCGCGCTCAAGCCCGGCGACACGCTGCAGTACGGCCTGGTCCATCCGCTGCGCTCCCGTTCGACCCTGGAGCTCGCTTTCGGCGGCTGGCGGCAGCTGTTCGGTGAGATGCGCCGGGCCGGCAGCGTGGGCGCGGCCCTGCGGTTGGCGGTCAGCCGGCCTTAGAGACATTCCCATTCGGCGAATGTGGCCGCCTGGCCGCGTATAAGCCCGGCCTCGTCCACCAACTGCCAGATAATCGTATCGAGAATACGGAAACGCCGGCCGGACTTGGCGATGCGTATGCCGCCATAATCGGCAACGAACCCGTCGCGCGTGACCGCTTCGAGCATCCCCTGGCGTTCTGCGCGCAGCGCTGCCTCAGCCGACAGGCGGGACGGCAAAGTCACGAATTCTTCCCAGCCATAGCCGAAGCAGGCCTGGGCCGCCCGGTTAGCGTAGATGAATCGCGGATCCGCGTCGGTATTGTGCGCCAGGACCACGAATGGCGCCTCGCGATAAAGCCAGGCGGCCGAGACCGCGCCCAGCGGCTCGCCGGTTAGACGGGCATAGCTGCCGGTCAGCAGGGCGAAGAATTCTGGGTCCTCAGGCCCCGGATTGGCGTAGAATTCGGTCATGTGAGTCGAGGCCGAGCGTAAAGGCTCAATTTTTCAGAGAATTGGGGGAGCTGAACCGAGCGAGCCGAAGCAGCGTAGAGAAGATCGTCCATCGCCATCCGATGCAACAAGTAAGGGAGGGTACAGATGACTATCGCGAGTGACTTCAACAAGTCCGGTCTCGTCGACCGGGTCAAAAGCATTCTGACGAAGCCGGCCGAAACCTGGAGCGTGATCGACCAGGAGCCGGCAACCGTCGGCGGGCTCTATACCGGCTATGCCATGATCCTGGCCGCGATCACGCCGGTCGCCGGGTTCATCGGCGGGCAGGTCTTCGGCCACAGCTTCTTCGGCGTCACCTACCGGCCGCCATTCGTCGGCGCCCTGGTCGGGGCTATCCTGCAATATGTGCTGGCCCTCGTCGGCATCTACATCCTGGCGGCGATCGTCAATGCGCTGGCGCCCAGCTTCGACGGGCAGAAGAACCAGATCCAGGCGATGAAGGTCGCGGTCTATGCCTATACCGCATCCTGGGTCGCGGGCATTCTCGGGCTGGTCCCGGCGCTGGCGCCGCTGGCGCTCCTCGGTGGCCTGTACTCGCTCTATCTGCTCTATCTCGGCCTGCCGCGCGTAATGCATGCGCCCCAGACCAAGGCGTTGGGCTATACAGCAGTCACCGTCGTCGTCGCCATCGTCATCACCCTCATCATCGGCGCGGTCGTCGGCGTGCTCGGGTTCGGGGCGATCTCGGCTTCCGGCGGCGGCCATCTCAGCAGCAGTTCGGGCAGCGACGGCAGCGCCGGCACGCTCCATATCGGCGGCGCCACCGTCGATCTCGACAAGCTGAACGCGGCCGCCAAGCAGATGGAGGCTGCCGGCCAGCAGGCCGCCGCCAGCGCTAATGGCGAAGCCGGCGACAGCAAAGCCGTGGCGGCGATCTCGGCCGACATTTTGAAGGACTATCTGCCGTCCTCAGTCTCCGGCTATTCGCGCGGCGACGTCGAGGCGAATTCCGGCGGGGTCGCCGGGTTTTCCGGAACCAATGTCGAGGCCAAGTACGCCAAGGGCGACGCCCATATGCAGCTGTCGATCACCGACCTGAACGCGGCGGGGGGCTTTGCTGCACTCGCCGGCGCATTCGGGGTGGAAACCTCGAAGCAGACCGCCACCGGCTATGAGAAGATGGGCAAGGTCGACGGCCGGATGACGACCGAGGAGTGGAACAAGGACAGCAAGAGCGGCAAGTACGGCGTGCTGGTCGCCGACCGCTTCATGGTCGAGGCGGACGGCGAGGGCGCCGACATGGACGACCTCAAGGCCGCCGTCGGCGCGGTCGGGCCGAACAAGCTGGAAAAGCTGGCTAAGAAGTAGCCAGCCGTCAGCCCGGGATCGCCGCCACCGCGCTGATCTCGACTTTCATCGCCGGGTGGCCGAGACGGGTCACGCCGACGATGGTCGAGGCGTTGGGCGGGAACGGATCGCCGTCCAGCGCCGCGTTCATGCCGGCGACGAATTCCCCGGTCTTCGCCTCGTCCAGCTCGACGACATAAAAGGTCGAGCTGACCACATCGGCCGGCGTCGCGCCGACCGCCGCCAGCGCCGCCGTCAGGTTGCGGAAGGCCTGGATCGTCTGCGCCTTCAGATCGTCGCCGCCGACCAGGTTGAACTCAGGATCGAACGGCCCCTGGCCGGCGATGAACGCCAGCCGCCCCGGCGGCGCCACGACGATCTGCGAGAAGGCCGGCAGCCGGAACAGGGTGTCCGGATTGACGTGCTCGACCGCCATTCGTCCCCTCCCTCCGAACAGCTCAGTCCGCCAGCGGGTCGGGGCGAAGCTGGAACTTGACGATCTTGCCCTGCGTGCCTTCGCCGCCCTCGGTGTGCCAGAGCGGCACGCCGCCATAGTCGGCCCACAAGCCCCTGCCCTTCCAGCCGGCCTTCGGGTCGTCGATGCGCCCGTCCATGCCGCGGGTATAGAAGTTCATCGGATAGGGTACGCGCAGCACGACCTGCTTGCCGGTCTTCGGCTCCATCGCGATCAGCGAGTCCGACATGGTGCCAGGCAGGATCGGCACATCCTTGCCCAGCCCCAGCACGTTCTGCTGATCGACCCAGGTCATGTAATGCCAGTCGGCCGTGCCGACAGTGGTGCCCTTCACCTTCGGGCCGGGCGAGTCATAGAACGTCCAGCCTTCCGGGCATTGCTGGCCGGTCGCGGTCGGGCCGTTCAGGGTCTTGCACTTCGACCGGTCGAACCTGCCCATCTGGCCGGAGCCGAAGGCCGCCCAGGCGACGCCGTTCGAATCGAGATCGACGCCGCGCATGTTGAAGGCGGCATAGTCGCCGCTCGGCAGCTTCGGCGGCTCGTAATATTCGACCGAGCAGGTCTCGGGCGGGTTCTTGCCCGGCGACATGCGGACCAGCCCGCTCGGCACCGCCGGCGAGTACTTCGCGATCCAGATGCTCTGGTCCTTGGGGCTGATGCCCATGGCATAGAGGAAGCCGTTGATCCGCGTGTCCTGCGGCCCGGTGGCCTTGGCGGCGCCTTCGACCTTGGCGTTGCCCTCGCCCTTGGGGCCGCCCTCGGTCGCGCCCTCGCCGGTGGCGCCGGGCGTCTTGGGCTGGATCCAGGCGGTGCGGTCCTGGGTCATCTTGCCGTCGCCCGACGTGTCGAGCACCAGCGGGCACCAACCCTCGGCCTTGGCCGGGTCATGGGTCTCGTCCCACACCTTGGTGTCGATCCAGCCGATCACGTTGGTGTCGCCCGAGAAATAGAGCGTGTTGTCCTTGTCCCAGCTGAACTGGAGATGGTGGGTGCCAAAGCAGGTGGGGATCAGTTCCATCTTCTTGGTCGCCGGATCGTAGAGCACGATTTCGCGCCCCTGCTTGGACTCGGTCGGGAACAGCTTGGCGTATTTGCTCTTGGTCCCGTCGGTGCAGAAATCGGCGTTCGGCGTCGCATCGCCCCGGATGTCCGACATCCAGACGCGGCCCTTCTGGTCCAGCATCGGGTTGTGGATGCCGGCATCGATATTGTGCGCCTTGGCAAGGCCGGGGATATCGACCTCGGACGGGGTATTGGTCTTGGGATCGAACACGACCAGATGGCCGTTCAGATCGTCCGTGCCATAGACCGGCCCGTTGGCATTGACCGTCGGGGTGCGCTTGTCGGTGGTGATCTCGTCATGGACGAAATTGCCGCCGGCCCAGTCCCATTCGGTGAGCACGACATCGCGCTCCCGCCCCGTGGGGCGCGGTGGCGCTGCGGGAACCTCGCCGGCGGCGATCCGGTCGGACCAGCTGGCGAACATCTTCAGCCCGCGCTCACGGCCGTAATGGGCCATGTTGTTCTGCATGATGGCCGAGAAGTCCTTGCCGAAATTCCCGACCGTCACGTCGCCCGGGGCTCGCGCCATCTGGATGCGCTGGGCCCAGCCCTCGACGCTGCTGCCGGTCGAGGCCAGCTGGCGCGTCGCCTTGTCGCCGATCTGGTGGCAGTAGAGGCAGTTCTCCTTCATATGGGCCAGCCAGATCTGCTGGCTGGTCATGGTCGGCGCGATGCCGTTGCCGTTCGAGCCGGTGCCGGGAAAATCGCTCTTCGGCGGCGGCTCCAGCAGCGCGTACCAGTAGTTGGCCGGATAATACTCGGCGGCTTCCTTGGCCGAGGGCGCCACCACCGCCTTGAGGTCGGCCGATTGGCCGGGGCTGAGCTCGACCGGGTCGGAATCCACCAGGCCGTAACCGCGGGCCCAGACCTTGTACCTGGCATTGGGAAGCTCAGGCAGCAGATAGCGGCCCTGGTCGTCGGTGACGACGATCTTCACGAACTTGGTCGGCAGGCCGGTGGTCTCGGCGATGACCCAGACCCCCGCCTCCGCCCCTTTGGCGCTGGCGACCTTGCCGGTGATGGTGTCGGCGGAGGGCTTGGGCGCGTCGGCGGCCCGAGCCCCCTGGACTGCCACTGGACCCGTCATGAGTCCGAATGCGGCCAAAGCCGCCAGTGCTTTCCCGTTCACTCGATCCTCCCCGATCTGGCTAGGCTTTACTTGTTGGCTGGCGCTGCTGGGGCCGGTGCAGCCGGCGCTGCTTCCTCCACCATGACCTGTGCATGCAGCCAGGGCTCGCTCTTCGACGTATAGTCGTAGGTTCCGGCCTTGGTGAAGGTGTAGCTGCCGGTCGCACCCGGCTGGATGTCGCCGGTTGTCCAAGACCCGTCCATCGCCGTGGCGTCATGGACCTCCTTGCCGGAGTTCGTCCACGTCACCTTGGCGCCGGCCGCGACCTTGATCCGCATCGGCGCGAGGGCGTGCTCGTCGATCGTCTTGCGGACGAATTCGAGGCCCGTGTCGCTGATCTCAGGACTGAACTGGACCTGGTCGGCCGAGGTAACGCGGCCGCTCATCTGGGTCTCGGTCTTGGGCGGCGTCGGGGCCGGCAGCGGCTGGACCGTGCCGCCGATCTTGAACGCCCACAGCGCGCTGGCGGCGGGGATGGCGACGTACTGGGTGCCGGCAACCTCATAGGTTATCGGCGCGCCGCCGGCGTTGGTGCCGGTCTGGAACTGCCACAGCAGGTCGCCGGTCTTGGCGTCGTAGGCCTGGAAGTTGCCGTCAGGCTCGCCATGGAAGGCGACGCCGCCGGCGGTGGTGCTGATGCCGCCGGAGTTCTGGATCTCGTAAGGCGTGTCCTTCTTCCAGACGATCTTGTTCGTCTTCGCATCGATCGCGGCGATCACGCCATGGGTCTTGATGCCGGCGCCGGTGGAGACGGCGATGAAGAATTTCGGGTCCGGGTAGCGCTTGATCCAGAGCGGCCAGCCGGGCGAACCCACCGCATAGAACATCTTGGTCTGCGGATCGTACGACATCGGCGCCGACCGGGTGGTCAGGATCGGATACATCGCGTTCGGCGTGTCGTAATTGATCGGATCGAACTCGCACATCGGCTTGAAGCCGGCCGGGATCTGCTCCTTCGGCTCGCATTTGGGGCCGAGCTGGTCGGCGCCTTTCGAGAAAGGCTGGGTCGGCGCCGTCATCAGGCGCGGGTCCTGCGGAACAGGACGTTCCTCGACCGGGAAGACCGGCTTGCCGGTGGCGCGGTCCAGCAGGAACAGCATGCCGTCGGTGCGCATCGCGGCGATCGCCTTGTGCGGCTTACCGTCGGCGCCGGTCGCATCGTAGAGCACCATCGGGGTGCCGAGGTCCTGCTCCCAGATGTCGTGATGGACGACCTGATAGTGCCAGCGCGGCTTGCCGGTCTTGATCTCGAGCGCGACCACGCTGTCGGTATAGAGATTGTCGCCGCCCCTGAGCTCGCCGCCCCATTGCGGCACCGGGTTGCCGACGCCGAAATAGATCAGGCCCAGCGCCGGATCGACCGCGCCGTTGACCCAGACGCCGCCGCCGCCCTTCTTGTAGATGTCGTCGCCCTTGGGCCAGCTGTCATGACCGGCTTCGCCCGGCCCGGGGATGGTGTTGAACTGCCACAGCTTCTTGCCGGTCTTGGCGTCCAGCGCGACGATGCGACCGTCCAGGCCGTAATCGCCGTTCGCCATGCCGCTGATCACCTTGCCGTCGACATAGGTCGGGCCGGCCGGGAGCGCCTGCCCCTTCACGGCGGGATCGTCGCCGACGATGCCGGTCCATACCAGCTCACCCGTCTTTTCCTTCAGCGCCACGATATGCGCGTTGGACAGGCCGACGAAGACCATGCCCTCTCCCACCGCGACGCCCTTGTACATGCCGGAGGCCGCCGCCTCGGGCTTGAAGTTCCAGATCTCCTCGCCCGTCGCCGGGTTGAGGGCATAGACATGCGCGCCTGCTGTGATGAACATCATTCCGTCGGCGACGACCGGCGAAGCGCGCGACTGCTCGGCTTCGAACTTGTGCATCCAGGCCCCGCCCAGCTGCTTGATGTTCGTGGTGTCGATCTGCTTCAGCGTGGAGAAGCGGTTGTTGTCCCAGCCGCCGGCCACCGCCGGCCAGTCCTTGCCCGCGGGCTGCTTGAGGTCCGGGCCACCTGCGCCCGCGGCAAGAACCGGCCCCATGGTCAGAAGCGGTATCGCCATGGCGCTCGAAAGCAGAGCCGCCACCACCCATTTAGACTGGCTGGACATGTTTCTTCCCCTTGTTTTTTCACGCCTTTGCGGCGCGCCTGTTCCTGACCCGGATTGTCCGCTGGGGACAAATTCGCCCCGTCCGCGGGACATTAGTATCGGGAAACAGTATTAAGTCTCGCTCAATGTGTCCATCGGCAAATTCGGCGCTTGGACGCTCAGCCCCGACCGGCTGCTGCGATAACGGTACGATACCGTACGCGAACCGGTGGGTGTCTTTACTGGCCTCCCGCGACGGTTATTTCGAAACTGGATGCACATTTAGAAAAATGTCAGCTTTGCTCACCAATTTCGCTGGCGATCCCCTCCGGCATAGGGAAGTTCTTGACACCTCCTCAATGTCATGCTGCTCCTAGTATTAAGCTAAAATTACCAAAGGCCCCAACAGCGCGGGCTAAAGCAAAAATTTTAGCGGGGGATACAAGTATTAACAATGAAACGCAGTCAGCGGATACCGGGATAAATGTATAAAAAACATGCCCATAAGGAAGGTAGCCGTCTGTCGCGGGAGGAACGCGCGGCCGACATTCTGAAGCACGCACGCATACTCTTCTGCGAAAAGGGCTACAGCGACACGCTGGTGAGCGAGATCGCCGAGCGCGCCGGCGTGGTCGAAGGGAGCGTGTTCCATTACTTTCCGACCAAGCGCGACCTGCTGATCAAGACAGTCGAGCAATGGTATCTAGGCCTGATCTGGGACTACGACCAGAAGCTGGAGGCAATCGAAGGCACCTGGAATCGCCTGCGCTTCATGATCTGGGGTCATCTCAACGTCATGCATGAAGAGCCGGAGATGACCAAGCTGATCGTCTACGAGCTCCGCCCCGGCCCGGAATACCGCAATACCGCGATCTATGAACTGTCCCGCAATTATACGCGGCGCACGCTGGACATCATCGCCGAAGGCAAGACCTCGGGCGAATTCCGCAGCGACGTTCCCGACGCCGTGATCCGCGCCATGATCTATGGCGGCGTCGAGCACTATGCCTTCAGCTATCTGCGCGGCGTCGGCGACTATTCGCCCGACGAGGCGGCCGATGCGATCACCGACGTGATCTATCGCGGCCTGGCCAAGGAAGGGATCAACCAAGCCAACATGCTGCGCGAGCCGCTGCGCCAGATCGAGGACGGGCTGAACCAGCTGAAGGCCCTGACTGAGAACTCGCTGCCCGCCCCGGCGCCGACTCTGGTCCGCCGGGTACGCGCGTCGCGGAAGTAGTCAGAGCCTAAAGCGCCGTCCACTCACCGTCTTTCTCGACGATGTCGCCGTCTTCCTTGAGCTTCTCCAGATGGGCCAGCAGCGAGCGCGCCGCCCAGGGATGCTTGAATTCGGGCACGTCGTCATAGACGACGGGGGTCAGCGCCTCCAGGCTCGCCGTGCCGGCCTCGCGCACCGCCAGCAGCGCCTTGTATTCCCTGAGCTCGCGATGGCGGATCAGAAGCTCGATCATGTCGTCGGGCGCGCCGATCAGAAAGCCGTGGCCGGGTGCGAAATATTGGGTGCCCTGCCCCCGGATCGTCTTCAGCGACTCGATATAGCGGGCCATCGATCCGTCCGGCGGATTGATGACCACGGTCGAGCCCTGCATCAC